>NZ_BOLV01000003.1 GCF_016861845.1 Lacticaseibacillus suilingensis
TACTAACAAGAATAGGTCTTCATGGCCTTTTTGGTCTAGTCGTCAGGGTGTTGCACTTGAATTGTAAACTGGGGAGCAATATTTTTTTGGACGCTTTCTAGAGGCAACTTAGCTTCAATAAGATTGTCTTTTAGACTCTGGTGTTTAAAACTAGCTGCTTCAAATTGCTCGAACAGCTCACTGTTGTTATATTTCGCAATATTTAAGTTTAGTAAGTCTGCTTCGCGTATAAGGAACTTCTCCTCTTTAAAAACGCCATTATACTCTTCGACTTTCCTCTGTATTGCTGTTCCAGCGGAAATAATTTCCTTATATAGGCTTATATCATCGTACGCAACGTCCTCCGGATTTGAGTAAGGGTTATTAATTTTTTCCGCGATAGCTTCTAGGTATTTTTTGACCATCTCATTATATTTTTCTACTGCGTTATTGTACGCTGATACCTCTTTTGGAAATAGCGATGCCATATCTGTATTTTGTTCGACAACAGTCTGATTATCCAGTTTCAGCGATTTCAATTTATTCGTAAATTCTTTTTCTGCATTTAGTTTTGACATTTTTAAGACCTGGTCAATCGTCTGAACTAAACCTTCCTTTTCGCTGGATGTAAGTGAACGAAAACAGGTAGGGCAATACTCAGTCTCTGGCAGTGAAAATGTATCTTTAATTCGGCTAATGGAATTTTGTCCGCTGATTGATATAGATTTCATAACTCGTTTTTGAATTCCATTGAGAGTTGGCATGGTAATAATGGTCGAAAGGAGCTGTTTGACCTTAGTAAAATCATTTTTATCCGTCGACATTTCAAATGGAGGCAATTCTGTTTTTTCCCGAATCTGTTCGAGATCTTTGAGGTCATCTTCTAGGAGCTCCATAATTTTTTTAGCAATCGCTGGTGTCCCTCCAGTAACATCAACGTCACGAATTGACTTGAATGTTGTAGTGTTCACTTGTTGTTTGACTTCGAGCGAGTGAATACTTTTCCCAATTGATGCCCACGCGCCGTCTGCCTTTAACTGCTTGTCAATCTTTTTTTGGATATTATTCTCATTCTGGCCATTTGTATAATTTTCAAAATTGCTTAGAGCTTGCTCAGCGGACTCAATGTTTTGCATTATGCCTGTCTCTTTCGTTTCAAGAGCCTTAAGTGAATCTGTTAAATCCGGATTGTCAGATAGCATAACAATCGCTTCTAGATTTTCATTATCTTTAACTCGGACATACTTATCCACAAATTGCTCGTTATAAACGTATGCTTGTGCCTTTTCTAAATCATTCAACTTGGCAACTTCGGTAATTTTTTTGTTTTGTTCGATGCTAGCATTCCAAAAAGAAGAGCTTGGTACTTCATCTGTTACGGTATTATCTGCACTATCGTGAAACACCGCGTTAGAGATAGTTGTTTTTCCAGATCCGTTTCTTCCGAAAATTGAAATTATTCGTTCGTCCCGTATACGTTGCTCTTGCGTTTTTTTGTCCTTCACTACCGTATAAAATTTCAAGTCTACTTCATTTTCCTGTAGATGTGGTGTACGAATCTTAACCTCATTCCAACTCATTAGTGCTCTCCCCCCTGTTTATGATTGCCAGCAAAAGATCTACTGTGAACATTGTACCTTGTCTGCAAGTATCTGTATTCGCTCTTCTTGCCAGATTCTCTACACCCATTGTTCAAGGCTCAAAAGGCAATCACTATTAGCAGATGATTGCGCACGACGATAACTGATTTCCTTGTGGCACAGAGATGGCACATCTCAGCGTTTTGTTCATCGTTTTCCAACGTTTTTAGTTCTGCAGAAACACAGTTAGATTGCTATTCTTACCTCAATCGATTTGAGGATTGGTTTTCACGGGAAATATTTACCGACTGTTCTTGCATTTGAATGACAAAAGAGGTCGTCTCGCTTTGTTGTGAAACGACCTCTTTACTCTTTAAGCTCCATATTTCGCCTTCCACCAGCCCTAAGAAGAAATCAAAACCAGCATATCCATTTATTGCCAAGGCTCAGATTCTGTTTTAAACAGCTATAGGTTACCAAATCGCATTGTCATTATCATGAGCTTCCAAGGGCAATAGCGGTGGTGGACTTAGAAAATTGGTTTTCCTATTCCGCTATATTGCATTTGCAATACAATCGCGTATACTAATCCCAGAAAGCAGGTGACCTTTTTATGGATGCACTCCGCGCCATCGGTGTTGTTGCACGCGCACTGGACAGCATCTCCAACATTGAGTTCCGTGATTTAGATCTCACTCGCGGCCAATACCTCTACCTCGTGCGCATTGTCGAACAACCTGGCATCATCCAGGAACAGCTGGTGAACCAGCTCAAAGTAGACCGGGCCACAGTGGCGCGTAGCGTTGCCAAGCTCTGCCAGCAAGGTCTGGTCGTTAAGCAACCTGACCCCAATAACGCGAAAGCTAGCTTGCTTTTCCCCACTGCCGCCGGCAAAAAGGCCTATGCCCCGATTCACCGGGAGAATCAGTATTCACTCAAGCGGGCCCTTGATGGCATGACCGAAGATGAAGTCGCCACCCTCACGCGCTTGCTCAACCAGATGACGCAGAACATCGATGAAGACTGGCAGCTGGTCAAAAGCGGCGGCAAGCGCCACTACTGAGTTTTAATCATGAAAGGACAATCAATGAACACTATTCGTCAAATCACTGAGCAAGACATCCCCACCCTCGTGCACATGGCCCGCGTCACCTTTGCGGATACCTTCGACGCGAATACAGCCCCCGCTGACATGGCCGAATTCTTGGCCACGGCTTATGCGCCAAGCAAGCTCACGACAGAATTAAACACCCCTGGCACCACCTTTTGGTTCGCGCTGGTTGATGGCACCCCGGCCGGCTATGCCAAATTCAACGTGGACGCCGCCGTCACCGCGGACGTCAAAGCGACCAACGCCCTCGAGTTGGAACGCATCTACATCCTGCCCACCTATAAGCATCACGGTTTGGGCAGCCTGCTCTACAACCAGGCGTTAAAATTAGCGCAAGCTCAAGGTAAGGACACCATCGCCCTGGGGGTGTGGGAACACAATGAACCGGCAAAAGCCTTCTATACAAAGCGCGGGTTCAAAAAAGTCGGCGAGCATGCCTTCGTGGTCGGTGATGATCCGCAGCACGACTGGCTGATGGAAGCCGCCGTTACGCCAGCGCCAGAGATCTAACCAGCACCGCCCACCAGCCGCCGTTTGAGCCGCTACTTTTTCGGCAACGAGCTGTGCTTGTTTCACGTGAAACATAGCAGTCAGAGAATCAAAGAACCGCCTCGCATAAAATGCGAGACGGCTCTTTTTGTCATACAGCTTCAAATGACGCCTTCCACAAGGCCCGTAAAAATGGTCAAAATCAGCATATCCGCCGATCCGCCCAGACTCAGGTTCTGCTTCAGAAAGTCAGCATTCATCTGCTCGAGCAGCCGCATCCCCGCTTGGGTGTGCGTGCCGCCAGTGGCCAAAATCGCCTGAGCCTGCTGCTGCGCCACCGGCAAAATAGCGGTGGTGCCAGCGCGATGAATCAGGTTGGTATCGGTGAAATGGCTCAAAATCGCCAGCAAGCTATCGAGCAGCCTTTGATTCAGCGTCCCAGTCGCCTGCCGCAGCATGGGCAAGCCGTGGTCGAACACGCTGGGGTAGCCGGCTTCGGCTTCCCCGCGCACCCCGGTTAAGCCGTGCTCAAGGTACAGCCGCTCGCCTGCCGTCAGCTCTGCATCGGTTTTCGCCGCGGTGGCGGCAAAGTCGCCAGCGGTCAAGCCCACCAGCATCTGCTGAACCACCTGACGCACGGTCAAGTCGCGAGACTGTTCATAGGCCACAGCTGCGGTCAGGATGCCCAGTGAAAAGATAGCGCCTTTGTGCGTGTTCACGCCATCCGTCGCGGCGAACATCGCCTGCTCCGCCGCCATCCCTGCTGGTCGCAGCGCCTGAAACAGCGCCGGCAAGTCGCCCGGCCAATCCAACCCAGTTTGGGCACAAAACAGTAAATACGGTTGCAGGCTCAAACTAGAATTGATAAACGTGAACACGGTCATATCAGGATGGGGCCCGCTGCTGACGGGATCCACCAGGCCGGGTTTGGGATTGACGCTGACCTCATAGAGCAAGGCCCGCGTGGCCAGATTGGCCAGTTGTTCTGCCGTAAATGCCGTCATAAAGTGTCCTTTCACTTGTTTTGCAACATGAAGTGCCGCAGCGTTTGATTGAATGCTTCTGGAACTTCAGCCATCACATCATGGCCGCAGTTTTGAATCATCACTTCGCGCACCTGGGCATTGCGCCGCATCAGCCACTGGCCGTAGCCATTGTTGAAATACGGCGTTTGCGCCGCCGTAGCGAACAGCACCGGGGCCGTTTCGTTGCTGATCTGCGCGCGCCAGTCCGCTTGGAAATGATCCGCCAGTAGCGCCACGCCTTGCTCACGATCGAAGGGCCGGCGGCTTTCGGCGCGAATGAACGCATCCATCACTGCTGGCACCATACCGTGCAAGGTTTCGTGGCCTTGGCGCGGCCGGTGCAATTGCACCGGCGCGGTGCGGGCCGTTAAACCGCGAAAGCCGAATTGCCACTGGTGGTCGTTGAGCATTTTCGGCGACTGATCCACCACCAGCACGCCGCTGACTGGCACGTCAGGATGCCGCTGCCGAAAGGCCCAGATAACGCTGGCGCCCATCGAATGGCCCACCAGCAGCGGCCGCTTCAGCTGCAGTTGCGAGAGCACCGCCGCCAGGTCATTGGCCAATGCCGCTAGCGATGTCGCCACCGCCCCGGTCGACTCGCCCTGCCCGCGGTAATCAAAGCACACGGTTTGGGCGCAGCGACTAAACGCTGCCACTTGGGCAGTCCAGATTTCTTTGTAGCTGCCAAAACCGTTGACAAACACAATGGGCCGGCCGCTACCTTCAACAGCCACGGCTAACTGGGCGTCAGGAACCGCAATTTGCATTAGGATTCACCTTCAAAATGCCACGGATCCGCGGTTAACTGCGGACCGGTGGCGGTTTTCATCATCACCTGGGCAGCGCGGTGCTGGGCGTACTCTTCTAGGGAAAAGCCGGCCTGACCATGCACCACTTGGATGTCGGCATGCGCACCGGCAATGGCTTGCAGCCGCTGAATCAGCGTTTGCGCTGCCGCCACTGGCAAGGCCTGAGCTGGCCTGGTCATGATGACGTCAACATCCGAGACTGGTCGCGCCATTTTCAGGCCGGTGACCAGCTCGAATTGCAGGCTGCCGCCCACACCCCAATCGAAGCCTTGCAGCAAAGGTTGCAAGGCTTTGAGCTTCTGGAACGCCGGCAATTGCGCCCGCATTGGGTCCAACTGCGGCAGCAAGGCCAAGGCCTGCTGCGGGGTCACCGTCGCCGCCACTTGAGCAGACACTACGAACGCCGCAAAGCGCTGCGCCTTTTGATAGCCACGAAGGCCGACCGGAATCCGGTCGGCCTGGGGGCCCCGCCGTACGATCACGTATGGCGATTCGGTTAATATGGCCACTGCCCAATCTGGCAGTGGGCTCGCTGCCGTCAAAGCATCAGCTGCTTTGAGCCGCACGAGCGTATGCGGAGTGAAACTTACCATTGCTGATCCATCAAGGCGCGAACTTTGTTGGTGGCTTTGCGGCCGCCGCCTTCGCCGTTCACGGCAATGTCGTTGGTGTAACGGAAGGACAGGTCAGCAGGCGCGTCTTCCAGGCTCTTGAACGCATCGTCCAAGGCGGCCTTCACGGTAGCGACGGCTTGGTCATCGGAGTCGTAACCTTTGACGCCTTTGATCAGGTTGTACAAAGAGCCAAGCTTTTGATAGTTTTCAATGTCGTAAGCCATCGCTGGGACATGCTTGGTGGCTTCTTCCAATTCTGCAATCGTCCGCTGGGTAATGCGGGCACTGGAGGCCTTGCTCATCGCCTGAATGGTGATGTCGAGGTCATCCAAGGCGACCAACCGGTTGGATTGCAAACCTTGGGCCAAGAAGCCCCCAGAAACGGCATCCCCAGGAATGAAGGAAACCACCTTGTGACCGGCCTGGCGCGCCCGCGCATAGGCACTGGCAGCGGAAGCCAGGGACATGTGAATCCCAATCAATTCTTCCTTGTAGCCATACGCCTGACTAGGCACATCGACGACGATCACGATCGGCGTCTTCTCAGCAGCTGGCTTGTCCGCATCAGCGGCAATCAAGTCGTTGATGACACTGGCAACCGTGTAGCCTTCTTGCAGACCCACTTCACCATGGCGCACCCGCGGGAAGCGGTTGTCTTCAGCTGGCACAATGGCAACATATTCGCGGCCATCGGCTTGAGCATGCAAGACCGTTGGCACATCGCTTTGCGCGTTTTTGATGCCGGTCAGAAGTTCAAACCAGTTACGGCCACGGGACTTGGTGCCAGGCTGGCTGCCGCTGGTGGCTGGGGCTAGGTGATGCGGCTTGGCAACGACTTGCTTGAACAGCTGATCATAGCCGGCGATATCCAGCGGCTGGCTGGGATCGAGTTGATCCAGCAAACTCAGGTAGAAATCGCCGCGCTGATCACGGTGCGAATCCTTGTTTTCATCAATCGCTGCCGTGATGGCCGTGCGGAAGGCGTTCACGTCATCATCAACGACTTCATCGATGATGCCGGTGGCCTGGCGCTGCTTAGTGCCCAGCGTGTTCCAGATCAGGTTCTTATCGGAAGAATCCCATTCCTTAACGCCGGCTTCCTGCTCGATGACTTCAGGCCCATTCAAGCCGATGCGGGCTTTGTCGGTGCCGATGACATAAGACAGCAAGGCGTTGGTGATGGACATCCCGCCAAAAGAGCCGACGCGCCCTGGCACAAGGCCAATGACTGGCACGTACTGCTTCAAGGCAATGACCATGTTGTGAATTTCGGAAATCGACAAGAGGCCGTAGTTGGCTTCCTGCAGGCGCACGCCACCGGTATCCAAGATGATGATCGGATATTCCTTGTGGCCGGCTTTGTTATCGGCTAACACATGCTCCAAGGCGGAGACAATCTTCGCGCCGGACACTTCACCAATCCCGCCGCCTTGGAAGGCGCCTTCGATGGCAATGATGACCGTGTCTTTTTGGTTTAATTGCCCTTTCATCACCACAATGCCATCATCGGCTTCAGGCACGATGTTTTGGGGCTCGAGGTGCGGGGAAATCATGTTATCAAAGGGCCCAATCAGTTCACGGGTGCTGCCCGCATCAAGTAAGGCTTCTGCGCGCTGGCGAGCGTGCAATTCAACAAAACTATTGCTCATCTTTCAACGCCTCCATTGCTTGAGTGAGTCGCAGGTTAACCACGCCAGGCGTGGCGCCGAAATCATTGATCTCAAAATCGGCCAGCAGTGGGTAGCGGTCGAAGAACCGGTTCAGCACGTTTTGCCAAACTTCTTTGAACCCATCACTACCAGTGACAATGTTTAATTCAGATTCTTTTTTGTCCGTCGGCTTCATGATCACTTCAAGGTCGCCGGAAGCAACGACGCCAATGTGAATCGGGTGTTCGATTGGCTGGGTTGCCGCATAATTAAAGTGCAATTTTTCCATAATGTTGCGTGCTCCTTTCAGAGGTGACCTTAGCTCCAGCTGCGGAACTTAGCCGGCGGGTTGTACAAGCCTTTCGACCACTTGACCAAATCTTCCATGTTCTGCGCGGCCAGCAAGGACCGAGTCGCCTGGTTGCGGTTGACGCCGAGGTCTTCTGGGAAGGCCACGATGCCGCGGGCCCGCAAGTCTTTGACCACCGCAGGATCAGAGCGCAAGCCGACTGGGGTGACCCCAGCAATGGCTTCGATTGCGGCTTGGCGTTCGGCCATGGAAGAGGTCTTGTACAGGTAGGCAATCCCTTCTTCAGTCACGATATGGGTCGTGTCTTCGGAGTAAATCATGATCGGCACGTTTTGCAGCTTGGCTTCCTTGCGCACTTCAACGGCATCTAGCGAGTCCACGAACACTGGGCGCTTGTTGGAGCCAAAGGTTTCAACCATTTGCACAACCAACTTCTGGCCTTTGCCCAGCGGATCGTTATCAGGCCGCAAGCTCTGCCATGCTGGGGTGGAGTGGCGCCGGCCGGTTGGGTTGGAGCCCATGTTTGGCGCGCCGCCGAAACCGGAGAGCCGGCCGTTGGTGACGGTTGAGGAGTTGCCATATTGGTCGATTTGCAGAGTCGAGCCGACGAACATGTCCAGCGCATACTGACCTGCCATTTGACCAAAGGCCCGGTTACTGCGCATCGTGCCGTCCTTGCCGACGAAGAAGACGTCTGGGCGCGCGGCGATGTACTTTTCCATCCCGACTTCACCACCGAAGGAATGAATCGACTGGACCCAGCCGGATTCAATCGCGGGAATCAGAGTTGGCGTAGGGTTAACTTCCCAGTTTGGCACAATCTTGCCTTTCAGGCCTAGTTGCTCGCCGTAAGTTGGCAGCAGCAGTTCGATGGCGGCGGTGTTGAAGCCGACCCCATGGTTCACGGACTGAACGTTGTGCTTCTCATAAATGCCGCGAATGGCCATCATCGCCATCAAAATCTGCAGCTCGGTGATGTTCTGCGGGTCGCGGGTAAACAGCGGTTCAAGCTGATAAGGCTCGTCCGCTGGAATAATGACATCGACCCAGTCAGCGGGGATATCCACGCGCGGTAGTTTGTCGACGACTTCATTGGCCTGCACAATGACAATGCCATCATGGAAGGCCGCAGATTCAACAATCACTGGCGTTTCTTCGGTGTTGTAGCCGGTGTACAGGTTCCCATCGCGGTCGACCTTATCGGCAGCGACCAACACGACGTTAGGAATTAAGTCGATGTACAGGCGAGCATACAATTCCAGGTAGGTGTGAATATCGCCAACCTTCAAGGTGCCATCAGCGATCATCTGTGATACCCGGGTACTTTGCGGGCCAGCAAAGGAGAAGTCCATTTTGGAGGCAATCCCGTCTTCAAAAATGTCCAGGTGTTCTGGCCGTGAAATACTACTCATAATCATGTGCAAGTCGTGAACCTTGGCTGGATCAACTGAAGCCAATGTCTTCGACAAGAAGGTCGCTTGCTTTTGGTTATCGCCTTCGAGGACCACTTTGTCCCCTGGTGCGATTAATCCTTCCAGAATGGCTTTGGCATCGCTGGTTTTGGCGAACTTGCCATCGATCATACTGCTCATTGCTGAGAGCTTGTTCGCTTTGGCTTCGCGATGCGTTGCCCAATCACGTTCTTCGCTCATTAATAAGTCCCTCTTTCCCATTTGGTTAACAAAAATGCGGCATCCGATACGCTCATCTGATCAAGATTGACTTGATGCAGATCGCCGAACTTCTGCCCCAGTACCTTCCGGAACGGACGGCCGGGAGAAAAGTTCACGATGCTATCGGGTTCATAATCGTGTGCCACGCCCATCATCGCTTCAAAATAAACGGGATGAGCCAAGTTGTTGCTGAGATCCTCACGCACCGGTGCCACTTGGCGCACGGCGCGGCCGGAGTAATTCGTCAGGTAAATGCCCGCCGGTTTTTGCAGCGTCACATCCGCCATGGCGGCGGCCAGCTGGGTGCCAACTTTTGCCATCAACGGTGAATGCGATGGTACCGGCACCTTCAGCCGCCGCGCCAGGACTGCGCCGCTCGCCTTGGCGAGGGTCACGACCTGATCGATCGCAGCCAGCTCGCCGGACAACGCGGTTTGGTCTTCGGCGTTTTGGTTGGAAGCATAAACCGGGTGCTCTGAACTGTTAACTTGGGCGACCAAGGCTTCCACCTCAGGCCGGCTCAAGCCAACCACCACGCCCATCCCATAACCTTGGGGATAGGCGCCTTGCATCAGCTCCGCGCGGCGTTTGACCACGCGGAACAAATCATCCTGTGCTAAACTGCCGATGGCATAGGCCGCGGCGAACACGCCGAGACTATGCCCCGCCACCAAATGCGGCTTCAAACCGGCAGCTTGCATGGCGTTGACTTGCGCCACTTGCAACAATTCGATGCCGACTTGCAGCTGCACCGAGTCTTGGTACGCTTCATCGGTATCCAACAACTTCAACCCCAGCAACTCCTCGACGTGGCTGCGCAAAGCCTTATCCACGTTTTGGAGCATGCCGGCGGTTTGGCCCCCTTGACCGGGGAAAATCCACAAAGAATTCACGATTGACCTTCTCTCTATCTGATCCGATCGCTCTCACATTGCCACTTTATGCCGATCAGATAGCGTTGTATAATGATTTTATCTTATATGTATAACTATCAGTTATGAATAGGAGGTACGTCATGAACCTCGCTCAACTTCAAGGCTTCGTTTACACGGCGCAAACCGGCAGTATCACCCAAGGCGCGCGCCAGGCTTTTATCAGTCAACCAGCGATGACCAAAATGATTCAAGAACTGGAAAAAGAACTCGGCGTGGCGTTGTTCGACCGGGTGGGCCGCGGCATTCAAATCAACGATGCCGGTCGCTTATTTCTCAACTACGTGGAATCCGGCCTCGATCAAATCGAGGAAGGCATTGAAGCCGTCGCCAAACCCTCCACGCATCAGCCCCCAATTCGCCTGTTGGTGGAAGTGGCGTCGGCGCTGATTCCAGATATCATCAAAACCATTCACGCGATTTACCCCAACGCCCCGATTCAGCTGACCCAGCGCATCACCGCCGTCAACGAAACCCGCGAGTTCGACTTCACCATTTCCACCCGTCAGCCCCGCCGCGACCGGCGTTCAGTGCCACTGCTGAACGAGGAAATCTTGATTGGCAGTGCCAATCCTGATCTGACCGCTTCCGCTTTTATCACGCCGAGTGCGCTGGTGGGCCAGCCGATTGTCTCGCTTGGCTATCACACGCCGCTGCGCGATACCTTGGATCAGTATTTTGACCAACGCAACTTGCGCCTGAATTTCCAGTACGAATCCGACGACCCGGCCAGTATCCGCGCGATGCTGGCCTCAGGAATCGGCGTCGGCTTCATCCCCTCGGTCACCTGGGCCGAAACTGGCAAGCAGCTGCATCTGGCCCGCATCACCCCAGATCCGCCTTTTCGCACGATCTATTTGACAGAAGGCCAGCCCAAAGAAGACGTGCGCACCCGCAAAGTGGCAAACGCGTTAGTGGGGCTATTTGTCGCCGCTCGCGCCCAGGCCCTGAAGGTCTAACGGCGCCGCTGAGGAAAAATTTAAAACTTGCAACTGCGTCGGCAACTCGTTACACTGACTTCGACAACTCCCACCGATCGCCTCTCACAAATCCGAACTAAGGTGGGACAACCAAATGAGTGAGAAGACGCTCGCACCAGTCGCCGATATCGGCGACTACTTAAAGCTAGGCGCCTGCACTGCCGTGATGTCGCAGCCCATTATGAGCTACGCGTTGACGACCAGCCCTAGCATCGGCGCGCAAACTTGGATCGGGATTATGTATAACCTGGTCAAGTACACCGCACCAGCCTTTATTTTTGGCATTCTTTACACCACCACCCGCACGACCATCAACCATCGGGAATTGACTTACGGCCACTACCTCAAAAACATGTGGCACGCCTTGTTCATCCCCACGATTTGGTGGACGTTTATTTATCTGTTGGTTATGCCGCAAATGCAGCAAGTCAACCAGTATCACGACTTAGGCTCGTTTCTCTGGCATTTCGTCAACGGGAACGCCGCGCCGCATTTGTGGTATAACACCATGATGCTACAGTTCATCATTTTGATGCCGGTCTTTTGGGCGATTGGCCGCTGGTGTGGACAAAACACTAAACGCGGCATTATCGCCGCTTGCGCTGCGGTCGTGATTGCAGCGCTGTGGCTGTGGTTCTATGACACCCAGATTTTTAACGGTCCGCATGCCCAGGATTGGTATCTGTTTGATCGGCTGTTCATCAGCTTCTTCATCTACGGTGTCTTTGGGACGCTGGCTTGGCAGTACCGCGAACACTTCGACCGCGCCATCATGAAATGGTGGCCAGCCATCGCCGTGGTCTTTTTAGCCACATTCTGGTGGACCAACCACGAACTGTTCAGCTACGGCTTCCCGATCAACCTCGGCAACGCGCCTTACTACAAGCCTTCGATGACCTTGTATGATCTAGCCGCTATTGGCCTGTTCTCAGCGCTGTGCCTGTATCAGGTCAAAGCCGGCCGGCCGTTTACGAAGTTCGTGCACAAGTTTGCCAACTTCGCCTACAAAGCATACCTGTCGAATGTCTTTTGGTCACAATGTCTGTGGCTGTTGTTCGGCAAGACCTTAACCACCGCCAACACCTGGGTCGGGATTTTGGTGTTGTACGTGCTGACCTGGTGCATTTCCTTCGCTTCCGCGTTCGGCATTAATGCCATTTGGTCGCGGTTGAAACCGATGATTTTCAAATCGGCAGCGGTCGCTTAAGTGCGCCGGGACGCTAATTGAATAAAAGCCATCCCATCATCGTCGCAGACGTTTCATCCGAGCGCGGTGATGGGATTTTTTGCTCGCCGCCATCTATTATGCAATCGTTATTGAATCCATCATTAAATTGTCATCACGGCCAAAATCGGCCGAGGGTTTTCACCAACTTTTTCCGGCTTCATCTGGTAAGATATGTGATAGATAACCCAAAGGTGGTGGCTCCCATGGAAAGCAACGCCCGCGTCGCGCATATTTTTGCGGCCTTAATGCAAGGCCAAACCATCGATGCTGAGACCCTGACAACCGAATATAGCATCAGCCTGCGCACCCTGCAGCGCGATTTGGCGGACATTCGGGCCGCCTTGGCTGACGCGTGTGCCCAGCCGCCAGTGCTCCAGGAAGGACCACCGCGGCACTGGTGCTTAATGACCGATAACCGGCAAGATAGCATCGCCTTGGCGGTCAGTCACATCGTCACCGGCAGTCGCGCTTTTGATCAAGGCGAACTTGCAGAAGCTTTGGCCTACATTGAACAGCCCCTCTCACCGACCAGTCGCGCTGCTCTGCACGCGGATTTGCGCTTGGCCCGGCATGGTTTTTCGCCGCTCACTGGCGCCAAACCGCTGTTGGGCTTGTTGCAGACAGTCAATACCGCCATCGATCAGCGCCTTAAGCTGACGTTCAGCTACCACAGTAGCCGTTCGAATTTGAAACAAACCAGCGAAATTCACCACGCCCAGCCTGTGGCCGTGTTCTTTGAGCGCTTTTACTTTTACGTGGCGATGTTTGCCGACGAGCATCATGGTTACTGGCTCTATCGCCTTGATCGCATCGACGAGATTTTAGATGAGACCAAGGGCGAAAAACTTGATTACGCCACCAGGTTTTCATTGCAAGACCATTGGCGGCAGACTTACTTCATCGACTTTGGCGAACCGACCGTCATCCACTTTGAGTACGAAGGTTTTGTTACCACGGCGCTAGACGCTTTTCCCACTTCCAAAGTCGTTGCCACCAACGCGGACGGCAGCGTCGTCATTGAAGCCTACGCCCGTATCGAAGGGGCCCTACTGTGGCTGCTCGGCCAAGGCCCGCGGGTCAAGGTCCTTGATCCGCCGCTGTTGGTCAAACGTATCAAAACCATGCTGACGGCGATGCAGGCTAAATATCAATAAAATAATTCAGTGACCAGCTCAATTGTTATTTTTATGTCATATTATGACGCGGTCAATTAGTACACTGGGGAAGAAATTTCTTTATTTGGAGGAGAGATTATGAAGAAAACCCCGTTGTTCACATTGACTGCTGCCGCTACCATTGCCGGCTTGGCGCTAGCGAACCCGCAAAGCACCCACGCTGCGACCAAGCCAGCCACCAGCACGGTGCAAACCACCGATGATGATGCAGCGGCGGCGCAAACTGCCGTTGACCAAGCCCAACAAGCGGCGACTACCACGGCCGCGGCCAAGGCTGATGCCGAAGCTGATCTGAGCGCCGCGCAAACCACGGCAGATCAAACCGCTGCGGACAAGGCGGCCGCAGAAGCCACCAAGGCGGAAGCAACGCCAGAAGCGATTGCTCAGGCCCAGGCAGATGCCGACGCCGCAGCGGCAAACACCGCTGACGCCCAAGCTGCCAGCGACGCCGCGGACCAAACTGTCTCTGATGCGCAAGCTGATGTCGATACGAAAACAGCGACAGACGAAGCGGCACAATCAGCTAAAACCGCCGCCGATGATGCCGTAACCGCTGCGCAAGCCGCACTGACTGGCGAAGACGACCCAACGGTAACGGCCAGCCAACAAGCCGTTGACGAAGCACAAACCGCCGCCGACCAGGCCGGGACGGCCGTTGATAACGCCACGGCAGCGCAAACTCAGGCCCAGCAGGCGGTGGATGACGCGACTAACGCTGATGCCGAAGTTGGGGGCGTGGTGCTGACGCCTGATTTTCTGGAAGTCTATCATGAAATCAACGGTGACGGTTATGGTGGCCCGGACGAAGATTGGACCAATAACGTGCTAGCCCAAGCTCGGGATGCCACGCAGCTCATCGACTACCAGCCAACAGCGGCAGACGACGCCGAAATTGTTCCCGATATGACGCAATTAACGAATGCAGAAGCGCGCGAGCTGTCTGAGTTTGCTGCCTCAGTCATTAACGATATCCGGGCCCAGTTCGGCATCACCCCGATTCATGTCTCCGATGGCTCGGTTCAGGCTGCACTGCTCAATCTCGGGGGCAATATGTACCGTGGTAACTACGGCGACAACTCGTGGTATGATATTGACTCGGAAACTTCAGTCGCTGCCGCGCAAACCTTAGGCCTTCCTTATGGTACCCAATATGATGACAGAGGGAACGAAGGACCGCTCGAAGCTTTGGGTGCTGGTACCATTGGCAATGCCGTGATGAATTTCACCTTTAATCTCGGCGATAAATCATCCCCAATGTCTAATCTCAAACGTGGTATTCTTGCCGCAATCGCTAGTCTGATGAGCAGAACTAGCTACTCCACCGATGCAACTAGTATTTATGCCGATGGGTCCTCAGTCACCGGCGATCTAGGTGGCCAGATAGATTGGCTCACAGATTTCATCCTCGACCAGGGTGGATCCAAAAACTACGACTATTTGGGCGTGGAAATTGACGACAAAGGCAGTCTTTATTTCACTTTCACAAACGTCACCGGCGTCGACCACAGCTATCCTTTCTTTAACGACACCACCACGCCGGCGCCGATTGCGCACACCAAGGACACCACCGCCTTAGCCAAAGCGCAACAGGCATTGGCTGATGCGACGACGGCACTAACGACGGCGCAAGCGACCAAGACCGCGGCTGACACGGCCCTGCAAGCGGCGCAGGCCAAACTCGCCGCCGATCAACAAACTGCCGCAGCCAATGCCGCGGCTAATCAGGCGACCTTAACCGCTAACCTCGAAGCGGCAGAAGCGCAAGCCACCGCTGCCGCGGCAACCGCAACCGCCACTCACGACGCCCTCACCGCCGCGCAGGCCGCGCTCACCGATGCCCAAACCGCAGCAGCCGAAGCCCATGAAGCCCTGACTGCCGCGCAGGCAGCTGAAACCGCGGCGGCTGATCATTTAGAGGCTTTGCAACAAGCTGATGCTAACCTCGCCATAGCTCAGGCGGCTGATGAGGCAGCCCAGGCGGCCTTGACCGATGCCCAAGCAGCCTACGAGGCCACGCTCGCTCCTGCCGCAGCCGCTGCCAGCGCGCTGAAAGCCGCACAGGCCCACCTGGCAACGGTGCAACACTGGTTAGCGCTACATCAGAAACACGCCACCGCCAAGCCTGCCACGGCCCTGAAGCAGGTCAACTTAGCTAAAGTTAAACCAGTTGCCGCTTCGGCTTTGCCAAGTACCGGCGATGCCCACCAAAGTGTTTTGGCCTTGCTGGGCCTGAGCCTTCTGAGCTTGTTGGGTGGTACAGCACTGCAGCGCAAACGCCGCGCTTAATTTCCGCCTCATACTTGTGTAAATAAAGACCGCGCTTCAGCGAAAAATGCTGAAGCGCGGTCTTTGCTTACTTCGCCGGCGCGGCTTTGCACAGCGAGCCGCACTGACACTGCTCGGGCGTGACCATTTTGCACTGACAGCGGCCATGGGAGCCGGCGCAGCGGCAGCCGTCGTGGCAGGTCATGCCTTGATGGCACATTGGATTGTCTGGATTAGGATCCATGTTCTCGCCTCCGTTACGGTACGATACTGGTCGGTCATTCAAAACGCAACCGCCCGCGCGTGAATTTGGCTTATTCATCTGGCGCACTGCCCACCCCTGGCCGGGCTTGCCCGCTGGCCGGCACGTGCACCCCTTGCTGGTTCGGATTGGTCAGGATGTACTGTTGAATGTAGCTTTCAATCTGCCGGTTTTGCGGCAAATCGGAGTGGCTGGCATCATCGCCAGACACGGTGATCTGCGTGTAGTGCTTCACCTGGTTTTGGAAGATATACTTGCCACTCTCCACACTGGAAAGCGGCACGGTGCCGTCGCCACTATACGTCGCCGTCCCCGCCAAGGAGTACACGGTGAGACTGGTCGGCAGATTCTTTTTGGCTTTAATCAGGTCCACCAACATTTGCGTGCGGTTGCTGGCGTTACTTTCTTCCAAATTGTACGGTGTGCCAATGGTCATCAGGTCGCTAATCGTCATTGAAGCGCTGGCGTAATACTTTTCCAAGAACAAAGTCCAGATCAGGCCGCCGTTACTGTGGCCGATTCCTTTGAATCGATTGAAATGGTAGGTCGCCATCAGCTTCTTCAAGGCAATGTTAAACCAGCGGGCCTGCTTTTTGATGTTGTTGTAGCCATCCTTGTTGTTCTCAAAAGCCACCACGATGTACGGTTCGTTATCGCGGGCGGCGATACTCCCAGTGGAAGTCATGCTGCCGTCGGTTTTCACCGTCACCTTAAGCAAACTGTGGCCGCTGGTGCGTTGATTAAGCGTGGTGATCAAGCCGTTAAACCGGTTCTGGGTGGCTGAGCTACCAGGCACCAGAATCACCGGCGCCATGCGGGAGTCGTGAATGACCTGGGTCTGCTTCACCTGGCCGCGCATCCAAATGGTCGCTGGGATGAACAAGCCAAGCGCAACGGCGAGACCGAGGAGGCTGAGCAAAATCGTGCGTCCAGTTTTAGACATCCGGCGCCACCTCCTCCAGCATTTTGACAAATGGCCAGTAGATCGCCACCGAAGCCGCTAGACCAATCACAGCCACAATCAGCGCCGGCCAGTTACCATTGGTGGCCAGCCAAGCCAACATCGGCCCGGGCGTCGTGGCCGGGACATGGTAGACCGCAGCGGTCATGAGGTGCAGGTGCAGCGCGACCCAAGCCAGCGCCGTCGCGGCCAGTGGGGCCAATGTGAATGGAATCAGCATTAACGGATTGAGCAGCAGCGGATAGCCCACCAGCAGTGGCAAATTGAGATTAACCAACCCAGGGACCAAGCTCCATTTGGCCAGCTGACGCTGGGTGCGCCGCCGATCTGCCAGCAAAATCGCAATGATGAGCCCAAGCGTGCCGCCGACCCCGCCAAACAGCGCGAACGGTCGATACAACGTGCCGATCGTGGTCAGGTAGGGGACGGTTTTATGGGCAAGGACGGCGGTCAGATTCGCCGTGGCGGTTGGCCCGGTCAACAACGGCGAAAGTGGGTCAATAAGTGGCGTCAGGCCAAACCAAGCCAGCACGCTGTTAGCAATCACGGCGAGCAAGACGCCGACGCCGCCGTGGGGAATGCCGGTAAAACTCGGGCTGATTTCGCCCACGGCAAGCGCGTTGAGGCCCAGGCGGATAGCCACCGCAAAAATGATGATGAGGCTGGCCGTGAGCCGCGGCCGCGCCAGATTAAGCAGCCACCCGACG
This sequence comes from Lacticaseibacillus suilingensis, assembly GCF_016861845.1. Lineage (GTDB taxonomy): Bacteria > Bacillota > Bacilli > Lactobacillales > Lactobacillaceae > Lacticaseibacillus > Lacticaseibacillus suilingensis. The sequence goes on from NZ_BOLV01000003.1 coordinate 17,753, forward strand.
AGCAGACCAAATACTAGGCCCATTAGCAGGCCACCTAGCCCTAAGCCTGGCCCTAACATCGCTAGCCGCGTGGTGTTGAGTACCAGAAACCCGACCCCTGCCACTAACATGGCCAACGTAGGATTGCGGCGTGCCACGGCGCGGGCGGCGAAAATCGCCGTCAAGAGGCCAAGCAGCCCAAGGGTATAGGCTGTCAGCATCGACAGGCCTTGGCGAATTAAAGCGTAGCCCGGTAGCCAACTTTTAATGCCAAAGACCTCCGTGAAAAACCCGTTCCGGGAAAAAGCCGCAACCAACAGGGCCTGTGCGTAAGTCCCAAGAAGCACGAGCGGCAGTAAGGGCTGAAAAGTCGCAGTTAGGATTTCATAAAAGCGGCTGTGAAAATAACGGTGCAACAACTTTTTCATGACGAATCCTCCGTTGTCATTATACCAAGAAACACGACGATTTCCTCGGACTGCGCGAAGCGATTGTTATTTATTTCCCGGGCAATGAGCCCGCAAAAAAGCGGCCGTCTCCCCCAGACGGTCGCTTCTCCCATATTTACCGGTTGTTGATTACGGTCAGTTAGTTTTGCTTGCGCCGGGAGAACCCAAGACCCCCGAGTAAGCTGAGTAGTGCAACGCCAAGGGCTGCCAGCGGGGTGGTCGACTCGCCGGTCTTCGGTAGCGTCTTCTTGCCGGCGGCTTTGGTGATCGCCGCCACTTTTTGTTGCTGCGTTGCTTTTTTATCCTGCTTCAACTTAGCAACTTGGTTGTCAGCTGGCGCAGGTTTGGTGCCTTGATCATGCTTGCCGGTTTGCTCACCCTGAGCCACCGGCTTGAGGATGGCCAAAGCCTCTTGCAAAGCGGTGGTGGCCGCTTCGACTTGCGCCGCGGTGGCATTTGGATTAGCCGCTACCGCTTGGGCAGCAGCTAAGGCATCAGCCACGCCGACATAGCTTTGGGCGGTGTAGTGAGCCGCATCCTTAGCCGCTTTTTCGGCCTTAGCAATCGCCGCTTGGAAGGCGGTCTTATCCACCACCACTGGCTTAGCCTTGAGGCCGGCCAGCGCCGCGGTCAGCTGAATCGCCGCATCATCAATGGTGTCCTGCGTGGCGGCATCATCGCCCACCACTGCAGCCGCGTTGCTGATCGCGTCGGCAAGGGCTTGCTGAGAGTCTACGGTGTAGCCGCTGGCGTCGACCCCTTGCGCAAGCTTCAATGACTCAGCCAAAACGGCTTTGTCGAGGTGCGTGGCCGGGGTGAGGCCTTTGACGGCATCAATCAGGCTTTGTTGCGCCGTATCGATGGCCACTTGGTCAGCCGCACTGTCATCAGCGACGGTTTGGCCTTGTGTCAGCGCATCGGCAACGGCTTGCCAGCTATCAGCGGTGTAATGCTCTGGATTCAGGGCCTTGGCGGTAGCGATGCTTTGCCGCAAGCCAGCCTTGGCGGGATCCAGATAGGTTAACTCAACGGCGGCTGGTGCTTCTAGGAAGGCTTCCTTGCTGATTTGGTTAACCAGCATTGGATCCGTCAACGCCAACTTCAGCGCATCCCCGGACAGTGGCTTCTTCGCGGTTAACGTGAAGGTCGCCAGGTCCAAGTCGCCGCTTAAGCGGTCAGCTTCACCCTTGTTTGAGAAGATCAGATACAGATCTTCGCTGCCATCAGAGTGCAACCGGCTCTTGGAGAAGTTGATCATGTTCTTCGTCGCGTCGGTGGCCTGGACGTTACCAAAGGTCAGTTCCTTGCTGGTATACGGAATGTGCACGGACAGGGCGTTCACGCCGGTCAGATCATGGCCTTGCAAGGTCACGGTGATGGTGTCGCCTGGCTGGTAACTGGTCTTGTCCGTCTTGAGAGTCAAAGTGCCAGTTGGTACAGCCTCATCCCAAGTCGTGACGGCGGTGCCGAGGTGCGTTTCGACATAGTTAATGTCATAGGCATCGATGGTGCCGTTTTGGTTCATGTCACCATTTTCAACATAACCATCAAAGTCGGAGTCCTTACCATGAGTCAAGCCAGCGTAGTTCCGCAGGGAGGTTTCGTCGTCATCGGTCCAGGTGCCGTCGTTGGTCAAATCGCCAGGCCAGTGCGGCTTGGTGCCTTCCTTCTTGAACAGCAGGAATTCTTGACCCGAAACGAATTGGCCAACTGACATCCCTTTTGGCACGGTGAAGCGCACAAAGTAAGCTTTCAAGCCGCTGAGGTCAACGGTCTTTTCCTGACCGTTGGCGGCCCAACCGCGCGTCTGAATCGGATCGCTCCAGTGCACCCCGTCGATGGAAACCGAGATATCCAGGCCGGTGATGGTCCCGTTACCGCCATCCACGCGCGGCACGTAGGTGAAGTGGTCCAATTCGTACACATTGCGCAGTTCAACCAGCATGGACAGCGGCGTGGCATCTTGCTTGGCATCCGGGCCGGTGAACCAATTGGTATGCGCCGTCGAGTTCAAGTCAAGATCGAAGAGCAGTTCTGGACCCATATCCTCCTGCCAGATGTCGGTGCCAGTGATGTTGGAGTCAGTGCTCCGAACCACAATGCCCTTGATGGCATCCTGCAGCGGATCATCATCGGTGCTCATGTTCTGCACATCCGTCCACGCCCCGGCGCCATCAGCGGTAATCGCCTGAATTTGCACGGTATGGTCGCTCTTCACCAGCAAGCCATCTAGGATAAAGCTGGTGCCTTGCACATTGGCGTGGAGCACCCCGTCGAGCTTTAGGTTATAGCCGGTGGCGCCTTCAACAGCATCCCAAGTCATGCCGATTTGCCGGGCATCGGTGGTGTCAGCTTGCTGGGTCAGGTTGGTGACGGCAGGCACAGCATCATTTTGCGCTGGCAGTGCATTGACTGGGGCCGCGGTGGTATCAACGCCGTCAACGGTCAAGACAATGCCATTTTGAGTGACATCGGTGGCGCCTAATTTCACGCGCAGGAAGGCTTGCTCGATGCCGGTGCCAATGCCCTTCAGGTAGTCATTGATCAGGTAAGCCTGGTCATAGAAGTAGACATTCGTGCCAGCGTTGAAGGCTTCTAAGCTATCCACTGCAGTGAGGGTGACGGTTTTGCCGCCAACCGTGGCGGTGACGCTAGCTGGCGCCGTCTTGCTGCGAATATCAAATTCGGTGGTGCGATCAGTGACCATGTTGGCGTAGCTGCCGGTCATCGGATCAACGGTGACGGTGAGCTTAGTACCTTGCAGGTCAGAGGTGATAGTGGTCTTGCTGGACTGACCATTCAGGTATTCCTTGGAAATCCCATCATCTTCGTAGTTCGTCGTGGTGGTCTTGCCGTTAGCGTAAATCTGGAACTGCCGCTGGCTGAGATCCATTTTGTCTGGCGTATTATGCGCAGGCGTGGTGGCAATAATTGAGCCGGCTTTGACGAAAATTGGCAGCTTCCAAATCGGGGCATCAAAGTTATTGATGACCTGACCGCCTTGGTATTCCTTGCCGGTGTAGTAGTCAATCCAGACTTGGTTGGCATCTGGCAGGTAAATGCCATTGCGCACGTCATTGCCTTGCGCGTCGGCGTTGGTGTCCTGGTAAACTGGTGCCACCAGGAAGTCGTCGCCCCACATGTATTCGTATTTCACCAGATCCGTGTAGGTTTCTGGCAGATTTGAATAGTCGAGGAAGAGCGCCCGCACCATTGGCTTGCCGTCGAAGGTGGATTGCGCCGCCGCGGTATAAATATACGGCATCAGCATCGACTTTTGCTTCAGGTAAGCGCGGTTGATGTTGGTGGTCGCCTCATCAAAGACAAATGGATTCTTTGGATTGCTGCCCCAACCATCCATGTTGAGTTCGATTGGCGTGAAGGTCTTCCACTGGAAGTCGCGAATGTTGATAATCGGGTTCTTGCCGCCGAAAATCCCATCCAAGTCAGAGCCGACATTCGGCTGGCCGGATAAGCCTTCGCCGATGTACGTTGGAATGTGGAAGCGGATGTATTCCCATTCGCCGCCGGTTTGGTCGCCATCCCAAACACCCGCATAGTGCTGGGTGCCAGCCCAGCCGTTCAAGGTGATGATGAAGGGCCGAATACTGTCGCCGTTCACTTGTTCCATCATATCAGTGGCAGTTTCGATGCCATCAAGCCCGAAGGAGTACCCAGGGCCCACCCAAGCCACATCGGTCTTCAGCGCCACGACCCCGGCGGCGACTTCAGCGGCGAAATCGCGGTCCTTGTTGGTCGGGTTATCAGGGTCCACGGGCTTCAGGTTTTGCTGAGTCCACAAGCCGACTTGAATGCCGCGCTCATTGGCGTACTGGATAAATCCCTTCAAGTTTTCGATGTTGCCAGCCAAGCTATCCGTTTGGCCGTAGCCAGCGCCATAGCCGTCGTTTGGCAGGAACCAGCCCAGTGGCATGTCATGCGCGATGTATTCATCGATGACTTCGCGGGCGGAGAATTGATAGTTATCCTTTTCCCCGTTCAAGGATTCCAGCGTGCCGGTTTGGCCAGCCGGGACCTTATCCGGTTCGTATTCCTTGTAAGTCTTGCCATCTGGGAACTTGATGCCGCCGTACGTGCCTTCTGGAACTTCGACCCAGATATCGCGGTTATAAGCGTTCAAGTGGGCTTCATAGAAAGCATAATGCGGCATCAAAGCCGGCAGGCCGGTGAGTTCTTGGTAATCGTGAATCAAGGCGTAAGCCGTGTCATCGAAGAAGTAAACCGCATCGAAGCGATCTTCCTCGTGGTTAGCCGTAATTTCGCCATTATTCGCGGTGTCAAAATTGTAGGTCCCCGGCTTGAAGGTGTTGCGCACCACGCCGTAACCCGCAGTGGACCAGTAGAACGGATTCGGTGACGCTACCCCGCCATCAACCCAGTCATTGGTCTTGAGAATCTTGATTTCCTTACCCTTCATGGTGAATTCACCGTTTTGGGTGCCACCGCCGAAGTACTGACTGCCAGCAGCGTCCTTCAGATATTGCGTCGACCCCCCGGCCGTCACTTCCAAAGGCTTGCTTTCCGCCAGCACAATCTTGTTGTTGTGCAGCACTGACATCAACCCGGTGGCCTTGGCGAACTGAATTTGAATCGCATCAGTGCCGATGGTCCAGCCCGCGTCAGTGGTGGTCAAGGTCGAGGCATTGAACGCCGCCTTGTCATAGTCATCTAAGGCCTGCGGGAAAATCTTGGCGTTGAGCCCTTCCTTGGACTGTGCCGGGTCGCCGTACTCACCGCTTGGATCAACATAATAGCGGAACATCTTATCGGTGAGCACGCTGACATGCGCCTTTTGCCCGTTTTGATAGGTGACTTCGTAGACGTTGGTTTGCTTCTCGACATTGGTGATCGGATTAGCCACCGTATCATCGCTGACTGCATCGTCTGCACTTTGATCATCTGCCGCGGGTTGACCGGCGGCTTGTTTGGCCGCTTGATCTGCGCTTTGGTCTGCCGTTTGATCAGTGGCGGCATCAGCAGCCGGCTTTGCCTCTTGCTCTACCCCAGGGGCCGGATCCGCTTTAACGTCTGCAGCAGCCGCCGACTCCCCAGCCGGTGCTGCTTCTGGTGTTGCTTGCTGTGCCGCTGGTGCTTCAACCTGCTTACCCGTAGCAGTTGTGGCATCGGTGGTGGCATCGGCGGTTTGATCAGTTTGCGGCTGGTCAGCTTGCGCCTGCGTGTCTTGAACTGCAGCTTCCTCCTTCGCTGCTGGTTGCTGCGTTGCCGCGTGAACATGATACCCACTTAGTCCTGAGACTGTTAAGAACGAAAGGACTGCCGTACTGTAAAGCAGGCCTTTGAACTTGAAAGTGGTGGACTTCCCATGTGCCATACTCAGTTTCCTCCTTTTTGGTGCCCGGCTCGAAATTCGCCCGTGAGCCGGTTAGCTCAGACATTGATACCCCCACTCCCCAGCAGTGGTACCAACCACCGTGAGTGTATCCGGTTTCAAGTCGCGCCGCAAGCGGATCCCGTTGGTGCTAGCGTGGTTCACTCAAGGTAAAAATTTGTCCCCCTCACTTGCGCCGGGCAATAAATATTTTATTTCTTGGAACGATTTTTTCGCTTTTTGAATATTTGACCGAATTTCCTTGCATCAACCGGTCTTTTAGGGCGGAAAATGCCTGATTGGTAGGTACGATTAACCCGGAAATCTTTTTTAAATCGAGCCACGATGCTCATTATTTTCACCTTTTTAACCACGTCAACAGCGCTGCTGTACACTTCTAAAAATGAGGACTTTCACCTTCGTTGTGATGGTCTAATAGTTTTCGTCAATTTTCACGAATTGGGTTTTTAAGCCCGAATTCAGGCCTATTAAACCGGCATTTGCCATTTCCAACCCCTAACCACTTTTGTACATACCAATAGTGAACGATGCCTAACTTGCAAAGCGCCTACCGGTTTGCAGGCACCAAAAAGCACCGTTCACCTGCGATTCACAGGGAACGGTGCCGGTTTAACTCACTGTGGTTCTATGCGCGGTGCTTACGCCAGATCAGCGCGACGCCAGCTAACAGCGCCACTCCGAGCACGCTTAACGCGGCAAAGGTCACTTCGCCGGTGGTTGGCAGGCTTTGGTGCTTGCCGGTTTGCGGCTTCGCACTGTGGTTCGGCTTGGTGTTAGGCGTTGGTTTGGGCGCAGGGGTCGGATTCGGGGCCGGATTTGGTGCCGGTTCTGGTTCCGGCGCCGGATCTGGCGTTACGGCGACCAGGGCCTTCATCGCAGCGTTCACTTTAGCCGCGGCGGCATCCACTGCCGCTTGCGTGGCTTCGTTAGTCAAGGCTTTGGCCTCAGTGATGGCAGCCTGCAACGCTGCCCAACTGGCCTTGGTGTAGGCTTTTTCGTCATACTTACCTGCTGCCGCCAGCGCTGCTTCCAGCGCAGAAGTATCAGCAACTTTGGCCAAACCTTTGATGGCCTCATTCAGCGCCTTGGTGGCGGCATCCACTGCAGCCTGAGTGGCTTCTGGATCAGCCGCAACGGCTTGGGCAGAGACCCGCACTTTCTTCAAAGCTTGCCAGGTGCTTGGCGTGTAGTCGGCTTCCTTGAGCTTGTCGGCCGCTGCCAGGGCATTGGTCAAGGCTTCTTTATCTGCCACTTTGACCAGATCCTTGATGGCGGTGGTCAGGTTCTGTACTGCAGCATCGACATCGGACTGCGCGGCATACTGGTCATCCACCAGCGCTTCTGCTTGTTCAAGAGCCGTTTGCACTTTGGCAAAGCTGGTAGGGGTGTAATCAGCAGCGACCAGCGCTTTGGCCTGCGCCACCACTTTTTGCAACTCGGTTTTGTCGACTGGGACGGCGAGCTGCACGGTTACGGTTTGACTAGCGCCAGCCAGGCCAGTGGTGTCAAAATGCAACTGGTTGCCGGCTGCCGTGAAGGCGCCGGTAGCCTTGGTCGTGATTGACACTGGATGATTAAAGGTGAAGTTCACTGTGGCGCCGGTTTGCCGCGGTTCGGCGGCGGTTAATTGGTAACGGTTATGGCCCAGGGACTTGATGACAACGGAGGCGGTGTTATCAATTGACACGAGATCCGCCAGCTGATCGGCCTTAGTCCAAACATTCGCCAGGATTTCATCCTTGGTTTGAATGGCCTGCAGCTGATTGGTGTTGGCCAGGACCTTGTAGCTTGGCGTTTTCGCCAGCGCGGCGATTTTGGCATCGGTAGCGCCAGGCACGGTCACGTATTCGTAACTACCATTGTCAACGTTTTGGCCGTGCATCGCAGCCAAGGTCAGATAGGTTTTAGCGTAAACCGTATCAGATGGGAAGTACCCGTTGATGTCTTTATACGAGCCTTCGCGGGTGGCTTGGCTGATGGCGACCTGGTCATTGTGCGGGGCAATGATGTAACCGACGTTGTTTTTCGGGTCGGCCGCATTGAGGTTGGCCCACTGGCTCACGGTCTTTTGACTGGCAAAAGGCTGGCCATCAACGGTGATTTTTGTGGTGGCAGGGTCGAATTGCCGCTGGTCGACGATAGTTTCGATATCAGCCTTCGTGCTACCAGTGATGTTGGCACCGAGGTTGACGATTTGCCCGTCGAGCAGGAACCAAGACTTCATCGCCTTGAGGTTTTGGCCTTCGTTCACTTTGTTCAGCGCCATGCCGATGCTGGCAGTGTGGTGATCCGTGGCCCCACCGACCCAAGCTTGGGGACTACGCGATGAGGACTTTTCCCCGACCGCCAGTTCAGCGGTATCCACGGTGGTCCCAGGCAAGCGATACGGATCGACGGTTGGCCAGTAACCTTCGCCAAATTGATCCAGGTCGTTGTTGTAGAGATAGACCATGCCATCGGCGCTGTGCCAAGCTTTACCATTTTCGGTGTTGCCATATTCGAAGTTGGCGATGCGCTTGGAGTACATGGCAATCCCAACGGCATAGTCAGCCGTTTTTTGCAAAACGCGGTCCATCGAGCCGTAGACGTTCAGTGAATCCACATCGGCTGGCTGCGCGGTGGCGTTAGCCAGTGCGGTTTTCAGGCCAGTGATGGCAGCATAGTCGCGAGGGTTGTTGAAGTAGTTGTAGCGATTGCCCACTTGCGCCACCCAAGTCGCCACGGCCTGATAGATTTTGGCCTTCAATGGGGCCGGCGTCGCGTCGGCAATTAAGGTCAGGTTCGCCAGGGTTTCCTTCCCGGTTTCCAGCTCGGTGGTTTCGGGGTTGGTGCCAGGCGCTCGGGAAATACTCCGCCCGGATACCATTGAAGGCATCCGCCCGTTGACCATCAGCTGCAAATAGCCTTTATCCAGCAGGTTGAAGACATTGGTGAATTGATTTTCGGCAATCGTCCAAGGCGTGCCGACCAAAATCGACGATACCCGCGCGATGCCTTTGATCATTTCGTTACCGTAGGAGCCATTGTACGGGAAGAAGGTGTGCTGCACGAAGGAACCATCGGCGTAAATCCCATCTTTCGCGGTCACCAGCCCCATGGCTTTAGGCAAGTTTTGTTGGACCAGCGCCACGCGGCTGTCATCTTCCAGCAGCAAACCGCTAGCCAATACGGAAATCGAAATATCGGTCAGGTTGGCGCCGGTGGCAGTGTAGCTTGGCCACTGAATGTTAGGATCCTTGCAGTAACCCAAGAGCGGCTGCACGAATTTCACCAGGGTTGCATGATCTTTTGCGTTCAGGTCGTTGTATAGCAGCATCAGGGTGTCATCGAGTTGCTGCGCAGAGCCGATTTGCCAATCCCACCAGTTGCCCTTGGAATAAGTACCGTTATATTGCTTCTCCGTAATCATAAAGTTGATGGCGGCAATAATGGCGTCATACACTGCCTGATCATGGTATTGCTTGCTGAGGGGGTTGTAATAACCCAGCGTCAGCAGCTTGATGTTGGTAAAGGTGGTGGTGTAGTCCGCCGAAATGGTATCCGCTGGCTTCAAGGCCCACAGGCGGTCGCGGTCAGCGCTGCGATTCATCGTGTCCCACAAGGTTTGACTTTGGCTCGCCAGACTGGTGAGATAAGCCTTCACATTCGCATCACTTAAATCCGGATTATCGGCGATCAAGCGGTCGCGCCAACGCTGCCGCATTTGCACGTACTCGGCGCGGGCCGCGGCAACGGTGACTTCGGCTTTGGCGCTCACATTGGTGTTGGCCACCGCAGCGGTGATGGTGGCTTTACCGGCTTTAAGTCCCGTCACCTGTCCCTTCGCATCAACCTTAGCCACACTTGGATCACTGCTGGTCCAGGTGATGGCATCAGCTTTCGGCGTCATATCGCTCGGGGTCGCGGTGTATTTGAACTGCGTCGTGTTGCCGACACTCACGGTTTTGGTCGTCGCGTCTAAAGTGAGGCCGGTCAGCGTTTGCGCTTTGGCAAAGGCCTTGATTTCATTCAAGCTAGTCCCATACGTTCGCCCGTTGGTGTGAAGCCACTGTTTTTCCTGATGGAATTTGATGTATCGGACCTGCTGCTGCGTCAAGGTGATTTTGCGATCCGCCTTGACGCCGGTGCTAGCCGGCAGATTCTTGTTGACGGTATAAACTGATTTGAACTGCTGGTCGTCCTTGGCGATCAACACTTCATAAGCCGGGGCTTCCGCAGAAAAGTCCAGATCGATTTCACTGACCGGCTTGGCTGCCCCTATGTCGACGGTCAACCACTGATCATCAGTTTTACCCGCAGACCAGCGGGTGCTTTCATCCCCATCGACCGCTTTTTCCCCGCTGAACTGGGGATAAACCCAGCTACCTTTTTCATTCTTATCTCCTTCGACGCCAGAAAAAGTCACTGGCCGGTTTAGGGCGAGGTTCAAGTTGTCATCCGCCTGCACATGCATCGCGCCTGTGGTCACCAGCGCTAATGCTAAGACGCTGGCACTAATCAAATGTCGCTTCTTCATTTTGCTCCTCCTCAGGTTCACCTTTTAGTCAATACTGAGTGGCTTGCCGTCGCCCACCGACCGCCGTCCAGCTGCCTTACTTAAAATTTTGACCAGCGTGAGCGTACCAAGGTGCGGCTGGAAGCGCAATCATTCATATTCCACATTTGCCAGTGGTATACACCACCAGCAGGCGGCGTTCTGGGCTGGAAAATAAAAATGCCCGGATTGGGCTTAAATTTTCCATACCAATAAATGCTCGCTAAATCACAATCGCGTTTTTACGAGCGGTAACCGCTAGTTATTAGCGATATTCTAATTTAAATGGGAAATATTTTTGTACATACCAATTTATAAAAAGCATTAAGCGCCCAGTTTGGCGAACAGCTGATTGCGGATTATAAACACGAAACAGCGCATCATGATACTATTTAGTTTGGCTAACTAGTCAGGCATGTTATACTCAGCTAGTCAGGGAGACTAACTAGGAGGCGCCATGAAACAAACTCAATTATTGCGCGGCGTTTTGGAAGGCTGCGTCTTGGCTATTATTGCCAAGGGTCCGATCTACGGTTATGAATTAATGCAGGCCTTACACGGCTATGGCTTCACCTCGATTGCAGGTGGCACCCTTTATCCGCTACTCGCCAAGTTAGAACATCAAGGGGCCCTCAGCAGTCGCAGTGTCGCCTCACCCGAGGGACCAACGCGGAAGTACTTTTCGCTCACCACGCAAGGTTTTGAAAATCTCACCGCTTTTCAAACGCAATGGGCAGCGTTTGGCGCGCAAGTCGCTGCCGTCATGGAGGCTATCGATGATGAAAAATCCAGAAGATGAAACTAAGCTCGATACTTTGCAGCGTCAACTCACCAGCGCTAATCGTGCCTGGTTCAGTCGGCTGCGACTGTTCATGTGGCTGGAAGGCTGGGCGCGTGACCGCAGCGCCGTGGCAAGTCAGCTTTTAGCGATGATGCAAGATTTACTCGATGCGCAGCGCGATGGTGCCAGTGCAGAATCATTCTTCGGTCAGGAACCTAAAGCCATGGCCAAGGCCATTTTGCGCGAACTACCACTATTACCGGTGCTGACTTGGCTCCGCATCGGCGGTAGTCTGGTTTGGTTTAGCTGGTTCGCCGCCTTACTATTGGCAGCAGGACGCCAACCGGGTCTACCGATTAAAGGCTTGACGATGGGGTTGCTCTTGGCCCTCACCCTCGTTGGTGGTTATGCCATCATTAAGCTACTGTCTGCCCTACCCTACGCCACGGTGAAACAGGAAAAGTGGTTATGGCATGGCAGCGGGATGGTGATGCTGTTCTGGCTGATCGGTACCGTTTGGCTGCTAGTGCGTCAGCCGGGATCAGCGTTGATTATTCCCGCCCCGCTTGATTTAGCGGTGATTGCGCTCACTTTTGGGCTAAGTTTCGTCATTGGGTGGCGTTTAAACCGGCTTTTCCGATTAGGCACCTCGGCCATCCCTATCGTGCTGATGCTCTTGCTCTGGGCCGGAGCCGCCTTGGTTCAACAGTATCTCGCAGATAACGGTCAGACGTTATCGCTGACGCTGGCCTGGTGGGTCGTCGGAATCGGCGTACCACTTTTGCTCCTTTACTTCGGATTCAGCGTTTGGTCCATTTACCAATCAAACCGGCTGACAAAGCACCTCAGCCGGAAAGCGAAACATTAAGGGCAGACAAAAACGCACCGCACAGCTCACCATGTGAGTCATGCGGTGCGTTTTTTGTCTCATGCTGATTTACGATTCAAATTATGCGCGATGCTTCCGCCAAATTAGCGCCACGCCTGCTAGCAAACTCATCCCCAGCACGCTTAACGCTGCAAAGGTGACTTCACCGGTGCTTGGTAAGCTGCGCTTTGTAGCTTTCGCCTTGGCCGCTGCGGGCTGGCTAGCCTTCGCCGGCGTTTGCGGCTTCTGGGCTGGATTTGGCTGTTTGCCTGATGGTTGGTCTGTTTGGCCAGTCGGTTGCGGATTTGGCTTTTTAATTGGCTTCTGATCAGTTTCCTGATCGACAGTCGCCGTGACCTTAACCAAACCCTTGATGGCGGCATTAATTTTAGCGGTCGCGGCATCAACTTCCGTCTGGGTGGCTTCTCCAGTCAAGGCTTGCCCGGCCTTGATGGCGGCTTGCAGTGCCTGCCACGTTGCGTCCGTATAATTCTTAGCCGCGTACTTATTGGCCACAGTGATGGCCGCTTGCAAGGCAATTGTATCGGCCACTTTATTCAACGCTTTTACGCTGGCTGTCACTTGAGCAGTAGCATCATTGACTGCATCTTGGGTCGCATCAAGATCGCCAGCGACTTGTTTGGCCGCGGCCAAAACTTTTTGCATCGCCTGCCAGCTGCTTGGGGTGTAGTTGCTGGCTTTCAGTTTATCGGCCGCCGCAATCGCATTGGTCAGCGATTCCTTTTCTGCAACTTCAACGAGGTCAGCGACTGCCGCCGTCAAAGCGGCGTCCGCAGCATCAATGTCAGCTTGGGAGGCCTCCTCGTTGCCAGCGACGGTTTGGGCCGCGGTCAAAGCGGCTTGAACTTTAGCAAAACTGCTTGGCGTATAGGTGTCAGCGCTTAGGCTTTGCGCTTTGGCAATCGTCTTGGTCAGGGCCGTTTTATCTGTCGGCACCGCCAGCTGAACTGTGACCGTCTGACTCGCTCCTGCTAGGCCGGCGGTGGCGAAATGCAGCTGATTATCCTCAGCGGTGAAGGTTGTATCGGCCTTGTCAACCAGACTAACCGGATAGTTGAAAGTGAAGTTGACCGTGGCGCCAGTTTGCCGCGGTTCGGAGGCGGTGATTTGATAACGGTTGTTGCCGAGGTCCTTGATCAGTACGGCAGCGGTGTTATCGATCGAAACCAAGTCGCCCAGCTGATTAGCGCGGGTCCAAACATTGGCCAAGATTTCATTCTTGGTTTGAATGGCCTGCAGCTGATCGGTGTTCGACAGCACTTCATAACTCGGGTTTTTCGCCAAAGCTGCCACTTGGGCATCGGTGGCGCCAGGCACCGTGACATATTCATAAGTGCCATTGGTCACGGTTTTACCGTGCATCGCGGCGAGGGTGAGGTAAGTCTTGGTGTAAATGGTATCGTTCGGGAAGGTCTTGTTGATATCCGAGTATGACCCTTTACGTGTCGCCTGACTGATGTCAACCGGATCATTATTTGGCGCAATGATGTAGCCAACATTGTTCTTCGGATCGGCGGCATTGAGATTTGCCCATTGGCTGACGGTTTTCTGATTGGCAAAAGGCTGACCATCCACCGTGACTTTGGCGGTTGCCGGATCAATTTGTCGCTGGTCGACAATCGTTTCGATGTCGGCAGTAGTGCTGCCATTGATATTCGCCCCTAGGTTGACGATTTGACCGTCAAGCAGGAACCAAGACTTCATCGCCTTAAGGTTTTGGCCTTGGTTGACCTTGTTCAAGGCCATCCCCACCGTGGCAATCTTGTTATCGCTAGCACCACCTACCCAAGCTTGCGGGCTAAGGGTCGAGGCGCCAGCGCCGTCAGCTAGCGGGGCCGTATCAACCGTTGTACCTGGCAAGCGATACGGGTCTACAGTCGGCCAATAACCCGTGCCGAACTGGTCGTAATCATTGTTGTAGAGATACAGCATCCCATCGGCAGTATGCCAGCCTCGCACGTTTTCATCGTTGATAGCCTCATAATTCGCGATGCGTTTGGAGTACATGGCAATCCCAACTGAGTAATCAGCAGTCTTTTGTAGCACGCGATCCATAGAGCCGTAGATATTCAACGAATCGACATCATTGGCCTGGGCGGTAGTACTGTCTAAAACCGTCTTCAGCCCGGTCAAAGCAGCGTAATCTCGGGGGTTGCTGTAGAAGTTGTAGCGGCTACCAACTTGGGCAACCCAGGTGGCAATAGCTTGGTAAATCTTGCCTTTGAGCGGCGCCGGCGTAGCATCGGCGATCAAACTCAAGTTAGCAATGGTTTCTTTCCCGGTTTCCAGCTCTGTGGTTTCTGAGTTCGTGCCAGGCGTCCGGGAAATACTACGGCCGGAAAGCATCGATGGCATTCGCCCATTGACCATCCCCTGCAAAAAGCCTTTATCGAGCAGGGTGTAGATACTGGAGAACTGATCTTCGCCAATGGCCCAAGGCGTACCCACCAGCACCGACGAAACCCGGGCAATGCCTTTAATCATTTCGTTCCCGTAGCTCCCGGTGTACGGAATGTTGGTGTGTTGCACAAACGAACCATCAGCATAGATGCCATCACTCACCGTCACGAGGCCCATCGCTTTCGGCAGATTCTCCTGCACTAAGGCAACGCGGCTATCATCTTCGAGCAGCAGGCCAGTGGCTAACACCGTAATCGAAACATCGGTCAAGTTCGCGCCAGTCGCCACGTAGTTTGGCCACCGAACGTTGGGATCCTTGTCGTACCCGAGCAGCGGCTGAACGAATTTCACCAGCGTGGCGTGGTCTTTTTGATTCAAATCGTTATACAGCAACATCAGCGTGTCGTCCAGCTGCTGGGCCGCGCCGATTTGCCAGTCCCACCAGTTATCTGACCAGTACGTGCCGTTGTACTTTTGGTCCGTAATCATGAAATTGATGGCACTGATAATGGCATCGTAGACCGCCTGATCATGATACTGCTTGCTCAGTGGATTGTAATAACCCAGCGTCAGCGTTTTGATTTTGGTGAATACCGTCGTGATATCCGCTGAGGCGCTTTCGCCTGCAACCGCTGGCCAGAGCCGGGAGCGGGTGGCGCTACGATCCATCGTGTCCCAGACGGTCTGGCTTTGCGCCGCTAAATCCGTTAAATAGGCCTTGACGTTAGGATCGCTGAGGTCTGGATTAGTCGCAATTAACCGGTCACGCCAACGCTGCCGCATTTGCACGTATTCTTCGCGTTCTGCGGCCACGGTCACTTCTGCGGTGGCTGTGACGTTACTGTTGGCCACAGCCGCGGTGATGGTGGCTTTGCCTGCCTTCACCCCGGTCACTTGCCCTTTTGCATCGACGGTCGCGACACTTGGATCAGAGCTGCTCCAAGTGACAGCTGAGGCGGCTGGCGTGAAGTCGGTCGGCTTGCCAGTGTAGGTGAAGCTGGTGGAATTGCCCACACTCACTGTTTTGCTGGCAGCATCCAGGCTCAAACTCGTCAGCCGCTGTTCATCGGCAAAAACCTTGAGCTCATTGATGCTGGAGCCGTAGTATTGCTGATTCTGGCTGTTGAGAAACTGCTTTTGCTGGTGGTACTTGATGTAACGGACCTGCTGCTGCGTCAACGTAATTTTGCGGTTGATGACAGTGCCTTGCGTCCCGTTTTTGACCGTGTACACCGGCTGATAGTTCTGGTCGTCTTTGGCCACCAGCACCTCATATTCAGGTGATTCCGCATGGAAATCCAGGTCGATTTCGCTAACGGTTTTGGTGGCGCCTAAATCGACGGTCAACCACTGGTCGTCTTGCTTGGCCGCTGACCAACGCGTACTTTCATCACCGTCGACCGCCTTGTCGCCGGTAAATTGTGGATATACCCATGACCCATCGGCCTTTTTATCGCCTTCCACGCCGGAAAATTGCACCGGCTGGTTCAAGGCCAAGTTGAGGTTATCATCGGCCTGGACATGGGCCGCCCCAGTCGCCAACAGCACCAGCGTCAACACCCCGGCACTGATCAAATGTCGCTTTTTCATCTTTGCTCCTCCTAGCGTGCGGTTGAATCAACGCCGCGCGATTCGCCAGTCCCCACCGGCCAATCGGGTCATTCGGGCGTGTAAAATTTTAACCAGCGTGAGCTTAACAAGAGATGTCTGAAAGCGCAATCAATGACACCTGTGATGGCTTGTTGGTATACCCCCAAAAAATACCGGAAAAAGGGAATTTAGGTACAAATTTGGTAAGGTTGGGCTTAAATTTTTGCTATACCAGTTAAGGCGGTCAGCACACCACGGAGCCTTATTTCAGTGGCAAACCGTTTATTTTTTTTGATATATCTTTGCACTTTTTATATATACTTGTGCATACCAATTTTTAAAAACCGTCACTTAACTTTTGCTCGCTGGCGCTGGAATCAAAAAAATCGCCGACAAGGGCGATTTTTCCGCTTACGCTTGAGTCTGCGGGGCCACCTCAACGTTGGCGCCCATTGATACCAGGCCATTGAATGTTTCCTCGCAGTCATTCAAGTCAAATCCCTGCTTGGCGGTATTCGGCGTTGGCACTTTGACGGTAGTGAGCGGTGCAACTTCTCGCAGATATTCCAGCGCCGCCGGGGTGTCGGTTTTAAGGCCGTCATCCCACCAGAGCGTGACCGGATTCTTGCTGACCATCAGCGTTACTTTGAATTCCATCTGTCTCGCTTCCTTCCTGTGGCTGAAGCGTTCCTTCTCCACCTAGCATACCGCACCCACCGCATGCGAAGCCAAAATGATGCTCAGCTAAAACGCCAACGTCTGCAAAGTGGAGATGCTCTTCCAGTAATCATCATAGGCCTGCTGCGTCGCGTGTTTAAAATCTTCCCAGTCCTGCTGCTGGGGTGCCGTTAACGCCAAGTGCTCCATGCTGATGGCATCAGCAATTGCGCGCCTTAGCGGCAACACCGCCGTGTAGAGCTTCACCCCTTGGTATTTGGCATCCGCGATGGTCGTAATCAGTGCCTTGCTCCGCGTAGCGAACGTTTGCGCCTGCGGTGATCCGGTGGCAAAGCTATGGGACAAACCAATTAATGCGGCTATAATTAATAATTTTTCTTGGTCGCCAGTCATTTAACCCCTCCTCAACCCTAACTTTGCCTCCGCCTTATTATCATTCTGCCACTGATTTGCAATAATCACTACCCCCTTCAGCCCATTTAGCTCATCCAAATCCTCAAGCCGAGAAAAAATGTCGGTTGCCATGCTGAACGTAGAACGCTGATATTTAGGCGTCCATTGATGATTTGTTGATCGTCAAATTCGAATGCGAGGCGCCTGAATAAAAACAAGATGGTTGCACATTATTGTTCGAGCAAGGTAGAATACTCCCAAAATAATTCGGTAAACGTATTCAAGCATATGAAACGTGAACCAACGAAAGGGGTGATTTGGGGCATTCTACTACAGGCACGCCAAAATGGGTAAAAAAGGAGCAAGGAAAAATGAGAATGAACTGGGTTAAAAAAATCGGGGTCGGCCTGTTAGGCATCGGCTTATTAGCCTTGGGCCTCAACCTGATTTCACCAAACATCGCATAGCCAAAAGCAGCTGCCGGCGATGCGCTTTTCACTTCAGCTGGTCCGGCCACCAGTGGCACGACTTATTATGTGGACAGCCAAAACGGCAACGATGACGCCAACGGCACCAGCGCTGCCACCGCCTGGCAATCACTGACTCGCGTTAATCGAGTCAATTTTAAGCCTGGCGATCATATTCTGCTGAATGCGGCCAGCACCTGGAATAATCAATACCTTTGGCCTAAAGGTGATGGGTCAGCCAGTGCCCCCATTGTCATCGACTTGTACCAAGTTGATGCCGCGGGCAAGGTCAGCTACACCGCCGCACGCCGGCCGGTCATCAATGGCAATGGGACCGAAAGCGTAGGGTCATACAAGCGCGCCGTTTCCGGCGCCGTTCAGCTGCGCAACCAAGAGAATTGGGATATTTCTAATCTCGAAGTCACCAACAGTGAAGACCTCAAAGATCAAGACGCCTATAAGAAACCTGGCACCACCCAACGTGCTGGGATCTTAGTCTACGGTGACACACAAGATCACACCTTTAACAATATTCGTATTCGCAATAATTACGTTCACGATGTCCAAAGTGAATACTACCTGAACTATTCCGGTGACCGCACTAGTATGCGCTCAAAGAGCGTTGGCGGGATTATTGTCTA
Organism: Lacticaseibacillus suilingensis; assembly: GCF_016861845.1. Classification (GTDB taxonomy): domain Bacteria; phylum Bacillota; class Bacilli; order Lactobacillales; family Lactobacillaceae; genus Lacticaseibacillus; species Lacticaseibacillus suilingensis. The sequence goes on from NZ_BOLV01000003.1 coordinate 35,925, forward strand.
CGGTGCTTGGTTCGATCAAGACGGTAAGGAAGTTATCCCTGCCGACGAGCATCGGAGCACCACTGGCTTTAACAATGTCTTGATTGAGCATAACGCGGTGATTCGCACCGGCCTTGAAGGCATTCGCACCAAAGCCGATGCTGATACTTCGCGCGGTAACAGTTTCTTCAAGACCTTTACCAACGTTAAAATCAAAAACAACTACCTGCAAGACATCGCCGGCGACGGCATCGTGCTGTCTGAAGTCGCAAAAGGTGGCTTGGTCGAAGGCAACGTGGTGGTTCGGCCATGTAACGCCGATTACGGCACCCAGAACTATGCCGGTTTATGGGCCATGTCAACGGATAACGCCGTTTTCCAGTACAACGAAGTTTACGGCATTCGCTATGGCTACAACGATGCGGAAGCGTTTGACATCGACATGGCCTGCGATGGCGTGATTTATCAGTATAATTACTCTCACGACAACGCCGGCGGCTTCATGCTGACGATGGGCGATCAGCAAAACTCCATCATCCGCTACAATGTCTCCGCCAACGATGGCTTCGGCAACAAAGGCACAAATGCCGATAATCCAACCGGCACTGGCACGGCCTACACTTATAGCCAGCAAAGTCTGATGCACTACTGGCAAAAAGTCGATAATGCCACGATGCCACGTTACTATAACAATAGTTTTTATATCGGCGACGGCATTTCCACCGCCGTATTCGGTGAAGGTAATAGCACCGATAACTCTGGTGTCACGGCCCATTTTGAAAATAACATTCTTAACAAGCAAGGCGCCGGCACCGTGGTGTTCTTGGCCAACTACCCGATTGACGGGAGCCCTGCCAAGGAAAACACGCTCGGCGGTGATTTGACCAAGAACTTCCAACGCAACGTTATTTTCCCGGCCAGCATTGCGACCACCCGGAGCGGCGCGACCCCAACGGTGTTAGCCGCTGGCGGCAACAAATTGGTTGACCCGCAAATGCCGGTCAGCACTAGCGCTGCGTTACAAGCTGACCTCAAGGCGCAATCTGACACCGAGTTTGACCCGACCGCTGACGATATTACCGCCTTCACCAGCGTGGACAAACTTAAGCAGCGTACTGAGATGTTCAAAGTCCCGGCGACCAGCCCCGCTGCTCAGCTAGGCTTAGCTCAAGATGTGACGCAGGACTTCTTCGGCACCAGCTTAACTGATAAGGTGCTTGATGCCGGCTTTGCCCAAGTTTCTGACGTCACCAAAACCACGCACTTCCGCGATGTCGACTTGAAGATTGCCGCGCAAACCGGTTTCTACCCGCAGCTGCCAGCCAGCTTGAACCTGACCTTTGATGATCTGGTGAACGGCGACGTGATCAGCTCTGGCGAGAAAACCAGCGCCATCCAGTGGGACGTAATTCCGCTTGCGGATGTGCTCAAACCAGGCACCGTGACCGTCAAAGGCCGCGCCACCGACCTCGCTGGTGCCGCCGTGAACATCCAAGCCACTGTCACCTTCACTGGCGAGCTAGGTACCGGCACCAGCCAAATTTCGCTGGTAGCGGATCAAGCGGCCTTTGTGCAAAAGAGCGACGGTAACGTCGCCTACTCTGCCGGTGCAGTTGGCTCTGGCACCGTACCTGCCGCAGACGCGTATAAGTTCGTGTTCGGCGTAAACTACACCGGCAGTGCCTTAGTCAAAATGAAAAACGCCAGCACTGATCCGTACAACCGCCGAATTTACGTGTCGGTACCAACCGATCAGCTGGCCAGCGGTTTTTCCTCGGCCGCGTTGCAGCTGAGCATCATGCGCTATGATGCCTGGAACTCAGCGACAGGCGCGACGGCGCAAGACAAAATGGCTAACACGCAGTTCCATCTAAATGTCTATGCGACTGCCGCCGATTGGAGTAGCAAAACCATCGCTTGGAATAACGCTCCTGGCAACGACACCACGGCGACGCCGATTGTCAGCATCGATGTCACCAACAAGGACATCATCGCCAACAAGAACCAACTGAAGATTGATGTGTCAAGTTACCTCAAGCAACTCGCGGCGCAAGGAACTTTGCCAGACAAAGTGAGCTTCATGTTGGCGATTGCCCCATCAACGCTGCCTAACTACAACCCTGACAACAGTGGCTTTGATGCCTTCAGCGTTGGTGGTGCCGCACAGGCTTATGCTGACTATCAAGCAGGCAAGTTGACTGTGCCAGAGGGCCTGACCATGTCACCGACGGCCTTGGCCCCGCAATTGATTGTCGCCAGCAACTTGTACGAATCCGGCTATGAGCCAATTGACGTCACCACCGATGCCGGCGTTGCGCCGACTCTGCCAGAACAAGTCACCGTTAACTATTCCGACGGCACCAGCAAAAAAGCGCCGGTTACTTGGAATGACATTGATCCAGCCTTGTACGCTGGTGGCGGCAAATTTGCAGTCGTCGGCCAAGCAGCAGGCGTGGCCCTGCCAATCGTCGCTAACGTGACGGTCGGCGAAGCGCGCACCATCACTAGTTTTAAAACCCTGCCAGTCGTGGACCGCTTCGTCGGTCACGCTCGCAATGACCTCGACCTGCCAACCACCGCTGTCGCCACCCTCAACGACGGCAGCGAAGTCACCTACAAGATTTTGAGCTGGGATGACGATCCAAGCAACTACACTGAAGCTTCCCCCGCCGGCACGTACCGGTTCCCAGCCAGCGTCGAGACGATTCCTGGAATTAACAATCCTAACGGTGAAAAGCCCACCCAAGAAGTGCACACCCACGCGGTGCCAACCGCAATGGCGTTTGCTGAACCAACGGTAGACGTGCAAGTTGGGAAGACGATCCAACCACTGCTACTTTTTACCGACAAGGATGGTCAGCCGATTACCGATGCTTGGAGTACGGCTACTAGCTACAAGCTGACTTCAACCTCACCGCTGAGTGTTTCCGCTGACGGCGTGGTCTCCGTACCAGACACCGTGACGCCTGGCAATTACAAGTTAACTGCCACCAGCACCCAGGTTCCTAGCCTCACCGCCACCGTCACCATTGTCGCCACCGCAACGCCAGTCGCACCATCAACTGATTCTCTGGAACGCCTAATCGCCCAAACGCAGGAATTCCCTGCCGCTGATTTCACCACTGAGAGTTGGCAGGCTTTGACCGCCGCGTTGAAGCAAGCGCAGGCGGTTGCTGCGGACGACGGAGCGACGCAGGCGGAAATTGACGAGGCGATTGCTAATTTGAAAGGCGCCATCAATGATCTGGTGGTCGTCACTCCAGATTCCACCACTGATGGCGGCGGCACCACGCCAGGCAAAGAACCAGGTAAAGAACCAGGTAAAAAGCCTGGTAAAGAGCCTGGCAAGAAGCCTGGTCAAGGCTCCGACCGCCAGCCTGGCAAGAAACCTAGCCAAAAGCCAAGCACTGACACCGGCACAAAGCCAACGAGTGGCAAGCAAACTGTGTCGACTGGGACAACGCAGAAAGGCAAAAAAGCCCTGCCACAAACCGGTGAAGCTCTGACCGGGGCGGGCTTAGTCCTCTTCGGCCTCTTACTCCTTGGCGGGTTGCTGTTCGGACTTCACCGGAAACAACAAGCCTAACTAAATTCAACTAATTACTTGATGCACCTGACCGCGATGGTTGGGTGCATTTTTGCGTCTACCATCCCCTTTGTTTCACGTGAAACAGCATCAAGGCTAGGACTAGCCACGACCGCTTTTCGCCACCAAAAAAGTGCCACCTGATCGGCTCGATCAAGTGGCACCTCTTTCATTGCTACGGAAACTGAGGAAGGTGGTTCAACAGTGCGGGGAGTTTAGTCTTCTTTGCGCTTACGGAACCCAGCGAGCATCCCTAGCGCGCTCAACACAGACAGCCCGAGCAAGGTCGTGCCGGTGTCAGCGGTGTCGCCAGTCTTCGGCAGGTTCTTCTTGGCCGCTTTCATGGCCTTGTCTGCCTTCGACGGTGACTGGTGGTTAACTTTAGCAATTTGGCCTTTGTGCTTGCCATTATTGCCCTTGTTGCCCTTGTTGTCCTCGTTACCTTTGTTACCTTTGTTGTCTTTGTTACCCTCATTGCCCTTGCCAGGTTTGCCATTATCGGTAGGATTGGTGACCTGTTTTTCTGGCAGGGTAAAGGTCGTCGTCAATGGTGTGGAGACTTCACCATTTTCATCAACGGCCCAGAGCACCAGCGTGTACTCGCCTGGCTCATAACCCGTCAGGTCAGTTTGATCGGCCGGGACCTGGGCATCATCCCCTGGGGTCGTAGGCAAAGGTTCGCCTGCCGGCACGACTTGGAAGCGATAGCTCGGGTTGGTCATGCCAGTAATGGTTGGCCAGTCAGCTACGGTGAACCCAGATGGCGTCAAGGCGCTGACAGTCAAATCATGGTTCCAAGCCGGCTTGGCGGCAAGCGCCGCCACCGCGGCCTTAACCGCATCTGCCGCCTGATTTAGCGCATCCACGGTACTGGTTTCATCAGCCAAAGCGGCTTGGCCAGCCGCCACCGCTTTTTGCAAGGCGGTCCAGGTCGCTGGCTTGTAGTCAGCCTCATGCTTAGTCGCTGCTGTCGCCAAGGCGTCAGTCAACGCCGCTTGCGCATCAATCTTCGGCTGCGGGTCCACCACAGTGACGGTACCGGTGGCAGTCGTCGTCAGGCCAGCGGAGTTCATGGCGGTGACGGAAACGGTGTAAGTGCCTGGCGTCTGCGGATCGATTTGCGAATCATCAACAGTCAGCCGCTGAATCTCGCTGCCATCAATCGTGTCTGCATAGGTCAAACTTGGCAGCCAATCAAAGGCGCTCAGGTCTTGCCCTTTCTGCATTTCGGTTGGTGCCACCGTCAGCGTTGGCGTGGTGCGGTCAACCAGCAGCGTAATGTCAACCGCCGAGGCGAAGGTGTCTGGCGTATCGCCGATGGTGTGAACCGGAATCAGCACCAGTTTGTCGACATTAACCGTGTCAAAGTTCAGCGTCTTGGTCGTGTTGTCGCCAGCCCAATTGCCGGAAGCCAGTAGCGTGCCTTGCGTATCGTCAGGGCTAGCGTAACCCCAGAGTTCGTACTGGGTGATGATGCCGTTTTTACCTGAAGCTCGTGGCTGGTAAACCAAGCCGTTGATTGGATAGGTGCCATCCAGCTGCATGGTGACCGTCCGCTGTTCCACGGTAGTGACATCATTCCAGTTGGTGTGCCAGTCGGTGCTTGGATCGCCATCGAAGGCATTTTCAATTTCTTCACCAGGCTGGAACGAGCCCGTGCTTGGGGTGATGTGTTGATCTGGCAGCTGCTTGGTGGCAGCAATGCTAATCATGCCATTGGCTGCGTTTTGGAGGGCTTTCGAGGCACCGGTGACGTCATCGATTGAAGCATCAGGGTTATCCAAGACCGCCTGGGCACTGGCCACTGCGGCATTGAAGCTATCCACACTGGCTGGCGTGTAAAGGCTCATATCTTCCTTCTTCGCCGCATCAATCAGGCGGGCCAAGTCGCCGCGAATTTGTTCCAGATAAGCGGATGCTAGGTTTGCATCGGTGAGTTCGGTCACTTTGAAGTTATCCAAAATGAAGTCGTACTGGCCCCCAGCGAGACTTCTAATCCCAAAGCCCAGACTACCATCAGGCGCGCCAGCCACGACTAGGCTCACGTGCTGCGTGTGGTTGGCGGTCAAATCAGCGGCAGATTGGTCGCCGTTGGTGGCAGGAAGCGCATTGAAGGACTGGTAATAGTTTTCGCCATCGACAGTGACAGGCTGGAAGGCCCCATTGCCATCAGTTTGGTAATCGAATTCAACTTTGTAGTATTTCCCAGCTTCGAATTGAACCGACTGTGGCAGCGTCGTGTACAAAAGCCCGCTGCCTTGCTTGTGGGACTTCAAGGACCAGTCGCCGCCGAGCACATCATCAATCTTGTTGCCATTCCAGCCGTACTGCGTGTAGACATCATGCCGTTCGGATAAGTGATCACGAGGATCAGATACCCCATCGGCAGCACCGTTGAAGAATGGATACAACCCAATGGCCTTAGTATCTTCAAAGTCTTGGTCAATGAGCACTTTGTTGCCATCAGCATCCGTCGTCCCACTTTGCAGATTCGTTTCCCGGGAAATAACCCGCAGGTCATCGAATTGGGCCAACGTATCCCCTGCATGGGCCGCCAAGGTGATTGTCACGATAGCGTCGGCTGGGACGGTGAAGTCCACGCGCGCCTTTTGCATATAAGATTTCGCGTCGTTAGTCGTGTGATTCGTATCGGCCTGAATGTAGTTCTGGTCGATAGAATTGCTAAAGGTCAGCGTCTGCGGCTGGCCGTTCACCGTCACGGTAATGGTTACCGGCCGGTTGTGGGTTTCGGTGTTCACATACAGGCTGTAATCACCAGCGGCCAGTGGTGCGAGCTGCTGGGTCACGCTCATCGCCTGCTTGCCGGCTTGCAGCAAGTAGTCGCCGTTATCATTGCGGACCACCTGGGGATCGCCGGTCACTTGCCAGTTATCCGCCAACGTGTTAGCCGCGTTGAAGCCAGGGTCTTTGAGCACGGTGCCTTCACCGAAGTTCAGGTCCTCAGTGCCTTCCTCCGTCAGCGTCAAAACGTAAGGCGTGGCGGCATCCAAATTCAAGGTCACCGCACCATTAACCACGTCAACTGCGCCCAGCGCCACGCGGCCCTGGTCAGTCAGCTTGTACAGGTACAGCTGCTTAGCATCCTTGAAGCGGTCGGTGAGCTGCCAGGTGGTCGCGCCTTTCGTGTCGCTCCAGTAGTAGAGCTTGTCAAAATTGAGCCCGGTAGTGTCAGTCGTGCCAGCCTTGATGCCATTGCCCACAGTATCCGTGGAGTCCCATGGCAGAAGCATGGAAACGGAGTGACCGGTTTCGGTGCCGCCATAGGTCAACTGGTCGCGCAGAACCTCGACGCCGTTCATGGTGATCAGCTTGGTGCCGGTGGAATTATCGACTTTCACCCCGTTATCGAAGCTAATGGAGCCGATGTAATCCTTCTTGGTGTTATCCCAAGTGGCATTCCAGTTGGTGATGTTGAAGTGCTGCAAGAATTTGGTTGGCAAATCCGTGCGGTAGGTCACATCCACAAAGCTGTCAAAATCAACTTTGGCGACCCAGCCTTCGAAGGCTTCGAATTCGGCCCCACCGAGCAGCGAATTATCGCCGATGGTCCAGGTGTCTTTTTGATTGTTGCGCATGAAGCGTTCGATGTTGCTGTTAACGCCTTTGGTGGCACTGCCGCCATAGGCTTTTTCAGCGGACCAGTGGTTCCACAAGGTGTCATATTCTAGGGCATTCGGGAATTCGTTGTGTAGTTCCCAGCCGAGGCTGGCAATTTCAGCGCCTAATTCACGGGATTCCCAGCCGGCTTCACCTTGGTTGCCCCAAACATCGACGTAGATGAAATCGAGGTCAGGACTGAGCGCTTTCAAAGCCTTGAGGCGAGCCAGACGGTCACCGCTTAAGGCATCATAGCGCTGGTTGATCATGTAGGAAGGATCCAGCCAGTCCCAGCCCTTTTTGGTCGGATCAACGAGCTGATCATCGAAGGCCTTGGCCTCTGGGTAGGATTCAGTGTCGTTGATGTGGACCCCAAAACTGGCATTGTAATCATGGCCAGCTTCAATTAAGGCGTTGAAATCCTCAGCGCCGCCTTGGCGTTCGCCAACCGCATCGTAATCAGGGTGAGCCGAGTCGTGGCCTTCGCTCTGGTACCCTTTGAGCAGCACCGTTTGGCCTAAGCCGTCAGTAATGGCATAGACTCGCTTGGTTTCATCAAGGGTGGTCGAAAATGGATTGGTGGCTTCCGACGCGAAGTTCATCGGAATACGTTGTGCGACCACGCGCCGGGTATCTTGCCAGCCCAGCGGATCATTGATGATGTCGCGGGTGACAATCGCCGCATCCTGCCAGTCGACAATGCCGTCGCCATTTTCGTCTTCAGCAAACGCCGCGGACCATTGCGGCAAGGCGGTGAGGCTGTCTGTCAGCAGCGAAGTGTTGTCTTCCGCTGCGCGTAGCGTGAAGTAGTTGCTACTCAAGCCGGCCAGTTTTTCACCCGCCACAGTTTGGGTGGTTAAAATCAGTCGGTTGTCTTCGGACTTGTCGGCGCCATCTTGGGCCGCATTGGACCAGACGCCAGCGGCCACTGTGTCATTGTTGACGAAGGCGTACCGATAATTTTCGGTACCTTCTGCCTGACCGGCCAAGGTTTTGAACGTATCGCCAGTCGCCCCATTGGTTGAAGCGCTAGTGGCGGTATCCATTCTTACCCCAGCGAAGCTGGCATCCTTGTCAGTCACCGCCACGCTAGCCAATTGGTCATTCGGGAAAGCGAGCTTGTGAATGATAGTACCGTTCAGTTCTTGAATGTTGCTGACGGCGAAGTTCACCGTTTTGCCACTCACTGTTGCCGTCACGGTGAAGCTCAGCTTGTCCGTTACGGTCATGGTGTAGCTGGCTTGGGTGGCACTGAGCTGAGTGAAGGTGACGGTTGGCGTGTAAGCCACCCCGTCCAGCGTAATCTGCGTCAAAGCAGTTTGCGTTGCCTTCATGGTCTTGCCGTCTTTGAACGTATAGCCGTAAACGGCTGGGAACGTCGTCGACAGGTAGGCACTCATATCAGCAGTCGTCAGCGTTTGATATGCTAGTCCGCTTGGTACTACTGTTGGCGCAGTAGCCGGTGTTGCGGTAGTAGCTGGCGCCGCAGTGGCAGTCTTGGCTGCTGGCGCTGGCGTCGCGGCCGGCTCAGCTGTCGCTGCTGGTGTGCTGGCCGCGGTGTTCGCGGTCGCGGTGGCTGCAGGAGCTGTCTCCTGGGCAGTCGCGGTGTCAGCGGTTGGTGTTTCCCCTGTTGTCGCACCGGTGGCGTCAACTTGCGCGGTTTGTGGCGTACCCGCCGCCACATCTGCATGCACCGTAGTCGTGGAAATGGCGGCGATCCCCATCGCGCCAGAAACTATACCCATTACGAGCCAGCGTTTACCGGCCTTAAACATTTTGTAGTGCTTTTTCTCCATGTTGCTTCCTCCTCCGTATATGAAAGCGCTTGTGGTACGTTCATGAGTGTACACGCCGTTTATTATTTTTTCAAACGTTTTGCCGGTTTGTACTCGATTATTTAAAAGATAAAAAAATATTTTTGTAAGCGTGATCTCGACATCAAAAAAGCGCCAAATCTCTCTGGATTTGGCGTATACCAATTCGACTAACCGCTAAGACTTTTGGCCGCGATGGCGGCTGTCATTAATTTTCTGCTTCGCTTGCATCAACTTCAATGGATCCAAATTCAGCTTGGCACACATGTCGAAAGCATAAATCAGCACATCCGCCAGCTCTTCCGCCGTGTGGGCCACCTCCGCAGCGGTTGGCGCTTCACCGGTATCTTTCCAGGTGTAGATATCGAGGACCTCGGCGGCTTCGACATTCAAGCCCATGGCCAGGTCTTTCAAATCATGGCGCCAGCCGCGCTCATCGCGGTCCGCCACCAAGGTTTGGATCATCGCCTGAATGGCCGGCGCGGTTTGATCATCTAACTGCAGGTGCTGGCCGTGGTGCTCTGGATCCAGTTCGTGAATGTTGCCTTTCATCGTTCTTCCTCGTTTCTCCCGGATTTGATTAAGGCTATTGTAGCCGATACCAGCTGTCGCAAGCAAAAACGTCGGTCGCCACCCAAGCTGGGACGCTACCGACGCTAGTATTCACTCTAATCAGCGGCCGTCCCCTGCCGCACAAACCCGACGCCACCCAGCAGCATGAGCGACACGAAGGCCAACAGCAACCCCCAGAGCCACCCGGTGATGCGCCCGTTTAAAAACAGGAGCGCAAACGCGCTGTACCAAGGTTGCCGGACCAGCCACTGCGACAGCTTGCTCGGGGCGCTCACTTGCTGATGCACCTTAGTGGCAGCAACCTTCGTCGTCGCCACGCGTCGCGCTACCACTACCCGGCGGTACGCGGTGCCAATCGGACCTTCGCAGCGAATTAGGGTCACGCGATCCTCTTTGGTCTCGGCCAGCACCTGAATTTCCGTTTCCTTCACCACTCGATTATCGATCACGCGATAAGTGTAGACCTGACGGCTATCCGTCAGGTAAACCGCTGCCCCAATTTTCACTCGGTTCAACGCCGTCAGCAGGACTTCCCCACCGCCGTGAAAATTGTGCGCCGCAAAGACGTTGTTGCCTACCCCCAGCGGCCGGTCTGGGAAGTAGCGCGCCACACCCGCCGCCAAAGTTAGATTCGTCATTTGGGCAAACACCGGCAGCTTGATGGCCACGCTAGGAATGAGCAGCGCCGCATAGCCACTTTGCTGTTGCAGGCGCGCGGCCTGAGTCTGCGCCTGCACATAAGTTATGGCGCTGACCTCACTGATTTTGGCTGGACCATTGGGTGCTTTGGGCGCTTGCGCTTTGGCTTGCATTGCCTGCACATCCAGCGCAGGCGGCGTTGCCAGATTACGCCACACCAAGCCGCCAGCCGTTAGAATCGCCACCAACATCAGCGCCGCTGGGAGGAACCACAGCCATCGTTTACGCATAGGCAGCCTCCTGTTTTCGCTGCTGTTTGCGCGCATAGTACCAGTAGGCCAGCACCAGCGCGAGCAGCAGAAGCAAGAAGCAATACTTCCAGATATTCATCAGCGACCAGCGATCGCGCGCCTTGACTGGCGTGTGCTTCGCCGTGGCCAAGGGAATTTTGTGCGCAAACACCAGCAGGCGATGGTCATTGATGCCCTGCGGTGTGCAGGTCATCAAGATGATTTTGTTTTGTGCATCTTTGATGTTAAAGGCTTTGTAGGCATCAGGCTGCTTGGGGTCGATCACTTGCTGGCGGTCGACGGCATAAGCATACTCATGCGCAAACGCATCCACGTAGACGACATCCCCTTTTTTCAGATAGCGAATGTTGTCAAAAAAGATGCGATTGGCCAACCCGGTGTGCGCGGTCAGCGACGCGGTGACATTTTTGCCTGGCGCCGGCAGTGAAGTGTAGGTTAAAGAGCCCACGCCTTTGGCCAACACGGCATCAGAGGTCCCGTAGAACACCGGGGTTGATTTCAGGTGAATGCTAGGAATCCGCACATAGCCAAACGCCGCCTCAGCGTCGCTTTCAATCTGCTGGTAGGTGACACCGGGAAACGGCCGCACCTGGCCTTTTTGATGCGCCAAGATGTTCGCGTTGTACTGCTTGATCAGAGCGTCGCGGCGTTTATCGGCGGGATAAGCGCGCTTGCGGTAATCCTGCGCGATTTCGAGGCGTTGATTCGACGCAATCCAGTCGTAAACGAAAGGCGTGAAAAACAGAATCACGGACAGCGCAATCCCCACCAGGAGCAAAATGCTGACCAGCCGCGACGGGCGTTTAGGTTTCGTTGCTGCTGGCATGGCGGGCCTCCTTTTGCCGGGCGTATTGGCGGCGCTTGTGCACCAGCCACGTGTAATAAATCAGGAACAACACTACCAGCAGCGACATCACATATAGCCACACGTGATACAAACTGAAGGTATCGCGCTTCATCACTGGCGCTTTTTGCGCTTCATGCAGCGAAACGCGCCGGCCATACACCAACAAGCGGTGCGAGTTGATGAACAGCGGGGTGCAGGTTAACAGCACTGACACATCGCGGCCGGGCTGGATTTTCACGGCGTTCAGCGCATTTTTAGCCTGCGGATCGACCACTTTTTTGGCCGTGACGCGGTAGGCTTTGCGGGAGCCATCGAAGGTGGTGAGGTAATACACGTCGCCTTTTTTCAGGTAGCGAATATTATCAAAAATCACCCGGTTGGCTAACCCGGAGTGCCCGGTGACCACAGCCAGCGTGTTCGCCCCACCAAAAGGAAGGCTAGTGCCAGGCATGGTGCCAGCGCCTTGCGCTAACACTTCCTCGCTGTCGCCGTAGCGAATGATGGTGTTTTTGATGCCGACACTAGGCACACTGACGTAACCAATCACGGCTGGCGCCTTCACCTGAGCGTAGGTGCGAATCGGTGAGGGTAGCGGCTGCTCCGTCTGCCGGGCGTAGAGATTGGCGTTGTAGCCTTGCACCCGGCGTACCAGCGCCGACGTCGGCGTTTTGACCACGGCGCGGTCAAACTGCCCCGCCTGCAGCGTGGCTTGGCGCTGAATGTAACTGGTGTAGAGTGAAGGGCCGAGCAGCAGCACTAACCCAACGATAAAGATCAGCCCAAACACGAGGTTGAACCAAAAGCGTGACCAGGTTTTTGGCGCGAATAATCGCCAGTGTTTAGCCATCTGCAGCCCTCCTTTCGACAACGAAATGACCCTTACCGGAGTAAAGGTCATTCACGCTTGTGCTTAATGATGCAGTTTCTGTCGGCATAATAGCCCCACCGCGCCTAGCGCCAAAAGCGCGGCGGCGAGCAGGCCGGTCCACAAGTTGGCGCGGGCGCCAGCTTGCGGGTAAGTGATTTTCATGCTGTAACTAATTTCAGTGGTGGCGGTGCCATCCAGCGCGCCGTTGGTGTGGGTCGCCCCAGCCACCCCGCCGTTGTCGTCGGCTTGGAAGTTGGTCAGCACGGTTTTCAGCGACTGGCCGACTTGCGCCTGGGCCACCGTGCCGCCCACCGCGCTGGTGAGGTTAGCCGCAGTCACCTTAGCACCAGGACTGATGACATAACCAGCGACGGCTTTGGCAGTCACGTCCTGGATGGTGTCGGTGGTGCTCCACTCGCCTAGCGCAATGACCTCATCGCCACTATACGTGACCGGCCGGGTGAAGGCAATGGTCTGGGTCGCTTCAGCGCCAAGCGCAACGGCGGCTTGATCTGCCGCGGCCAGCGCCGCATCATCGACTGCCACCTTCACCGTTAAAGTCTTGTGCGTCATGGCATAATACGGATCATTGGGGTCGCCAGGAACGATGGGGCCAACCTGCGCCGGCGTGTAGTTCACCGTGCGAGTAATCGCCAAATCGCCGCCCTGACTCAACCAGTCAGCCAGCTGGTTATCCGCGGTCAGCACCTGGTTAGGCTCCACCGCTGTTTCCGGCGTTTCGCCGACCTTGAGCTTCGTCACCTCACCGCGGTACTGATCAGGCAAGTAGGCATTAATCTGGTCTTGCGTCAGCGCCGCCACCGTTGGATTAGCTTTAGTGATGGTTTTGTGGGCATTCGCCTCGGCTTCACTCGTGGTCCAATCGGAATACTCGTAAGTGCCGTCGAGGTGGGCGGTCACGTATCGATAGAGCTTAATCGTCGCTAGTGCTGGCGTCTGTTGGAATGCCGCGCCATCTTTGAGGTAGTTCACCGCCTCGGTGGCCGTCGCCGTTAAAGGGAGGCCATCCGGATTGTCATCTGGGGTGTAAATCGGTACTTTTTTCAACTCGACAATCCAGGTGCCGGGGCTGCTTTGGAAGGTGTAGTTGCTAGCATCTGCGGTATTGTCTGAAACCACCTCGTAACCGGTAAATTTGCTGGCGTTTTGGGCCATGAAAGTCGCGGTGTCGATGAAGTTCAGCGGGTCATCCACATTACCGACGATGTCTTGCGTGGCAAGAACAGTCTTAGTGTCAACGTCTCGATAGCGGACCGTCGCGGTCATTTTGTCGGATAAGCGCTCGACGTACTCGAGATGAACAATGCCGCCAGTGGGCAGGCTGGTAACTGGCTTTGACATGTAGACCATACTGGAATCGTATAGGTCTAAATTGGTCTTAAGCCCTTCCCCAACCAATGCTTTGCCCTTGGTCTGGCCAGCGGTCTGAACTAACCCTGTATTGGCCCCGATATACCCGGAGCGTGGTGTTTTAGTTGCGTACACCTCGGTCTTGGTAGGGTCAACGGGGTCGCTGTACATAATTAAGCCGTCTGGTTGAAGCGTAAGTGCTTGGCTTTCATCTAGACGCTGATTAGCTCTTGTATCGGCAAGCAGTCCAGTAATATACGCGCCATCATACCCATCCGCAGTGACCTGCAATCGATCCAAACTTGGCATCGTCCCCGTACCATATTGGGCCGCGTTGAAGACTGCGATATTCATCACAGTACCTACGCGGATATTGGTGCGAGTCGCGCCAAGGTTTTTGTAGAAGACGCTATGACTGATGGACCCCGTTACCGGATCAATTGTGGCAACGTCAGCCGCTTGCCAATCAGCGACTGTGATGACCTTCGCGAGTCGATGGCCGGATTGGTCTTGGTAAACTTTTACTTTATCGACCAAGTCATTGAATGTAGCCCCATTTGCCATGGTGGGTTCCAATCTTGTATAAGGAGCTGAAGCGATGCTGGTACCTTGATCCCGGGTTATCACCGATTGGGCGGCAGCCTCGTCCATCATGATAAAGTTGGAATCCACCCCAGTACCACTTGCATAGGCGTATTCTTTCCCGCTAATTTGGACCGTCCCGTTAACCAACGGCGCATAGAGTAAAGAAAGCTGGTCCGTCTGGGTGAACTTACCCCCTGCCCAGCTGGCACGATTAGACATCCCTGTGAGTGACGTATTCGCCCCAGTAATCGCGGTGGTATACGCTGCCGGATCCAACGCATTCCCAGATCGCAGGTTCACGCTTTGCCACGGCGACGACGCAAAGAGGAGATTCAAATCCGCCACTGCCGCAATTTCATCATCCGTCAGCTCTTCGATATCAGTGATGCCGGCTTTGGTTGGCGGCGAGCCAGCGCCGTTCGCGCCGGCGGCGATGACTGTGGCCAGCGGCGAGCCAACCAGGGCCACGCACAGCGCCAGAATCGCCGCTGCTAACCACGGCCGTTTGCGCCTTTTTTTCATTAATTTTAGTTGCTTCATTTTGCCTACTCTCCATTCGACCACATCAGCCGCAGCCAATGCTTGTGTAGCACAATAGCCCTCACGCTAGGTGAGAGCTACTGCGATTCGGCATGCTAGCCGCGCCGAGCGCGAGCGAGCCGGCTAATGATCAGCAGGTAACTCCCACTTGCCAGAAGTAATACCACGAGTAGCAGCACAGGCACTTGCACATGCATAACGCCGCCGGTGTGGGCGATTTTCTTGCCCACCGGCGTGCCCGCCGTGGTTAGAGTGTTGCCTAGCGTCCTAGCAGGCTTTTTGGGGCCGCTGAAATCCAGATTCGATTTCGGGGCCACTGTGATCACTTGATCACTGCGCTGCACGGTGAAGGCCACCGGATTGGCAGGATGCTTAATCACGGCACTGGCCTGTTCGACGACAAGGTAACTCGCCCCGACCACCAACGTGGCAGTCGCGCGGCCGGCGTTATCGGTGACCAACTCAGCGCTAAAAGTCGCTAAGCCGGTCGCTGCCCGATACGTTTTGGCATCGCTCGGATCAATGGCACCTTGGCCACTGGCGACGATGCGCGTCACCCAATAATGGGCGCCGGCAAGCGGTGCGGTTTGCTGCGTGCTGCTGGTTGATGGCACGCTGACGCGCTTATCAATGACCAGCTGCGGACCACTGGCGGCGAGTACCGGCGTTGCTCTAAACCAGCCGCCAAGGATGATGGTCAAAAACAGTAACAATCCACCGGCAACGCTAAGCAACGCGCTTTTTCGTTTGTGCTGGATCATGAGAACACCACCTTTCCGCTGATGGTGAACCATTAGTCGTTCGCTTCACGCCGCTTGCGCAGGATCATGTAGGAGCCACTACCCAGCAGCGTCACCGAAGCAACAGCCAAAATCAGGATGCGACCTAGCGCACCGGTCAGCGGCAGGTTTGGTACAAAGTTGTCAGGGTCCACGACGGTAGCGTCAACGGCATCATCTTGGGTCGCTGTAACTTCATGAATTTTCCCATCGACATCGAATCCAACCGGGGCATCGGTTTCAACGAGGTAGTATTTCTTCTCATACGTGAAGGTGCCGTCATCGTGTTCGACTTTATCCACTAACAAGCCGGTGAATTCGGCCTTCCCAGCGGCGTCGGTGGTAACAGTAACTGCATCACCGTCAGCGCCATTCACCCATTTGCCTGCTTTGGCGTCTGCTTCACTAGCTGCCAGCTTAAAGGTGGCGTTGGCCAGTGGCTCATCCTTGGCGTTTTCGTCCGCCTTTTCTTTAATCTTGGCGAGGGTCACATTACCCATGTAAACCATTGGTTGGTTTGGATCTGGTTTATCTGGGTCTGTCGGCGTGGTTGGGTCGGTTGGATCCGTTGGTTCTTTTGGATCGGTCGGCACAGTCGTTTCATGATCTGGTTTACCAGTGGTCGTCCCAGTGTAGTACGTATCAAAGGTGTTCAAAATATTAGCGTCTTTGGTGTCTTTAACAGTGGTTTCAATCGTTGCCACCACTGTCGATTTAGCATCAGCGTCACCTAATTTTTCGAGTCCAGCTTCGGTTAACGTCAACACCAAAATCTGATAATCGCCTCTTTGCGTGTCCGTATTGACAGTGAAATCAACGCCTGCTTCAAGTGCCAGTGGTGTCGTTGTCCCATCACCATTGTCGGTGACAATGCTCATCGTGATGTTGTCTTTGTTGAGCGTGAGCGACTTGGTATCAATTGGATCAGAGAATACGAACTGGGTCGCATACTTGGCAGGCGTAATTTCCTTGCCATCTTCGTCCATGATGGCATCGATTTTGGCATCAGCTGGCCGTTGTGCTGTCAAATCCCATTTGACGCTTTGTCCAGCCATGACAGAGGTATCTTTTTCACCATTCTCAAATGTCTTATTCGGGTTTGTCTTCAGAGCTACTTCGTTGATTTCGTTCTTTGGATAAACGTCAACGGTGTACTTAACGCTGTCGCCGCCGACAAATTGGCCGTCAGTCATCGGTAGGTGCACGATAAATGGCGTAGCTTTCTTCTGAACGGCTGGGTTATCCAATTCTTTAACGAGGTAATAACCATCTGCGGCCTGACCGGTCCCAGCATTGAATTCGGCGTTCCCACTGGCATCAGTGATAACCGTTGCTTTCAGCGTACCCTCATCGTAGCCAGCTTTAGCTGTATCATCCAGAGCCGCAAAAGCCTTAGCCTGAGCGTTATCCAGGCTGTATACTTCAAACTTCACCCCGGCCATCGGAGTGAGATCAGCCGTACCGGCAGCGTCATCGGTAGTACCTGTAGCATCTGTCCCGTTGGCCATTGAGTTATCCTTGGCCTTAAACTTGTGCAGCTTCAAAACCCGATCGCTGGTGTCATCTGTGGCACTGGTCACGTTTTCTGCCTTTACGACTGCCACGCGTGATTGCGCATCCCCCAGTTGAACGATGCTAGCAACGGTGCCAGAAGCGGTCAAGGCGCCCAGCGCCAGTCCGCAGACCCCAATCATGCGAATTAATTTACCTTGTTTGCTCTTGTTCATCATTAGTCCTCCAAAATGAGATTCGGAGATCAGGCTAATGCTCACAAGTAACCTACACGAAGGCATGTGATTTTCATCACCGTCAGTTGCTCACTCCCCCAAGAGTCCGGTGAGTTTGAATAAAACGTCACATGCTTAACTTGTTATCATTCTATAATCAATTAACCAAAAATTGAGGGTCATTAATCGGTGGTTGTTACATATGGGTCAATTGATGTAAAATTAACCCATAAATATTTATTTTAATTGATTATCAGTTTTTTATGTATTTTCCCCGTAATGGTGGGGATAAAAAGGAGGCGTTTACGATGACCAGTACAAACCGTGATAAACCGGACCTGCGCGTGCGCAAAACGCGACGCGCCATCATTCAAGCGCTATTCTCCCTACTTAGTAAAAAATCATTTGAGACAATTTCTGTACTCGATTTAGTCGCTCTTGCCGAAATCGGCCCCACCACGTTCTACCGTCATTACCAGGATAAATACGACCTCGCCCAAGCCGCCATTGATGACTGGCTGGCGCGCCTCAATCCACTTCTGATTCATCGACTGGCCAGCCAAGGCTTACCCAAGGCGATTCAACATCAACCTGAAGTCGATCGGGGACTGATTGCCGAACTGGCGCTACTGAGAAAAATCAATACCCCTGAAGTGAGCTTTAAAGCCAGCACCCTTGAGCAACTGGCCGCTCAATTGCAAGCCGAACTGAAGGCGCGCAATGTTTCCCTGCGTTACCCTGGGCCGATTGCCCATCACTTTGCGGCGTTTATTTATAGTTTTCTCATGGTGGTGGCCGATGAAGGCCCTGATTATGACGAGCGTTTGATTGAGAATCAGTTCGATGAATTCAAACGGGTGTTTAATATTCTGAACAACCCCGATTGTGTCTAACTATTGACTACCATCAAGTGCAGCAGCGCACTTATCGGATGGCTTGTTCAAAATGCACAAGCCATGCTGCCATTTTCATACCACTACCAGCCAAAAAGCCACGCCTTCATCTGCGAAGTCGTGGCTTTTGCTTTTTGCCCCGCCACTTTGGTTCCACGTGAAACAACCACATGGCGATGCTTGCGGTATAATAGAAACCACAAATTCGTCTTCTTGGAGGTCACGTCTTGGAGTTTTCCGTCAATCCATTGATTGACGGCAGTCTCGTCGTCACAGAAATCACGTTCAAAAATGCCGCGCACAGCGACCAGCTTTGGGCTGAACGGCTCAACCCACTCATTGAACACATCGCCACTACCGACACGTTAGCCAATTTAAATGCCAACCCGGCCATTCAAGCCACCAAAGCCGGCTACAAACATGTCGGTAAAGACCCGAGCCGCTACCGCCCAGCCAGCGACAGCTTGTGGCGCCGCGTGATTAAAGGTAAAGGCCTGTATCAGGTCAATAACCTGGTTGACCTCAATAATGACCTGTCGCTGCGCCTGCATTTTCCGCTGGGCAGCTACGATCTCGACCAGCTAGAGCCGCCGTTAAGCTACACGGTAGCGCCAGCCGGAGCAACCTACCCTGGCATCGGCAAAGCGGCCATTGACCTGACCAACAGCCTGGTTTTAGCGGATCAAACTGGCTTCTTTGGCAGTCCCACCGCAGATTCCACTCGGGCGATGATTACGCCTGCCACCACACATGCTTTAGTGGTGGTATACGCATTCGGCACCTATGATGCGGCCAAGGTACAAAGCATGGTCAAAACGGCTTGCCTGACTTATCTCACCGACTGCACCGTGCTTCAGCAGCAGGTCGTCACCGCATAACCGCGTTTTACCAACGCAAACGTATCATGAGGCAATATTCCTCAGGAGGTGAACCACTTGGTTTTTTATCTCGTTACCGTCATTTTGCTCATTGCCTTAGCGGCAGTGCTCAGCTTGCAATGGCGCCTCAATCGCCAGATTGTGAACAAGCAGCTCGAAACGCACAAGATGATGTTCCCAAGTCAAATCCGCAGCGCCCGCAAAACCTATGTCCGCGGCCTGCAGCGCCAAGCGCGCGGCGTGCGAGCCTGGCGCGTCGTCGCCATTGTTTTAAGCGTGCTGGCGGCCATTGGCTTGTTCATCGCCTTGAGCATCCACTACCAAGCAGCGCTGCCCATGACCGGCCTCGATGCCCTGACCCAACTGATGGCCTGGTTCATCGCTGGCGTGCAAAACCTTTTTCTCGTGCCGGCAATGGTGCTGGCGCTGGTTGCCATTGGCTTGGGGTTTTATCTAGCGCACTGGCAGTACCGCGCGCTGAAAACCGCCGACGATAAAAGCCAGGGCGGCCCGCAGGATTTGTACTGGACGCCGCCTGCCCTGCTGAAACGCCAGTATCAACTGAAACAGATTCTGCTCGGCCTGCTCGCCGCGTTGAGCGTATTTCTGCTGGTCAGTGGCGTGGCTGACTGGATTCCTACACCGGCTGGCAATCTCGCCAAGGTCAAGGAAAGCACCACCATTAAACGCACCATTATCCCGGCCGAAAGTAGCAGCACAGACAGCAGCACCACGAGCAGCGAAGCCACCAGCAGCTCCAGTAGCGTGGCGGGCCAAAGCACCACCGCCGAGTATCCGATCGATGTGATGAAAAAAGCTGCGCTCGCCCCCGCTAGTGCGTTAACAGGCCTGACCGAGGCCGACCACGCCGCCTTGTTGTACATGGAATATTGGACTCTCAATGGCTTAGACACCGCCACCATCGCCAAGTATACCCAGGACAAAAACGTTTCTTACGCCTACCACACCGTCACTGGCGCGAATGGCAAGCTGATCGTGTTCTCGCAAACCTACACGATCAACGGTGAAAAGACCCAAACCTACATGTTTTATGGTTGGTTGAATGGCGAAGAAAGTCGCCTGTACAACATGTATGAATCTAAAACCGCCATCACGTCACTGGCGCAGCAGTACGGCATCACCGTCAGCGGCAATACCGTGAAACCGAAGAACGTGGAAATCCGCGACAGCGTGATGAACGTGCGGCAGCTGGTGTCGGCATTTACAAGCTATCACGACTACCAAACCGTGAAGCAAGGCCTCCAGCACGGGGCGGCCATTCCGCTGCAGTAAGGTCGCCTATCCATCCAAATAGCGCCCGCCATCATTGATGGTGAGCGCTTTTGCTATACCTTGTGTTTATTGAATTGTGAATACTGCCGATTGTCCGTTAACCGATACGGTCACCGGTCCTTCAAACAGTCGGGGCTGATAATTAAAATCAGTCTGCTGAAAAGCGGTTGCCTCAAGCGTAAATGTCACCTGCCGCTGTTCATGGGCAGCTAGGGTGACCCGTTTGAAATCCACCACGTGACTGGCGCGAGGCACCACGTTATTCGTGAGGCCGTTAGTCGCCACCAACAGCACGGCGGTGGCGGCGGTGTCATTCGGGTTATGCACCAGTGCCATCGCTTGAAGCTTGGCCCCGTCTTGTAGCGTCACCTTGCTGACGGTGGTTTGATCGAGCTGAATCCGCTCAACCACTGGTGTTTCACCATAGCTAAGCCCTGTGCCCAGGGTTAACAGTGGTGACTTCGCCTCATCATAATAGTCAGGGGCCGGATTACGGCGCTGATTGTGATACACCGGCAGCTGCCCCGCCGACCGCGGATAGCTGATATTCAGGTGACCGGACGGGGCCACTTGCCCGCTGATCAACGCTGCCAGGGCATCCCCGCCGCGTTGGCCGGGATACCAAGCTAACAGGACCGCCGCACTCTTTGCCAGCACTTGCTCTAGCTCGTGCGGCCGGCCTTCCACCATGATGGTGATCATTGGTTTGCCGGTTTTAGCCAGTGCTTCAAGCAAGGCCGGTTGCTCGCCGCCCAACGCTAAGGAAGCCAGGTCGACGTTTTCGCCACTATCCATGTTGATCCCTTTGGAACTGACAGCACCGTTTTTACCAAACCGCATGCCGAAGTTACGGGTGCTGGAGCCGCCCAAGGTCAAAATCACCACATCACTGGCCTGCGCCAAGGCCACCGCTTCATTCAGTAACTGCGGCTGGTGCTCATGATCGCGAATAGCGCAACCCTTTGCATAGCGCACGTCACTAGCGGGGTATTGGGCCTTGATAGCCTGATAAATCGTCGAATGCTGACCGGCAGTTTGCGGTGCAGTATAGTCGCCGAGCAAATCATAGCGGTTGTCGGCACTGGGCCCGATTACTGCGATTTTAGCGGCGGTTTTAAGCGGCAAAATGCCGGTGTTTTTGACCATAGTGATGCTTTCCTCGGCGAGTTCGAGATTCACGCTTTGGGCGTGAGTTTCATCGAACGCCGCCGGAGTCTTGAACGGATCATCAAAGACGCCTAGCAAGAACTTAATGGCTAAAATTTTGAAGGCTGCTTGATCGACTAGGGCTTCTGGCACCAGTCCCGCCGTCACGTACTCAACCAGATGTGGATATAGTTCATCCCACAGGCTTTCCTCAACGCCGGCAGTTAAGGCCTGACGTGCGGCCAAGCCGGGCTGAGTGTAATTGGTGGCTAGGCGATCCAAGGCGCTGCCATCGGCCATGATCAGCCCTTGGAAGCCATTTTGCTTGCGCAGCAAATCTGTTAGTAACCAAGGATTGCCATGGCATGGCACCCCATCAATATCGTTATACGCGGCCATCACACCCACTGCATTACGCGCGGCGTGAAGCAACGGACCATAGATGTCGAGCAACTCACGCCGGCCAATGATGCTGGAGCCAGAGTTGTGCCCGCCCAAGGTGTCGCCTTGACCAATCACATGCTTCAACACGACACCCATTTGCGCCGTGGTATGCGTAGCCACTGGTTGATCGAGGAAATCTTCACCAGCGTAGATCAAATCGCCTTGAAAGCCTTTGACGATGGCTTCGGTGTATTTCGCCGCAATTACACCATCTTCACTAAGGCATTCTTCGGTGCGGCCCCAGCGCGGATCACGCGCCAGGTCCATCGTGGAAACCAGCGCAATATGCACGCCTTTAGCCGCCATTTCGTGGCGAATTTGCGTCGCCATTTGTTCCATCAAGGCGGGGTCATAGCTATTGCCCTTCCCGATGTTAATGGGATAAGACACACTGCCCAGTGCCTGATGGCCATGCGGTGCTTCTTCCACAAACAAGGCCGGAATGCCAAAGCGGTTCGCCGCCATAACTTGTTTTTGAATGCGGAACGCGGTGTCGCGGCTCAAGGCACTGGGAATGCCAGTTTCATCAGTCACCTGCGACCACGGATCGGCTCGAAAGACTCCGTACAGGCAGCCGATGCCTGGCGTCTTGGCTAAGTAATCAGTGAGATACGGCGTTAGCGCCACCTCATCACCATCGCGCTGGTAGCATTTCCAGCCGTATAGGTCCTGGCGCAACTGGGCCACTTTCTCCTCAAGCGTCATCCGACTGAGGAGATCGTTGACGCGGGTGCGAATCGGCAAGGCACGATCGCGGAATTTTTCTTTAACTTTGCTCACTGCAGCCTCACTTCTCCGGCTGAGCATCCGGCTCAGTATGACCGGTGCGATTACTGATCATGACAAATGGCATCCAGATCACAACATCGAGCACAATTAACAAACCGCCTAAGATGGCCGCCGGGATATTACCCCCGGTGACTAAGTAGTTTTGCAAAATTGGTGGGGTAATCCAAGGCGCCATGGCGACAGTTTTACCAATCAAGCCGACGCTGGTAGCAAAGTAAGCAATCCCCAGGTTAACTTGTGGCACCAAGATAATCGGAATCATGTAAGCTGGGTTCAAAACAATAGGCAAACCAAACATTAAAGGTTCAGAAATGTTGAAGAACGCAGGAATGGAAGCCAGTTTACCGACTTGGCGCTGATCCTGCCGCTTCGAGAATAGGAAGATGGCAATGACGATCGCGACGAAATCAGTCGACAAGGTGTTGGAATCGATGAAGGGTTGGGTGATGATATTCGGAATGTGAGCGTGGTTTTGGAACGCGGTCACGTTCTCCTGAATTGCCTGCAGCAATGGGGCACTCTTGATTGGCGACAAGATGCTGGCGCCGTGCAACCCAAAGGCCCACAGGAAATCAGAAATGAACTGCAGGAAGAACAGCCCACCAGCAGAAAGCACGAAGCCTTTCAGTGGGGTCTGAATAGCCACACCGATGATTTCAGTGAAGCTCATGTGGAAAATCTGATCCAACGCAAAGGCAAAAATCGCGAAAATCATAATGACCAGAATTTCTGGAATCATCGAGTTAAAGGTCGTCGCAATTGCCGGCGGTACCCCATCAGGCATGCTAATGCGCATGTGACGACTGCGCGCCAACCGCACCAGAATTTCCGTGGAAATCAGCGCCGCGAACATCGCGACGAACAGGCCATCAGAAGAAGTGTATGTTTGTGGGATGATTGAAGCAATCCCGGAAGCCGTTTTACCGTTCGCCAACGTGACAGTGGAAGTCAGTGGCATCAACGCAAACAGGCTGGCCACCGCCATCATCCCGGCATGCGCTGGGGTAATCGTACTCCCGTTCATATCAGAGTTATCAATGTACCATTTGCACAGGTTGGAACCCACGTTGTAGCACACCACAATCGACAAAATGCCGAAGGTGGCATCGTTGATATAGGTCACCAGACTGGCAAAGCTGGAGAGGTCGATCACTTTATTCACAGCAGCGTTACTAAAAATAAGAGCATTGAGCAAAATACCAAATGATGCGGCCATGGTTAGCGCCATGGTCGAGATAAACGCATCACGAATTGCTAACAAATGGCGTTGTGTCGCCAATTTCTGGGCAACTGGATACAGCTTATCTGAGATGAAATCAATTGCGCTCATAGTTGAAACCTCCTTTTCGCCTTGAATAATAGGCTGATTTGAGAACGCTGTCAATGATTTGTTGGCACTAATTTAGATTTATTTGTTGGTACTATTATTTAGTGATACAATCACACTAGCGAATATGCCGAATGGGGGCGCTAACCGTGTCAACAAAGACGAGCGACATCTTAGATGATCTCAAAGAGAAAATAATGGACGGCGTGTATAAAGGCGACAGCAAGCTGCCAACCGAGCAGGAGCTCATCAGTTACTATGCCGCCAGCCGCAACACCGTGCGCAACGTGCTCAAAGAATTAGAAATCGAGGGGCTCATCTACTCTCGGCAAGGTTCGGGCTACTACACCCAAGACGAGCAAATTGTTAGCTCGATTGCGCTTCGCGGGTTAAGCGAAACCCCGTATAGCCAAACCATCACCAACAAAGTGCTCAAGTTCGAGAAAGTGCATGCCGATCATGAGCTCTCCCAGCTGTTCGACATCCCCTTGAATAACCGGGTCATCTACTTCCGCCGCCTGCGGTATAAAAGTGGCGTGCCGCTACAATTGGAAGATTCTTACCTCCCTTTCTTTCTGTTTCCGACGCTAACTAAGGCCGATATCGAAGGTTCGATTTTCCATTATGTCGAAGTCACTAAAAAACTGCGGATCAAGTACGCGCGGCGTGACTACCAAAGCATCCTGATGAGCGAGGAAGAAAAACAGCTCATGGACTTCCCCGCCGATAAACCCGTGGCAGCGATGAAAACCATCTCCACCAACTATCTGGACATCGGCCGCGTCTTCGAACGCTCTGTGGTGATTGAGCCCAATGCCATGCACACCGATGTCGCGAGGCGTCACTAAGCTCTCACCATCCTTTTTCCACTTATCAAAAAAGCGGCCGGTCACTAGCATTTGCTAGCGCCGGCCGCCTTTTTTGCGCTTAATCTCACTGAGGGTCTCAGTCTTTTCGTCATCGCTTAAACTATTTGTTTTTGTAAACGTCATTGCGTTTAGCCGTCTTAACGACCAGCACTTCAAAGCGACCATCATTAATATCAGCAATGATTCGATAGCTGCCTACTCGGTAGCGCCATAAGGTTCCTAATTCACCTTCAAGGGCTTTACCCCAGGCACGGGGATTATCATAGCCCTCAATATGACTATCGAGCCAACGAACGATGCGGCGTTGCACTTGTTGATCGAGCTTGGTAAATTGTTTCCCAGCGGTCCGATCAAAACTCCAGTGATAGCTGTCTGTCATGGTTTCATACCAAGTTGCTTCATAATCTCAATCCGACTCATTGTCGCGCCCTTACTTTCGGCACGGTTGGCTTGCGCGTCCTTGTAGTCCGCTTCATCTTCCATACGCTCAAGTACCGCGCGGCGCATATAGGTGGTCACGGAAACTCCTTCAAAATCAGCCAAATGCTTCAACTGATCGTATTGGTCTTTCTTGAAGCGCAAAGAGGTAACGGTTGTTTCTGCCATATTTGATGCCCCTTTCTTGATGACTCTATTATATAACAATTTCGACTTCAAGTGAAGCCTTTTTGCTAAACCGAGTCCCTCTCTACCTAGCCTCGCCTTTAGTGTGTCTTCATCATACAACGTACTATACCAACCCACAGCCAAAACTGTCAGCTCAATCATCAAGCCGATACCGCTAGGCATGGCTTACTGTTGCGAAATCACCCGCCTAATCACCTAGGTTCACTTCGCAGCAGCGCAGCCAGGGTCCTGCTTAGTCAGGTTGGGTCAAGTCAATCACTTGGTCGAATTTAGCCTCCCACGCGGGACTGATGTGATGGGCAACTTCAATCACCGTTTGCCCCGCGGCAAAGAGCTCATTGTGGATGGCGTCGCTCAGCTTGTCATCCAGAGCTGAGGTCGCCTCATCGGCCAGTATCACTGGGCGTTTCACCAAAAACGC
This sequence comes from Lacticaseibacillus suilingensis, assembly GCF_016861845.1. Taxonomy (GTDB): domain Bacteria; phylum Bacillota; class Bacilli; order Lactobacillales; family Lactobacillaceae; genus Lacticaseibacillus; species Lacticaseibacillus suilingensis. Next base: position 61,849 of record NZ_BOLV01000003.1, read on the forward strand.
TCGGGCAATTTCGACACGTTGAATTTGGCCACCAGAGAGGTTCGCGCCGTTTTCCCCACACTGATAGTCCCAGCCCTTCTCGGCGACGAGTGTATCAAGGTGGGCCCGCCGCGCGGCCTCAACTATCTCGGACTGCGAGTAATTCCCACCTAACGTCAAGTTAAAGCCCAATGTATCGTTGAACAGGAAGGGTTGCTGCTTAATGAGGCTGAACAGGTCAAGCTGCTGGCGCGCCGGCAGCTGATTGGCAGCAACGCAATTGATGGTATATTTTCCTTGCAACGGCAACTGACCGGCCAAGGCGTAGAGCAAGGTCGTCTTACCAAAACCAGAGGGCGCCTTGAGCAGAATTTTGTCCCCAGCCTTAAGTGTCAGGTTGAAATTCTTCAACAGACGCTTGTCGCCGCGGCTGAGGGTGACCTCGCTCAGAGTAATGGTCTGAAGCGCCCCCAGTGGCTGCTCAGATCGGGCATCGGGCGTTGAGTGCGCGGCTGCACGCAGCTTGACTTGAATCTGCCGCGTGGTGTTCCACTTGTTCACCCCATCCATAATCGTGAGCAGCGTATTGGTAATCGAGTTAGAGAGCTGGACGATGCCAATGAAGCTCGCGATGGTAACCACGCCGCTAATGATGCGCACGATACCGAAACCAAACGGTACCAGCAGGCCGAGGGTCAAGGCGATGAACGACATCCAAACGTCGGCCGTGCCGATCATGTCGTTCATTTTGCGTAACCCGAATTCCATGGCGGTGCTGCTTTGATTCAGGCGCGCCTTGGCGACCGCATTCGCGTGGTAGCTACGAATGGTATCCAGACCGGTGAGTAGGTCCTTCAGGCTGCCTGTGTATTGCCCATTGGCAGTGGACCAGGCCTTGGCGCGCCGGTCGATTGGCTTTTGCGTCAGCCCCGACACCGCCATGGGTAATAAGGCCCCCACTACGAACACCAGCGTCGTCAGCCAGTCGAAGTAGATAGCGCCAGCAATCGCGAACACCAAGGTCAGCAACTGTTCCAAAATGGTCAGCTCTGACGCGATGCCGTTGGTTTCCAACTGCTTCAGATCATTGGTCATAAAGGACAAAGGCTTACTGGCATCCTCCGGCAGCGGTCCGTCATCAATCAGGTGCTTTGCCATCAACGTTTTGATGCGCAAGTTCACTGTCTGAATGAGGCGGTTTTTGACCCATACGTGCCACTGACCGAGCAAACTAAGGGCTGCAAAGCCGCCCACCGCAATGATGGCTAAGCGCAAGAACCGGCTCATCGATCCGGCAGTAGCCGCAGCGATAAAACCACTGAGCATGACTGCCAGAAACACCATTTTCGCCGCGACAAAGAGATCTAATCCTACCAATAGCGCCACCTGCCGTTTGCGGCCGTATCGCCAAATAATCATGATGCATGCCTCCTCTGCTTGTGCTTTCAGTCTCGCACGCCTAAAATCAAAAGCAGTGAAAATTGCGGATACGCAAAAGGAGATGACTTCATGATCCAGGAATTCGGCAGTACCGCCAAAGCGATTCGGCAAAGCAAAAACCTGACACTGCAAAACGTGGCAGATGAGCAGCTGTCGGCCAGTGCCCTGTCGCGCTTTGAAACCGGCCAAGCTGATCTGACAGTGACCAAGTTTGCGCATTTACTCGAACGACTGTGGACGACACCCGAGGAGTTCGTGTTTCGATATCTGAAGGGCAAAACCAGCTTCGACCTGAACGGTTATCTCAGCATGAGCGACATGCTAATGCGCTGGTTTCCTCAAGGCGCACTGTTCACGGGCAACTCCGACCATCAAACTGCGGAAGTCATCCGGGCCAAATTCAACGCCGCGCTGCCCACCTTGGATACGCAAATTGCCGCGAGCCATGATCCAATCAAGCGCTTCGTCCGGCCGCTGTGGGAGCTTATGAGAGAAGAGATGGTGGCCACCGGTGACGTTACGCACCACTTTCCCCAGCCTCATCCGGAATATACCACGGGCATCCAGCACTATCTCATGGCCTTGAACGACTGGAGCGAATTCGATATCTACATGTTCACGGGGTTCATGCCGGGATTTGAACCACGAATCGAAAAACAGCTGTTTCAATTGGCCATGACTCGGGCGGTTAAGTACCAAGATTTTCGCTCAACCCGCGAGCTAATCTTTCGGGTGCTTGAAAATCAGTTTAGCCTCTGCATGGCCTGGTGCGATTATCCAGCGGCCAAGAGCTGCCTGTCGATATATGAAAAGCGGCTCGAAAGTAGTACCAACGCCACCAACAACATCAATTTTCTGTTCGACCGCGGTTGGTATCGACTGCGCACCGGCGCGGGGACCGAGGACTGCGAGCACGCACTCACCGTCACCAAGTTTCTACGACTGGCTGACGAGGACCGCGATCTCAACGAGTTATTCCACTTTATTCTGACCCACGACGGGCAGGATGATTGGCAGCGCACGGCGATCTTTATCAATTAATTCCTAGACGTCACTAAACCTCTCGCCATCAATTTGCACCCATTCAAAAAGGCGGCCGGTCGCTAGCTATTTGCTAGAGCCTGCCGCCTTTTTTGCGCTCGTTTTCACTTATAGCTTGTGCTCATAATACAGCATGCTGCCAACCCACAGCCAAAACGTCAACCCAATCATCAACCCAATCCCGCTGAGCATGGCTTTCAGGGTGGCGTCGAGCTGGCCGCCGCGCACGGCAAGCACCACCACCACACCGGCGATGACGACGCCCAACAGCAGTTTCAACGTCCGGTCATTGGCCTTGAGTCTGATGAGCTGCTGCCGCTCATCGCGTTCATCGAGGCGGTCTTCACGCGTCGCCTGCTTCGAAATTGCGCGGCGAATGGCCACGGCCCCTGCCAACCAGCAGCCCAGGATGATCAACCAGCTCTGGGCCAAGTCCCAGCCGTGCAGAGCCGGACCGGTGAGCTGAAAATACAGATTGGCGCTGCCCAAGACCACTAACCCGAGGCCTGCTAGCAGGCCCTTTTGATTATAGATTTTCAATTTCATCATCCTCCGATTGTTTGTTCTCGGCTAAGCAGCACAACGTTTCCACACTGACGCCAAAGACTTCGGCTAAGCGATAGGCCAGCATCAGGCTAGGATTGTACTGCTCTTTTTCGATTGAAATAATGGTCCGCGCCGAAACATGGACCTGAGCCGCCAGCTCGGCCTGCGTCAGGCCAGCGGCTTTGCGGTATGCTTTAACCTTGGTTTTCATCCTAACCTCCAAAAGTGAAGCCCACTTCACGTGAAGCTGGCTTCATATTATAACCATGGCCGCTACCTGTCAAGATGATTTTCACCAGGTTCAGGCGGCTTTTGCCGGTTTCTAAGTGAAAATGCGGTACACTTAGGGGACAACAATTTAAAACTGGAGTGAGATTATTGAGTAAAGTAGGCATTCTTGGTGCCGGTACTTGGGGCATCGCATTATCCCGCATGTTAGCCAACACAGGGCATACCGTGACGGTGTGGTCCGCGCTACCTGATGAAGTGAAGCAGTTGGATCAAACGCGGCAACAAAAGAACCTGCCTGGCATGACAATTCCGGCCAGCATCACCTTCACCAGCGATTTGCCGGCCGCTTGCACGGACCAGGCTTTGCTTTTGCTGGCGGTACCATCGGTTTATGTCCGGTCAACCGTCAAACAAGCCGCGCCCTTCATCCCTGCCGGTCAGCTGATTGTCGATGTCGCCAAAGGGCTTGAACCCGACACGATGCTGACCATGACCCAGGTGATTGCCGATGAACTCAGCCAGCTGCACGCACCAAAAATGCGACTCGTGGCGCTGTCCGGCCCGACCCACGCCGAGGAAGTAGCGCTAGATTTGCCCACGACGATTGTGGCCGCAGCCGATGACGAGGAAGCGGCCAAGCAGGCGCAAGACATTTTCACCTCCAGCTTCATGCGGGTTTACACCAACCCGGACCGCTACGGCGTGGAACTTTGCGGCGCCTTGAAAAATATCATCGCCTTGGCCGCCGGCATTTCGGATGGCTTAGGCTATGGCGATAACGCCAAGGCCGCGCTGATTACCCGCGGCATGACCGAAATCAAGCGGCTCGGCACCAAGCTCGGCGCGCATGCCGCCACCTTCGACGGGCTGGCGGGCATCGGCGATTTGATTGTCACCGGCACCAGCACCCACAGTCGCAATCACAACTGCGGCCTCTTGATTGGCCAAGGCATGAGTCCCGCCGCCGCCAAAAAGCAAATCGGCATGGTCGTTGAAGGCATCAACGCCATTCCTGGCGCCTTAGAGTTGGCCGCTAAAGCCAACGTCAGCATGCCAATTGTCGAAACCGTTGACCAAGTCATCAATCACGGCCTCGACCCCAAGGAAGCCGTGCAACAGCTGCTGAATCGCAAGAAAAAAGCGGAATTTTAACCACTGGTGCCGCCGCCCGTTAAGAAAGCCTTAAACGCGGCCTGAACCGTCCGTTCTTGCCTTCAACATGGTACGCTGAAAATTGTTGACGAGGGGGTGGCACCATGAAAAAGCGTTGGCTGACTGGCACACTATTTGCTTTGATGATCATCAGCAGCTTAATGAGCCTGTTTATGCCCCTCGAGTATGTGCGCGGTCATTCCATGGCCCCCACGTTACAATCCGGGCAGTGGCTCGTGGTGATGAACACCAAGCTCGCCAGTGCCATCAAGCAACCAGTGCGCCGCGGTGATTTGATCACCTTCCGCAATGACGGCTTGGTCAAGCAAATTCCCGCCCAGCGGCTGTTGGTCAAACGCGTCATCGGGATGCCTGGCGATTTAATCGGCATCAACCGCACCACGGTGTACCGCAACGGCCAGGCGCTGAAGGAGCCTTACGTCAAATACCCGATGGCTAACCAGCACTATAATTATGACGGTCAACCGAATGGCGGCGCCTTGTTCGCTGACGCCAGCTTTCAGCGCACGACGTTGGTGAAAGCCCACCAGTATTTCGTCTTGGGCGATAACCGGCCGCGCTCAGCCGATTCCCGCTGGTTTGGCCCGATTGCCACGGCGCAAGTCGCCAGTAAAGTCCTGTGGCGGCTGCCTTTCAACAACCAAAACTGGTGGGTGCGCGGCCTGTGGTACCTGGTGCACGCCTTGCCGCTGCTGTTCTTGCTGAGCTGGTTTGCGCTAGCTTATGGGAATGAACTGATTCGGCTCCTGCGTGGTAATCAATAACATGACAGGCTGCGGAGCGGGGCGATTTTAGCCCGACAAATAGCCTTTCTACCGCATGTCAGCCTGTACGCGTTGTGCGCTACGGGCTGATCAAGCTTAAGGCATTGCCGGCGTTCTTTGCCGGTGAGGCCTTAAGCGTAGCTATTTGCTCGGGCGTTGCCCCGCGGAGCGTAACTAGAAAAGCGTCTGGTTCAACCCTCGAACTCAGGGTTTGAACCAGACGCTATTTCTTTGGCGCTAATCCATGAAGAAATTATAGGCGTGGTCGCCGACTTTGGGCAGGAACTCGTGGCCGTATTCCGGCAGGATATAAAGCTGCTTTTCACCGGTCAACTGGTGATACGCGCCAAACTGGGTTACCGGTGGCACCACTTGGTCTTGCAAGCCCAGCCCCCAGATGAGTGGCGTTTTGATTTGCGCCGCAAAGTGCTGAACGTCGATATATTCGAGCGTATCGAAGAACGCGTCCTCCCGCTCATGCAGCGGATCGCGATACCGGAACCAGTAAGCGAGCTGGTCATAGCCGTTATTTTCGGCGCCGAGCGCATAAGCTTTGCGATAATCGCACAGGTACGGGTAATTCACGTAAGCCCGGTGAATGGTGGGCACCAGCCCAAGGGTAGCCAAGGTCAGCCCGCCACCTTGCGAACCGCCCATCGCGTAGATTCGGTCAGGAACTACGCCTGGCATCGCCGCCAACAGGTCAGCGGCTTCAGCGCAATCCAAGAACACACTGCGATAATACAAATGCTGCGGCCCATCTTCCACGCCGCGAATAATCAGACCCTTAAGCGTACCGCCGATGGTTTGGGTGGTGTCGACACTGGGGCCGCCTTGGCCGCGCACATCAATCGCCAGCACGACAAAACCTTCAGCCGCCCAGTTGAATTTCTGGGTGAAATCACCGGCATCGCAGTGATAGCCGTGAAACATCAGGAGTCCTTTGTGCGGCTGCTTGGGATCATAAGCCTTGGGCATGATCAGCTGGGCATGAATACGCGCCTGGCCGACGCCAGTGAACCAATAATCATAAGCCTGAGCAACTGAGCTGCGAATTGCTACCGGTTTTTGCTCAACGTCCGGCTTGACGGCCCGCATTTCAGCCAGGGCCTGCTGCCAAAAAGCATCAAAATCCGCGGGACGGTGGCCTGAACCGCGATAATCTGGGTACATGTCCGTTACCGTCATGGCTTAAGCCTGCGCTTTCTGGATTTCCGCCATGGCGGTAGCGAGGACTTTTTCCCCATTCATCGTGCCATAGTCGCGCATGTTGATGACGGACACCGGCACCGGCAGCTCCTTTTGCAGCTTAGTCGCCACGTAACTGACCTGTGGGCCGATTAAAATCACATCTGGTTGGTACTTGTCCATTTGGGCTTCGACGCCATTAACGCCAATCGCATCAATCTGAGCCTCAATCCCTTGCGCCTTGGCCGCTTGCTGCATCTTGGTCATCAGCAAACTACTCGACATCCCGCCGGCACAGGCGAGTAAAATATTCACTTTTGTCATCAACCAAACCCCCTCATGTATATACATATAGAGTAGTCTTTTGAGTTGCGATTGCAAGCGCTTTCTGAACCTCTTATCGTCCACTTTTCCCGGGAAATAAACTAGTTGGACGACTAAGATAAAAAACTGCGGCGTAATGCCCCTTTTAAGACACCTAAAGGCTTCAATATCAAATAATTTGCTGATGGAATGTGCCACACGCGTGCCACCCCCAAACCAAAGAGGAGAAAGCCTAACACAGAGGCCTTCTCCTTTTTTAAGGGTCCTATCTGAACTACTCTTTAAATCTTATCGGCGTCTCACACGTCAGGTAATAGAGTCTCACAGCGCTATCTATGATTGCTCCTGCAGTAATCAGATAACCTGCCAAAGCCATGATCGGCCAACTCACTACCACTTGCGTCGAAGACTCTCCGAAAACGATAATAATCAATAATAGTTTCCACAACACCGAAGCATGATAAGCCAGCGGTTTAACAAACTTGGTCGTCTCAAAGTTGTTATCACGCTTTCCTGCTAACCGACTTAGCCTACTACCAACCACACGGATACACAAAACCCCGATGATAAAAAACATCGTCCAACCAAAAAGTACTACAACATTACTTTTTGCTCCATGCTGTGTTCGAACCCATAGGATCAGTCCAGCAACGTAGCCAACTCCAGTGGTGGCAACTAGCTCTCCTACAAGAGCAGGCAATTCGATTCGCCGATTGACAATCTTTCTCATCAAGATTGTTATGCCCATTAAACCCACCAAGGCAATAACCATCGCAATCATACCGCCGCCTCCTGATTATACTGATTAGTCATTTTCAGAATGATTTTCCCGGTTGCCTTGCCCGAGCGGGAGTAAGTTAAGGCCGAATCGATTTGATCGAAGGGAATTACGCGATCAATAACCGCATGAATCACGTCGCGCTCGATAAGCTGTCGAAGTATCTCTAGTTCAGCTCCGCTAGGCTTCATGAACAGAAACGTATATGTCACATCGGTTTTTTTCTCCAACTTAGTTAGGTTCCGTGTTGCAAAACCAAATGCCATTCTTTTCCACAACGGAACACCATATTCGCGCCCGAAACGTGCATTCGGTAGCCCCGCAATGTTAACAACTTTGCCTCCTGGGCGGACAATCTTAAATGCATCTTCCAAGGTCTTTCCACCGCGTGTATCCAAGATAAAATCATAACCCGAGAGTACTTCTGAGAAATCCGTTGTCCGGAAGTCGATTACTTCATCTGCGCCCAATGACTGCACTAACGCAAAATTATCGGCTGATGTCGTTGTTGCCACATATGCGCCAAGGTTCTTAGCAATCTGAATCGCAAGAACCCCGATGCCTCCTGATCCGCCTTGAATCATTACTTTATCTCCTGGACGAACTTTCATAATATCGTGTATTGCTTGGTAGCTGGTTAAGCCAACCAACGGAATTGATGCTGCTTCTTCGAACGTCATATTAGTCGGCTTCAAGGCAACATCAGCTTGATCGACAGCAATAAACTCAGCAAATGTGCCAATCCGATTTTTTTGCACACGACCATAGATCGCATCACCGACCTGATACGACGTCACCGAATCACCAACAGCGGTCACCACGCCGGAAAAATCACTGCCCATAATCATCGGCATTTCATATTTCAATAGCATCCGTAACCCACCATCTTTGGTTTTGATATCGATCGGGTTGATACTAGCAGCTACAATCTGGACCAACACGTCATTGGAACGCATTGTTGGTATTTCAACTTGTTTTAAGACAGGCATTGGTTGTTTATAAGCATCGATAACTGCGGCTTTCATTGTTTTGATCATATCAATAATCTCCGTTTCGTTTATTGGTTTAATTTCTAGAACCATTATACCAATTAACGTTAAAACTTTGGTTTAAAAATGTCAACCAATACACGTATAATATTTACCTCAAATAAAAACAGCGCTTCTCAGCGCTGTGCTTTCTTACTTCAATTCATTGAGCAACAACTTTGCCACTGCTCGAACGGAGAATGGATTTTGCCCAGTCAGCAGATGGCCATCCTTCACTGCGTATTCCTTGTAGAAACGCTTTTTACTAAACTTAGCGCCCTGTGCTTCTGCAACCTTCTGGTTAAGGAAGGGCACGATGGACAGCTTACCAGCCAAAATCTCTTCGCTACGCGTGAAGCCGGTGATGGTTTTACCGTTGATCAGATAATTGCCCTGATGATCTTTGATGTTTAGCAGGCCGGCAATCCCATGGCAAACAGAGGTGATATAGCCACCTTGGTCATAGATTGCCAACGCGAGCTTCTGCAACTCAGGATTGTCCGGGAAGTCCCACATGACGCCATGACCACCCGTGTAGTAAATCGCAGCGTAGTCTTCAGGATTAACCTGATCTGGTCGTAGCGTATTGACCAACGCGCGCTGAACAAAGTCAGGCGTTTCATAAATAGACATGATCGACTCGTCAGTGTACTTCATACTACGAGGATCTAATGGGACAAAGCCACCCTTAGGACTGACAAAATCGACCTCGATCCCAGCTTTATTCATCTCGTCGACAAACTCCGCCGCCTCACCTAACCACAAACCGGTTGGTTCCTTGGTATTTTGATATCTTGTGATGTTAGTCTCGACAATCAATACTTTCTTCATTTTTATGCCCCTCCATAACGGTTGTTACGTCATCTAACAGGTGCTGTAGCTGGCTGACGGCTCGCGTATCATGTGCCAAGAAATAATAGTTCTTCGTTCCTTCGCTTCGATAGTCGATAAGGTTAACATCACGCAAGACTTTTAGATGGTGGGAAACCGCTGGTCGGGAAAGTCCAGTTGCCTCGGTCAAATCCGGCACCTGTAAACCATCACAAACATGCTCGGCCTCCAGTAGCTTGATAATGATTGCCTGCCGCTTCGAGTCACCCAGTGCAACGAGAAAATCACTGCAGGCTGCAAACTCCTCTTTCAATGCATTAAAATCTGCCATGCCCATCCTCCGTTCGTTATTTTAAACAATTAAACCATCGCATTCAAAGTTTGTCAACTTAACGTATCTAACAAAAAATCCCGCTACTGATTCAGCGGGATTGCTAACGTATTAGAAGGCCAATTAACCGCATCATTTGTGGTAAGGACTCCTAATATTGATCATAATTGAAGATTATGTACTTTTCTTGAAGTGTACCAAGATTCAATTGCCCCGAGAGGATCCTTTCTGAACATTGTCCAGCTCAGAAACAAGTTGTTTAACGGGATATTCTCCAAGGAGGTGCCCGATGAGCCAAAATAATTTGAAAAGGGTCAAAACTGTGCCACCGTAAAATCGGTGGTGCTTGAAACGTTGATGCCACGGGACGGGCGCGAAATGCGCGATTGTTCCCGGGAAATAATACCAGTCGCCCGTCCATCTAACAAAACTGTTATCTGTCTTTACTCCCCTTTGCCTGCCGCCAGTGGTATTCTATGCCTAGCGCGACAACGCGTGAGAGGAGTAGTGTATGGGAACAATTTTGACAGTCGATCACCTCGACAAATCCTTTGGCGCTAAGCAAGTGTTGCATGGCGTTGATTTCTTCGTTGAAGAAGGCCACATCGTTGCCTTGGTGGGTCCCAACGGCGCCGGGAAAAGTACCATTATGAAGGCTATCTTGGGGCTGATTCCAGTCGACGGCGGCGGGATTGATATCAAAGGCCAGCCCGTGTCGATCACCTCACACCAGGCACTGCGGAACGTCGGCGCTTTGATTGAATATCCAGGCATTTATCCGTTCTTGTCTGGCCGTCAGCAGTTGCAGCTGTTTGCCAACCAACATAACAAGCAGACCAATGTCGATACCATCATCAAAGCGATGGGCATGGGCAAATACATCGACCGGCCGGCCAAGAGCTATAGCCTGGGCATGAAACAAAAGCTCGGCATCGCGCAGGCGCTGGTGAACAACCCGCAACTGGTGATTCTTGACGAACCGATGAACGGCCTCGATCCGCAAGCGGTCAAAGACTTACGGGACCTGCTGCGGAATTTAGCCAGCCATGGCACCAGCTTCCTGATTTCCAGCCATATTTTGTCGGAACTGGAAAAGCTGGCCGATGACGTGCTGATTCTCAATCACGGCCAAATCGTTAAGCATGCCACCATGAAGGCCTTAGAAGCCGCTGGCGGCATTACTTACAAGATTGCCGTAGATAACCTGGATCAGGCCAAAGCGGCGCTGACGATGGCTAAGAGCAAGTTCTCGGTGGTCGATGATGCCATCACCTTGCTCGACACCGCCCCAGGCGAATTGAATGCCGCCTTGTATGCTTTGGTGAATGCCGGCGTGGCAATTAACACCGTTGCCCAGCAGGCGCATGACCTTGAAGGGGCCTTCTTAGCCATGGTCCACGACGATCAGAAAGAGGAGGCCTAACGATGCTCACCCTTTACAAACAAGAAGTTTATAAACAGATTCATAAAATCGGGTGGTGGATTGCCTTGGGCTTCATGATCCTCGTGCAGATCACCTTCGGCATCGTCGGCAAGCGCAACCCCAGCATGTTTGCCCCTAGTGATTTGGTTGGTAATAGCTACGTCGGCGGCGGGCTGGTGATGCTGATTGCTATCGCCTCCACCGCCAGCATCATTGCCATGGAATTTCAGTACGGCACGATGAAGCAGCTGCTGTACCGCCAGTATTACCGGAGTCAGGTCTTTATCAGCAAAATCCTGACCGCCTTAACCCAGCTGGTCTTTCTCCAAGTGGTGGCAGGGTTGATGACGGTCGGCTTATCCTTGATTTTGTTTCCTAGTTACCACTGGGCGACTCACGTAGATGGCTTGACCCGCGGCTTGGTTTACCTGCGCAGCCTAGGGTCTGACTTGCTGGTAGGATTACTTCTGTTGTCGGTCGTCATTCTGCTCTCGACCGTCTTCAAATCTAATGCCGCCGCGATTGCTACTGGCTTAGTCGGCTACTTCATGGCGCAGCTAGCTTCAACCTTGATGATTGCCATGATTGCTTGGCAGCATTGGACCAAGTTTCTGCCGTTTACCTTCCTGCTCACGAACACGCAGATTCAAGCGCCAAGCTTCTCCAGGCTGACCTTGTTCAGCACGCCGATGATGATCGGCGGCACCTTGCTTTACACCGTGGTCTTTACCTTGATTGCTTATCTCAGTTTCCGCAAACGCAGTGTCTAATCACAAAGGAGTGATTGTTTATGGCAGAATTTTTGGTTACCACCACTGAACATGTCCCTGGCCACAATTATGAAGTGATTGGTGAAGTCTTCGGCGTCACCACCCAGTCCCGCAACATGATTTCCGATCTTGGCGCCGGGCTTAAAAGCCTGGTAGGCGGCGAAATCAAAGGCTACACCAAAATGCTCCAGGTTTCCCGTGAAAACGCCATTGAACGCATGAAAGACGAAGCCTTGGCGAAAAACGCCGATGCGATCGTCATGATGCGCTTTGACTCCGGCTCCATTGCTACCGACATGCAATCCGTGGTCGCTTACGGCACCGCGGTGCGTTTCGTCGACTAATCCGACCGTTTGGCTCTGGGCTTGTCCCAGGGCCTTTTTTAAACGAGGAGACCGCTTATGCACTCATCATTTTGGCCTTGGATCAAGCAGCAATCTGGGGCCGTGCTGGCCTTTGCGGGCCTGATGCTCGCCGTCTATGGCTACCAACTGCCTTCGCTGGTCTATGCCGGGGTCCTGAAACATCATCATCAAACCGCTAGCGACTGGGTGATGCTGGCGCTGATGGTGATCACTGGGGCGGTTGAAATCTACGCACTCAGTCGCCTTTACCGGCGCCGCCTGCGTCAAAATAACCCCTTGCACATCCAGCGTCGCCCCTTCCATGGCCGCGACTGGGGTGAAATCTTGGGCCTCTATGCCCTGATTTTGGCCGTCGAAATCGTGATTTCGCAGTTTGGCCTGCCCGAAAACCAAGTCGCCATTAACCAAACCCGCACCAGCTGGCCGCTAATGACCTTCTTCATGAGCGTACTGTTTGCGCCAACCATTGAAGAACTCGTCTTTCGCGGATTGTTCATGACCTATTTTTGGCGCCAAGATGATCGCCGTAATAACTGCTGGGCAGTGATCACCTCGGCGCTGGTGTTTGGCCTGACTCACGAACCAAGGTTGTCCTGGTTTTTGGTCACGTACACGACCATGGGCCTCGGCATGGCATTTTTGTACCGGCAAAAACGCGATTTACGTTATGCTTTCGCCCTGCATTTCACCATCAATGCCCTCCCTTCCCTGATTTGGATTCTGCCACACTGAACGATAAAATTCAGTTGGGAACGTTTGTTCGGAAAAGGCCAACTTTCTCATTAATTTGTGAAAAAATCCAAGCGCCTGTCCACCAAAAAATATTTTTATTTGGCCGCCTGCACGCGACCCCTTCACGCTTTCATCGTTGTTTCACTGGGCTTTCAGCCAAGATGGGGCTTGACAGGGTCTGGCTTACAGCGACGCGGGTTTGGCCGCTTGTGAATTGAGTTTCACAAACTTTGACCAGTTGAATTAGACCTGACATCCCCGGCCAATCTGCTATAATTAATTTCACAGCGATCACCTGTTAGCACATTCCGGAAGGCAGGCCATCGTCATGGATAAGTAGCTTGGAGGAATTGTCATGCTGGATCAATCTGTTGTTAAACCCGTCGTCGCTTTAGACGACCATAAGTACATTACCCTTATCCCTGACGCCGAATACAATCTCGAAGTATGGGAAAAAATCGAAGGCCGCGCCCACCGCATGGGCCGCATGGACTACAAGTTCCACCGGGACACCTTCGCCGGCTTTATTTACCGGCTAATGCCATCGGTTAACTTGGTGCAAATTCACGATTTGCAAAAACAGATCAATCCGTATTTTGACTTAGAAGTCTAACCCTGGGAGGTGCGCCATGTCCGTTGTCGCAAAATTAATGGTGATGTGCGTGGCCGCGCTGCTGGTCACGCTGCTCCTGATCGGGGCGGAGTGGCGCGAAAGGCGCCTGTCTTGGGCCAGCACAGGCCTGAAAGGCGCCGTCGCCGTGGTGGTGGCTGGCGTGCTCATCAGCCTGCTCACTGTCCGTTAAAACCCGCATTTTCATCACCGCTGCCGTCGCTTGTCGGTAGCGGTTTTTCTATGCGAGGATTTTGGCTGCACTACTAGATATAGATTGATAAACCGACATAACACCAATATCCAGTATATTCAAGACTGTACATGCAATTTTACCTGCGGCATAATGGAACTCGTTCGTTTTTTGGATATTCATTGAGGGGGAATTGTCGCATGCATGTTTCAGAAAATTATGGTCATTGGTTAATCCATCAACTCAAAGGCTGGCCGCAGCAGAATTATTACCTGTTCTGGTTCGCACTGGGCTGTCAGTTGATGACCTTGGTCAATGCGCCGATCACCCCAGTCGCGGTGATTACTTTTATCGGCACCACGCTAGGCGTGCTTTGCGTCCTCGCCATTAATGCCACCAAAGCCGTGAACGGCTGGCTGGGGCTGGTGTCGGCTGCCTGCTTCATTTTCGTGGGCTTCACCGCCAAAAACTACCTGTCGATTTTTGAACAGATTGCTTATGTCCTGACCTTGGATCTGCCGGTATTGATTTCGGTGCGGTCCTGGAACGACGACACCAAAAATCATCTCAAGGCCTTCCGCTTAAAGGAATGGGTCATTGCGATCGCCGCCACGCTGGTGGTGTGGGCGCTGTCGGCGGTGTTGATTGGCCGCTTCACCAACGACCCGCGGCCGATTTATGATGGGATGGCGTTTTCAATTTCATTAACCGGCGGCATCATCTGTTTCTTGCGGTATAATAGTCAGTATTTCTGGTGGTTGTTCTCCGGTATCGCCCAGCTGATTTTGTGGGCGATCACCTTCGCGCAAGGTGATGCCAGCCTCGGCATGGCGATCAACGCTAGTATCTATGTGATCAACGATCTTTTGGCTTTCACCATCAGCCCTTGGTTCAACCGCGGGCGGCGGAAACTCGGCCTGAAGACGCTGTGAGCAACACGATTAGGAGAGAAGTAAACTTATGATTTATATCCTCGGGAGTATCGGCGCAGGCAAGACCTCGTTGACCAAAATTCTTTCAGCTGACCTCAACGCACCGGCTTATTATGAAGACGTCGAAGGCAATGGGATGATTGCCAAAATGCTGCAGAAATTCTATTCCGCCGGTGAAGACAGCCGGAAAACCACCGGGACCATTTTGCAGATTGCCTTTTTGACCTACCGTTATCAGCAGCTCAAGAAAGCCATTATGCAAGAAAATGCCATCATGGACTCCTCACTGGAATCCGATTTCGTCATGGCGACTCAGCTGCATAACAATGGCGAAATCGATGACATTGACTACAACATCTATGTGACCTTGTCGCAGGAAATGCAGTCCAACGTCAACGGTAGCCCGTGGAACGGCCTGCCAGACCTGGCGATTTACCTTAAAATCGACCCCGACCACGAAATCGATGAAATTCAAAGCCGCGGCCGCGAAATGGAAGACATTCGTCAAAAGCCAGAACTGGTGGCCTACTACAACCGCGTCAACCAAGCCTACCGCGACTGGTCTAAGGGCTACACCCGCGCCACCATGCTGACGATTGACCGTGACCACCTGGATTTCGTGAATAATCCAGAACATCGCAACATCGTGCTGGATCAGATTGAAAGTAAGCTGGTCGAACTGGGCAAACTCGCCCCAGCGCGGTACGCCGAGATTCAAACGGCCCGGCAAATCACGGCTTAATTGCCCGGGAAATAATACTTGCCAAGGACTCAATTGAAAATCCAGATGCACCCGCAACTGTTTTTTGCAGATTAATCTGACCTCGGCAGAGAACAATAAAATCAGAGAATGACGTAAACAAGGGGCATGCCAGTTAGGCATGTCCCTTGTTTCGTTTGCTGTATCGCTTGTGCCCGAGAATTAGCCATGAACGCAGCCAAGAAAAAAGCGGCCACCCTGGCTCATCTTAGTTGGAACTACCTGCCACTGATAGCTTGATTAACGATACCACCGAGGAGCCGGCCCATCAGTGTTAGGTTTGCTAATGCCAACCGAATCACCGATCATCTGATCTGGCTGGTCGATCAGCTTCACGACCAAAGCGGCGACGCTTTTGCGCGAGACCTCGGTTCCTTTGAACGGTTGGCCTTTAACCGTCAACTCGTAATCAATTTCGTCTTCGTCCTGAAACCAAGCTGGCCGGATCAGCGTGTAATCCAGCTGACTTGCTTCAACCACCTTGGTGGCATCAGCGTACGCCGTTAAGGTGTCCCCAAGCATGGCTTGATTCCAGCGCCCATATGCCCCCGGGATCTCACCATAAACGCCATTGGCAGAAATCCAGACCAAACGCGTCACGTGACTTTGGCACATTGCCGCCACGACGGATTGAGCCTGGGCCCCTAGATTCGCGCCATAAAGATTCGCATAAACTAGCGACTGACCCGTCATAATCCTGGCCAATTGCTTAGTGTCAGTGACATCAGCTTGAACAACATGGACGTTAGGATTCGATAAATCAAGATCGGCAAGCCGCTCTG
Source organism: Lacticaseibacillus suilingensis (assembly GCF_016861845.1). Classification (GTDB taxonomy): domain Bacteria; phylum Bacillota; class Bacilli; order Lactobacillales; family Lactobacillaceae; genus Lacticaseibacillus; species Lacticaseibacillus suilingensis. The sequence goes on from NZ_BOLV01000003.1 coordinate 78,070, forward strand.
GGTGACGCACTAACAGCGTCAGATTGGTGATCTGGCCACCGATTTGAGGCAACAATTGTTTAACGACGATTTTTGCAATTGAACCGTTCGCGCCGAGAATCAACGCGTTCTTTACCATTTGCTTGTCCTCCTTATGCAAAATGAATGCTAACCACACTCACTTCAATCGTGATGAATACGCCGCTGACGAGCATGACTAACCCCAATCACCCATGAGCACTGGTAGCGCTGGTAGCCATGCTAAAATGACCACGCTATGCCGCCAATATTTTGCGCTACTCGGATCGCGACTTTAGTACTCTACTACCTATAGTCCACTATAGGTCAAGTCAAACATCAAAAAACTCCCACCTTTTACCAGTGAGAGTCGGGCGGGTCTAATAGCGTTGCATTGGCCTTGGATTATTACCTGAATAAAGCGTAATCTGTTGCCCTAAAAACTGATGATTTTCAACGATATCGAGCATGCCCTTGGCGTAATCGGCGTAACTAATATAGTCATCCACCCCCTCGCTAGGATCAGCGGCGGGTAGATACTCATCGCCAGTGACCTCATAATGGCCACTAACTTTACCTGCTGGATCAAAATTATACGGTGGGGTCACATAAGTCCAGTCAACTGCTTGACTATCCTTAAGCAGCTGCAAGCCAAGGCCATGGGCGAGACAAAGATCTTGCATGTACTTGGGATAATAACGCGGGTTCTCTTGCAGTTGATGGCGATGGTTTTGATCCGTATAAAGCGTACTGGCGGCGCCTACTTTGAAGTATCGCGTCTTGGTCCCCTTCAACAATGAAATCACATGCATCAAGCCATCTGTGTGGACAGCCTCTCCCTCTGGCGACCAGGCCCCGACGGCATCAATTACGGCGTCTAAGCCGCTCATGTCATTTTTCGCGAGATCGCGGATATCTTTGACTAAGAGGTGAGTCACTTGCGGTCGCTTATGCAGGCGATGGGCAACGCCAACCACCTGGTGACCACGCCGCAGCGCTTCTTGATAGATTTTGCTGCCAGCCCGGCCGAATACACCAATAATCATTATTTTCATGATATGACCTCCGCCTTGTAGGATACATCCTAAAGTCGACTAGAGGTCAAGTGATTCAGTCCCGTTGCAGGCGCTCATATTGTTCGAAGGTCTGCTGGGAAATTTCCATGCTGTCCCCAACGAGGTGAATTCGCTCGGTGCCGGCTGCCAAAGCGGTTTGATAATACCACTGCTTAAAATGGAGATGCGCCATTGAGACTTTCAGGCTGTCAATGCGATCCTGCAACTCCCGCTCATGCGTGTTCAGGAAATCAGCTCGGGCTTGCAGGGTTTGATCACCCTCAAGGCGCCAACCTTCAAAGGTGGCACTATCCTTAATGGAAACGCCAGCGTCACGTAAATCCAAAATCATTTGCAACGTTCTAACATCATCCTCGTAAAAAACTCGCCGCCCGCCTGCATCGCGCTTTAACAAAGGTAATAATCCTTCCGCGTCATAGTAGCGAATCGCTTGAACCGTTAAACCTAAGCGCTCAGCAACTTCGCCAATACTGTATGTCACTTCGTTATCCATCCTATCAACGCCTCCCTTTACTGCGCTATGGCATCCTCTCGACCAGTCTATCTTAATCCTCTGACTTCGAAAAATCGGCCCCAGCATCGTGGTTTAGTGCGATGCTGGGGCCGGTTTGGTTGGGCGTTACGCGCCAACTTTGGCAATCTTGCCTTGTTCAATATACACAGACAAAATCGCGATATCAGCAGGGTTCACCCCGCTAATGCGGGTGGCTTGAGCCAGCGTTTGCGGCTGGATTTTGGTCAGCTTCTGGCGCGCTTCGGTGGCGAGGCCGTTAATCGCTGCGTAATCGATGCGATCCGGAATCTTCTTGGCTTCCATGCGCTGCAGGCGGGCAATACTTTGCTGCTCCTTAGCGATGTAGCCGGCGTACTTCAGGGAAATTTCGACTTCTTCGGTAATGGTATGATCCAGCGGCGTCGCCAGCGGGATGAATTGCATCAGGTCCTGATAGCTGACTTCTGGCCGCTTGAGGAAATCGCTGGCCAGCACGCCGTCCTTCAGTGGCGCCGCGTTGATTGAGGCCAGCCATTCGTTAACCTGGCCTGGCTTCAGCCGTGTCGTTTGCAAACGCTGAATTTCGGCCGCAATGGCGGCTTTTTTGGCCTCAAACTGGGCAAAGCGCTCATCTGAGATCAGGCCGAGGGCATGGCCTTTTTCCGTCAGCCGCAAGTCGGCATTATCATGCCGCAGCAGCAGGCGATATTCTGCCCGGCTCGTCAGCAGCCGATACGGCTCGTTGGTGCCCTTGGTGACCAAGTCGTCGATCAAGACCCCAATGTAGGCGTCAGAGCGGCTGAGCGTGAAGCTAGGCTTGTTTTGGGCGCGCAGAGCCGCGTTGATGCCGGCCATGATCCCTTGACCGGCGGCTTCTTCGTAGCCGCTGGTGCCGTTCATTTGCCCGGCGGTGAAAAGGTTTTTCACCACTTTAGTTTCCAACGTGGCGGTCAGCTGCCATGGCTCGATGATGTCATACTCGATGGCGTAACCGGGACGCATCAACTCGGCATGCTGCAAGCCGGCGACGCTGTGAAGCATCTTCAGCTGCACTTCTTCTGGCATTGACGTCGAGAAGTCGCCCACATAGTATTCCTCCGTGTCGCGGCCTTCTGGCTCCAAAAATAGCTGGTGGCGCGGCTTGTCGGCAAAACGCACGACTTTATCTTCAATCGACGGGCAATACCGCGGACCCACGCCTTTGATCACGCCGGAGAACATCGGCGCGCGGTCGAGGTTTTCGCGGATGATTTGGTGCGTCTGCTCATTGGTGTAGGTCATCCAGCAAGACATTTGATCTTTCAAATAAGCGGAATCTGGCGTTTCATAGGAGAACGCATGCGGCGCAACATCGCCAGGCTGCTCTTCGGTTTGATCAAAATCGATGGAATGGCCCACCACCCGCGGCGGGGTGCCGGTTTTGAAGCGGCGCAGCTTGAAGCCGAGGTGTTCAAGGTCTTCCGACAGCTTGATGGAAGGCAGCGAGTTGTTCGGGCCGCTGCTGTACATCAGCTCCCCGATGATGATTTTCCCGCGAGAAGAGGTGCCAGCTGTCAGCACCACACTCTTGGCCCGATACCGAGCCCCAGTGGCTGCCACGACGCCTACGCACACGCCATCTTCGACCAGCAGACGCTCTACCAACCCTTGGCGTAAATCCAAGTTAGGTTCAGCTTCAATGGTCGCCTTCATTGAGCGGTGGTACGCGGCTTTGTCTGCCTGGGCGCGCAGCGCGCGCACCGCGGGGCCTTTGCCGGTGTTCAGCATCCGCATCTGGATGTAAGTTTTGTCGATGTTGCGGCCCATTTCGCCGCCAAGGGCATCAATTTCGCGCACCACGATGCCTTTGGCTGGCCCGCCCAAAGACGGGTTGCAAGGCATAAAGGCCAGCATTTCTAGGCTGATGGTGATCAGCAGGGTCTTTTGCCCCATGCGCGCCGCGGCGAGGGCGGCTTCACAGCCGGCATGGCCAGCGCCGACCACCACCACATCGTAGGCGGCGGCTTCATATTCACGTACTTGTGGCATGTTTATCTCCTTTATTTTCCCAGACAAAATTGTGAAAACAGCTGCGTGATCAGCTCATCCGGCGCGGCATCCCCGGTGATTTCACCGAGTTTATCCCACGCTGCGGTCATGTCGATTTGCACCAGGTCAATCGGCATCCCCGCTTCAATGCCGGCCAGCACACTTTGCAGGCTGGCTTTGGCTTGCCGCAGCAGGCCGATTTGGCGGGAGTTGGTGACCATAACGGTGGTTTGGCTGTTTTCAATACCGCCAAAGAACAAGCTGGCGATTTGCTGATCCAGCGCTGCCACGCCTTCTGCCTTCAAAATGCTGGTGCGAATCAGCTGTTCGGCAGGCACCAAGGCGGCTAGCTGGGTTTGATCCAGCTGAGCTGGCAAGTCTTGCTTATTCAGCACCACAATCCGCTTTTTAGCGGCGGTGGCTTTGATCAGAGCTTCATCTTCGGCAGTGAGCGGCTGGCTGGCATCCAGCACCAAAATAATCAAATCCGCTTTGGTGATGGCTTGCCGCGAGCGTTCGACACCGATTTTCTCGACTTTATCGTCGGTGTCGCGAATCCCGGCGGTATCCACCAGCTTCAGCGGCACGCCGCGGACGTTGACATACTCTTCCAGCACATCGCGGGTGGTGCCTGGTACATCGGTGACAATCGCCTTGTCCTCGTGCATCATGTGATTGAGCAGTGAGGATTTGCCAACATTCGGCCGGCCGACAATCGCCGTGGCAAGCCCTTCGCGTAGCACTTTGCCTTGACTAGCGGTTTGCAGCAGCTCATCCACGCGGCTCAGCACCAGTTGCGCTTTTTCCTGGAGCATTTTGGTGGTCATTTGGTCGGTGTCGTATTCTGGGTAGTCGATGTTGACTTCCACCTGCGCCAGCACTTCCAGAATCTCTTGGCGCAAGTTGGTGATCAGTCGCCGTAAATCGCCGTCCAGCTGATCGACCGCGACTTGCATGGCGCGATCGGTTTTGGCGCGAATCAAATCCATCACCGATTCCGCCTCAGTGAGGTCAATGCGGCCGTTCAAAAAGGCGCGTTTGGTGAATTCACCTGGTTCCGCCATGCGGGCGCCGGCGCCGAGCAGCAACTGCAGCACCCGGTTGGTGGAGACAATGCCGCCGTGGCAGTTGATTTCCACCATGTCTTCGCGGGTGTAAGTCTTCGGCCCGCGCAGTACCGACACCATCACCTCGTCGACGGTTTCGCCGCTATCTGGGTCGATGATGTGCCCATAATTAATCGTATTGGTCGGTACCTTCAGCAGATTTTTGCCGTGGTACACCTTGGCCGCGGTTTGTAGCGCCGCCTCGCCGGATAAGCGGACGATTGAAATCGCCCCTTCACCAGGTGGCGTTGAAATCGCGGCAATCGTATCGTAAGCAGTGATGGTTGTTCCCAAAATAACCTACCCTTTCCAACAAAAAAAGCGCATCGCCACGACAAACCACGCCCTGAGGCTGGTCGATCGTGGACAAAGCACTTTGACTACTTTATCACCTGTTAAATTGTGCCTGTATCATACAAAACCTGACGGCAAATGTCAAAAACTGCGGTGGGAGCGCGGTGTGATCACGACATAGCGCCGCGGGTCCGTGCCTTCCGAATGGGTTTCGACATAGGCATTATCTGCCAGGGCCTGGTGAATGGCCTTGCGTTCAAACGACGGCATTGGGTCGAGGTACACCGCCGTGCCGCGGGCCACGACTTCGCGTGCCGTTTTTTCGGCCAGGCGCCGCACCGCTGTATCACGGCGTTCGCGGTAATCCCCAACGTTCAGCATGATGGTCCATTTGCTTTTACCGTAGTGATTGAACTCGGTTTGGGCCAAAAACTGAATGGCGTTGATGATTTTACCGTGCTTGCCGATCAGCAAGGCGTCTTTGGCGGTGGTCAAATCGAACCACACCTGATCGCCGCGCCGTTCGTTATCGATGGTGGCGGCTAAGCCCAGCTGATTGGTGATATCTTCCAAATAACTTTGCACCAAGGCAATCGCGGTTTGATCGTCGCGTTTGGTGCCATCACGGCGCAACGCTTCTGGCAGCGGTGGTAAAGGCGGGCGGCGCTTCGGTTTTTCTGGCTTTGGCGCGGGCACGGCTTCAGCTTCCGCGACTGCCGTGGCGACATTGCTTGGTTCATTCAGTTGCAAGTTGACAATCGCTGGCTTGCGGCCGAGGCCGAGCACGCCTTTTTTCCCTTCTTGAACCACTTCCACGCTGATCTGATCCCGACCAGCTTGCATGGCTTCCAGTCCAGTGGCGATTGCTTTTTGAATCGTAGCACCCTGGAAAGTGGGCATAAGATTCCCTCCTAGTTGTGCTTGGTGAAACGATGTGCGGCGGAGTTGCGCTCCGGTCGGCAACGTCCGAGCGATTAGCTACGCCCAAGGCCTCGAAGCCAAAGAACGGCTTCAATGCCTTGAGCTTGATCAGCCCGTAGCGCATAGCGCGTACAGGCTGACATGCGGTAGAAAGGCTACTCGTCGGACTAAGCCCGCCGACCTCCACAGCCTATTTCTAGTTGCGCTCCGTGAGGCCAACGCCTGAGCAGCTAGCTACGCACTAGCCCTCACCGCCAAAAAGCGGCGGTAATGACTAGTGCTAGGCTACCTGTCAGGCTAAAACCGGCCTCACTCCGCAGCCTTATTTCTTTAACGCTCGCTTATAAGCTTTCCGCACGGCCTTTTTGTGGTCTTTTTCGGCTTGGGCTTTTTCTTGGCGTTCGCGGCGGAGTTTGAATGGGTTTTGCAGGAAGAAGGTCTGGCCGAGTGAGAAGGCGTTGGTGACGACCCAGTAAACGGCCAGGGCACTTGGTAAGTTAATCGCGAAGAATAAGATCATCAGTGGCGATACGGCCGCCATGATCCAGTTGCTTGAGGTGCGAACCGGCTGGGCCATCGTTGAAACCACACTGGTCGCCAAGGTGAACAAGGCCGCCAGAATAGGCATGATGAAGTATGGGTCAGGTGAGCCCAGGTGGACCCACAGGAAGTCCCCGACTTTCAGGGCTGGGGTGCGCCAGATTGCCTGGTACAAGGCAATCAGGAAGGGCATCTGCACGACGATTGGCAAGCAGCCCATCACTGGGTTGACACCGGCTTCGGCGTAAACGCGCTGGGTTTCGTCCCGCAGTTTTTGCTGCGTGGCGCGGTCTTTGGCGCTGTACTGCTTTTGCAGGGCCTTGATTTCAGGCGCGACCGCCTGCTGCTTGGCCATACTCTTGATCTGCAGGTAGCTCAACGGGAAAATCAGGATCCGGATGATCAAAGTAAAGAGAATGATCCCGACCCCGGCGTTACCGCCTGAGATTTTGGCCAGCCACAGGACAAACTGCGCCGCGTTATAAATGACGTAGCGATCCCAAGGGTTCGTGCTGGCCTTGGTGACGGTTGAGGTCCCGCAGGCAGTTAAGATGACGACCAAAGCCACCAACCCGAGGGTCAGCAGCAGTCGCTTAGTTGATTTCTTCACGAATAAGTCCTCCTAGATGACAGCTCCCTGCCATCCCTATCTATATAGTAGTAACATCTTGTGAAGCCAAAACGCCGGCCAGTTTGAGGACATGCACCAAGTTGCGCTTGGTTTCAGCCATATCTAGCTGGGTGGCGTGGCGACGAGCGATCACGAGAAAGTCGGCTTGCGGGTCGAGGTCAGGTTTGAGCTCGAGCAGCGATTGCCGGATGTAGCGTTTGATTTGGTTACGCATCACCGCGGTATGGGCGACTTTTTTGCCGACCGAAATCCCCACGCGAAAGTGTTTCTGATCGCGCTGCAGGTGATAGATGACAAAATTACGGTTCGCCACGGACTCGCCGTTTTCGAACACGTCTTGGAACTCATCTTCTTTTTTAATGCGGTAAGACTTTCGCAATGATACTCCCTCACAATCTGCTTTCTAGTATACAAGACAAGCCCTGACAGCGCACGGTTTTATTGAGCAAAAAAAAACCACTGACGCGGTCAGTGGCTGTTTAGGCAGATAATACTTTACGTCCCTTAGCGCGACGACGAGCTAAAACTTTACGGCCGTTCTTGGTGCTCATGCGCTTCATGAAGCCATGAACGCGTTCGCGGTGCCGCTTTTTAGGTTGGAAAGTCCGTTTGGTGGTCATAGGAACACCTCCTATTTAGATTGCTATTTTAAAATGACGGTTTCACGCCAAATAACGAGTGCTTATTCAGACAACTTTTCATTATACGGATGACGCCTTGTCTCGTCAAGGATTACCGCAAAAAAGATACGTGAAAAGTGCAGATCGCCCTGGGAAACACTGGCCAAAATTGTCCACAAAATTGGCCAAAATGGTGGTGAACATTGTGGACAACTTGTGCACGCCAATCTGGCCATTTTGGCCAATTCACGGGTTTTCCCCTGACTTATCCGCTAATTCACACCCTGTCAGTCTAGTTATCCACAAGCAATATTTTGCCTGTGTAAAACGTGTGAAACACGCACTACAGTAGGCCTCACGTTTCACAGCCAAATGTGGATAACTGCTTAAATCCGTGGTTTGACGTGGTCTTTCCCCACCCTTGAGGACAAGTTGTCCGCAAGCTGTGGAAGCCGCTTTTGATTTGGCCGTGAAACATGTGGAAAACTCCTGAAGCTGTGGAAAACTCTGAGGTGAAATGCTAAACTGAAAAAGCGATCATGGGCTACCGCTTAGGCGGCTTACCCTTGAATTTTTAACACGTTGCGGAGGGGCTTCGGGTGCCAAATATCGATGAATTATGGGCTTATCTAGAAGAAAAATTCCGGGCAGAAATGACCCCGGTCAGCTTTACCACCTGGGTGGGGGCGGTTAAACCGCTCACGTTGACCCAAACCACCATCACGCTGGGCGTACCATCCCAGTTGCACAAAACCTATTGGGAACAAAATCTGGTCACCAAAGTCGTGGAATGGTGCTACGAGTTTGGCAATCTCGAAATCTCGCCGGTGATCAAAATCGTCGGGGAAGAGGCACCGGCCCAGCCAGTGGCCAAAAAAGCCGAGGAACCAGATCCCGGCGTCGTCCCGACCTTTAAAGAGAAAACGCACCTTAATAGTAAATACACCTTCGAAACCTTCGTCACTGGCAAAGGCAACCAAATGGCCCATGCCGCGGCGCTGGTGGTTTCGGAGGAACCTGGGGTGCTGTACAATCCGCTATTTTTGTATGGCGGGGTAGGCCTCGGCAAGACGCATTTAATGCAAGCCATCGGCCATCAGCTGCTGGAATACAACCCGCAAGCCAACGTGAAGTACGTGACTTCTGAAGCCTTTGCCAACGATTTCATCAATTCGCTGCAAACCAAAAAGCAGGAACAGTTCCGCCAAGAGTATCGGAACGTTGATCTGCTGCTGGTCGACGATATTCAGTTCTTCGGCGACAAAGAGGCGACCCAGGAAGAATTCTTCCATACCTTCAACGCCTTATATGAAAACAAAAAACAAATCGTGCTCACTTCCGATCGCTTGCCGAATGAGATTCCTAAGCTGCAAGAGCGCTTGGTGTCCCGGTTCAAATGGGGCTTATCCGTTGACGTGACGCCACCAGACTTGGAAACGCGGATTGCGATTTTACGCAACAAAGCCAACGCTGAACACCTGGTGATTCCAGATGACACCTTGTCTTACATCGCCGGGCAAATCGACTCCAACGTCCGCGAGCTGGAAGGGGCGCTGGTGCGCGTGCAGGCATACGCCACCATGGAGCACGCCGATATTACCACCAGCATGGCCGCGGAAGCCTTGAAGAGCCTGAAGCTGTCGAGCAAGGATAATGAACTGTCAATCAGCCACATTCAAGAAATCGTGGCAAAGTATTACCAGATTTCGGTCAGCGATTTGAAAGGGAAAAAGCGCGTCAAACAAATTGTGATGCCGCGGCAAATCGCCATGTATCTCGCGCGGGAAATGACGGAAAGCAGCCTGCCGAAGATTGGGCAAGAATTCGGCGGCAAGGATCACACCACGGTCATTCACGCCCACGAGAAAATCACCGAAGCGATGACGCTGGATGATAATCTCAAGGCCCAAGTCATCGAACTCAAGAACCGGTTGCACAATCGCGGCTAAATCGCCATGTGGACAACTGCTTCAAAACTTGGCCACTTGTCCGCTGACTTATCCACATGTGAACAACCACAGATTCTCGCGTTTCACTAAGTTATCCACATGACCCACAGACCCTACTACTATTACTTAAAAAGCGTATGATATAGATAACGCTTAACGCTTGGGAGGACGAAACCAAAATGAAATTCACGATCACGCGTGCTACTTTTATCAAGTCACTGAATGATGTTTCTCGGGCCATTTCAACGAAAACCACCATTCCGATTCTGACCAACCTGAAATTGGACCTGACCGACACCGCTTTGATTTTGACCGGGAGCGATGCCGACATCTCGATTGAATCTAAAATCGATGCCACCAGCGAAACCAATGATCTGCAGGTGCAATCAACCGGCAGCATCACCTTGCCTGCGCGATTCTTTAGCGAAATCGTCAAGCGCATGCCAGAAAAGACCATGACCGTGGACGTTCAGGACAACTTCCAAACCGTCATCACCAGTGGCCAATCTGAATTTAAGATCAATGGCTTGGACGCCAACAACTACCCACGCCTGCCAGAAATCGCAGCGGAAAATCCGTTGACCGTGCCAGCAGACGTCCTGCGGCAGCTGATTGCCCAAACCGTCATTGCCGTTTCGACCCAAGAAACGCGGCCGATTTTGACTGGGGTCCACATTCAGATTCAAAATGGCCAACTGATCGCAGTTGCCACAGACTCTCATCGCCTCGCCCAGCGCGTGCTGGAATTGCCTGCCGCTGCTGGCGCTGATTATGATGTCATCATCCCAGGGAAGAGCTTGATTGAACTGGGCCGGACCTTGACCGATGAGATCGAAACCGTGGAAATTCGCTTCGCGGATAATCAAGTGTTGTTTATTGCTGGCAATACGTTATTTTATTCCCGGCTACTTGAAGGCAACTACCCTGACACCAGCCGCCTGATTCCAACCAGCAGCACGACGACCATCGAATTCGATGCGCCAACCTTGCTGTCTGCGATTGGCCGGGCAAGCCTGCTGAGTCACGAAAGCGCCAATAACGTGGTGCGGTTGAACTTGAACGCCGATCAGCAAACCGCCACCATTTACGGCAATTCGCCAGATGTCGGGAATGTGGAAGAAGCGCTGCAGTTCACCAACCTGACCGGTGACAACCTGGAAATCTCCTTCAACCCTGACTACATGAAGGACGCGCTGCAAGGCGTTGGCCAAACCACCATCGAGTTGGCCTTCACCGCGCCGCTGCGGCCATTTACCTTGGTGCCTTCAGAGGATAAGACCCATTTCATCCAGTTGATCACGCCAGTGAGGACCTTCAGCTAAAAGCAATCAGCCTTAACTTGGCCACTCCTTGTGAGTGGTCTTTTTTGTTGAGGCTAAAATCGCATTTTGGCTCGTACTGTTCTGGAATAGTTATGTGCGCCTCACTACTTCTAATCTGTCTTCGGCACTTTTTCTTGCCCCGCGAAATCTCTTTTTAGTAGCGGTTCAGTTCAAAAGGAGATTTAGCATGAGAAAAAGTGTGTGGCTGTTATTAGTGCTGGCGTGGTTTGGGCTACGCGGCCGGCCGGTGCAAGCGGCCGATGATTTGTTATTTGAAAACGTCACTTGGGGTCCCACCACGGCAGGGTTTGCCTTCGCGCCACCGAGGGAAGTGTGGGCAGAACAAGGGCAAGGCGGTGACTTTGCGCTTGGCTATGCCTCTAGCTTGACGCCCAAGTTGGCCTTTGCCGTACTCGGTAACATCACGATTAGCCGCGACGAAGCAGGCGAGCTTGAACTCGTCAAGGTCAACAATTCAGGTAATGTGCAACTCTTTCGTGCACAGGCAAAGACCAGCGGCGATCAACATTACCGGGTGCAGGTCACCGTTGCGGACGCGGTCTATGAATTTCCGCTGACCGTGCACGTGATTGATAAGTTGCCGGCAGATTTGAAGCTGAATCTGGCGGGGCAGTCCTTGCTCGATTATTTGCCGCTGCAAGCTTTTCTGGTCGACAGCCAAGGCCGCAAATATCTCGCCAAGCTCACTCGCACCACCGCCAAGAATGTCTTGTTACAGCCCACGGTGCTGGTCCCCACTTGGCAAACCAATTCGAAGCTGGCAAATGAAACCATGACCTTAGCCTGGGGCGAGCACAACCAAAACAGCGGCTCATTCACCATCGTGCATCAACCGCCCCCGATCAGCTATGTACCAGGGCAGGGGCTGACACTGACGATGCCAGTTACTTTGAGTCAGCCGCAGGAGGATGGCCATGTGACCTGGACGTTGCAGAAACCGGTTGCGCAAACGGTGGCTTTCTTTACTCAGAGTCTGGCGCTTAATGCGCCGATCACTTTTACGGCGGAACAAGTGTTGCAGAGCCAAACGGTGGTGCTGTCTTTTGAATTCAGGGGTAGCAAATTCACTTATCCCGCCAGTCCGCTTCAGCCCATCATACCGCTAGCCGCCACGCCGTTATTTGGCGGCAGCGTGTCGCTCCAGACCTTGGCCACCCAAGCGGTGCGCTTGCCTGCCCTATGGCCCGCGTTACCGATTCAGGCGACGGGCAGCTGGCAATTGACCCTCACGGTAAGCAGCGATTTGCCAGTGCCGTATTATCTCAATCTGGGGCCGGCGCTCGCTAACCAGCAGGTGACGTCAAGCACCGCCGCACAGCTGGCCGGCCGGGACAATCAGATGCTTGCCTTGAGCGAAGCCGCCTTGGTGATTTTACCGACGACCAGGCTCTTGGCCGGGCGCTATGCGGTCACGATTCATTTTTTATTAGTGCGCGGACCGTCCTCTTTTCAGTAAACCTCTAATTTGGCCATTTTGCGGCGGCGATTCTTGCCTAAAACGCGAGAATGGCCTTTTTTTGCGTTTTGGGCCAAAAAGGAGGGGGACACGTATCCCAGCCTAGCCTCCGATTTAATTGGCTGATAACGCCTTTAAACGCGAAATTGGATTGAAGGCACGCCTTAAAAACGGTATAATATATAAGTAATGAATCGCGCTTTTGCGATATTTTTAGCGCCAAAGGAGGGGCTACGATGACGACGGTTCCAATTACGACCGCGTTCATCACTTTAGGGCAACTATTGAAAGATGCCGGGGTGATCGATAGCGGTGGGGCAGCGAAACATTTTCTCAGAGAAAATCGAGTGTTAGTGAATCAAACGCCGGAGGACCGGCGTGGTCGTAAGCTAGAAGCAGGAGATGTGGTGCAGCTCGAAGATGGCACAACGTTGACTGTTGAACGGGCGTGAAGCTTGAGCATCTAACCCTTCGCAATTATCGGAATTACGCGCAAGTCGACACCGACTTTTCCCCGCAGATCAATGTCTTGATCGGCGAAAACGCGCAAGGCAAAACCAATTTGCTGGAGGCGGTGTATGTGTTGGCGTTAGCACGAAGCCATCGCACCAGCAATGACAAGGAACTGATTCGCTTCGGTGAGCAATTTGCCAAGGTGTCTGGTAGTGTCAGTCGCAGCCGCGGCTTGACCCAACTGGAACTGATCATTTCGACGCAAGGCAAACGCGCCCGGGTCAACCGCATCGAGCAGCCGAAACTATCGCAATACTTAGGTCAGTTCAACGTGGTGCTGTTTGCGCCAGAGGATCTGGCGATTGTCAAAGGCAGCCCGGCGAACCGGCGGCGCTTCATCGACATGGAGTTCGGCCAGATGAGCGGGAAATACCTGTACAACTTGACCCAGTATCGGGTGATGCTGAAGCAGCGTAATGCCTACCTCAAGCAGTTGAAGTTTCATCAGGCGAAAGACATGGTTTACCTCGATGTCTTATCCGATCAGCTGGCGGCCTATGGTGCCGAAATCGTGGCGGCGCGGGAAACGCTGCTTCAGCAAATGGCCGGCTTTGCCGCGACCATTCATCAAGACATTACCAAGGGCAAGGAAACCTTGACCTTTGCGTATCAAACCCAGGTGCCGGAAAAAGCCCGTGGTAGCGTCGAGGAGGCGTATCACGCCTTTGAGCAGCTGTTTGGCGAGCATCGCCGCCGCGAAGTCGAGCAAGGCACCACTTTGGTGGGACCGCACCGCGATGATGTGGCGTTTATCGTTAACGATAAAAACGTGGCGAATTTTGGTAGCCAAGGCCAGCAGCGCACCACGGCCTTGGCCGTCAAGCTCGCAGAAATCGACTTGATGAAGGCGCAAACCGGTGAGTATCCGGTGCTACTGCTGGATGATGTGCTTTCTGAGCTGGATGATATGCGCCAGACCCATCTGCTGAAGGCCATTCAAAACAAAGTCCAAACGTTTTTAACCACCACCAGTTTGGATGGTATTGCCCAGGAAATAATCGAGACCCCTGCGGTCTTTCACGTGAATAACGGGGTGCTAGCGGCCGATTAGGCGCCGCCCGTAAGGAGGAACACAAGCGTGGCTGAAGATCAAGAAACGCAAGAAGAGCAAGAAGAGAAGAAAGAAGAACTCGCCGCTGAATATGACGCGAGCCAAATCCAAGTCCTTGAAGGTCTGGAAGCGGTCCGCAAGCGGCCAGGGATGTATATCGGGACCACCTCAAGCCAAGGGCTGCACCATTTGGTTTGGGAAATTATCGATAACGGGATTGATGAGGCGTTGGCCGGTTTTGCCACCCGCATCAACGTGATCGTGGAACCCGATAACTCCATCACCGTCACCGATGATGGACGCGGGATTCCGGTTGATATCCAGAAGAAAACCGGACGCCCAGCGCTGGAAACTGTTTACACGATTTTGCATGCCGGTGGTAAGTTTGGCGGCGGCGGGTACAAAGTGTCTGGCGGGCTGCATGGGGTCGGCGCTTCAGTCGTCAACGCCTTGTCCACTGAGCTAGATGTGGTCGTCACGCGTGGCGGCAAACGCTACTACATCGACTTCAACCGCGGCAAGGTGAAGACTCCGATGAAGATCATCGGCGATGCGCCGGAGCACGAACACGGCACCAAGGTTCACTTTGTGCCAGATCCGGACATTTTTACCGAAACCACGGTTTATGACGATAAAATTCTGACCCAGCGCATTCGCGAATTGGCCTTCTTGAACAAAGGTCTGAAGCTGACCTTCACCGATAAGCGCGCGGAAACGGCGGAAACGCTGGTGTTCCACGCAGAAGGCGGCATCAAGGAATACGTCGAATACCTAGATAAAGGCAAAGACAACCTGCTCGACGAACCGATTTACGTGGAAGGTAAGCAAAACGACATCAATGTCGAAGTTGCCTTGCAATATGCCACCAATGGCTATGCTTCCACGCTGCTGACGTTTGCCAACAACATTCATACCATCGAAGGCGGGACCCACGAAACCGGCTTTAAGGCGGCGTTAACGCGGGTCATCAACGACTACGCGCGCAAGTCCGGCGCCTTGAAGGACAACGATGACTCGCTGTCTGGGGAAGACGTGCGGGAAGGCATGACCGCGGTGGTGTCCGTGAAGCACCCAGATCCGCAGTTTGAAGGTCAGACCAAAACCAAGCTTGGCAACGCCGATGCCCGCACCGCGGTGGATCGCATGTTCTCCGAGCATTTCTCGAAGTACTTAATGGAGCACCCAACGCAGGCCAAGCAGCTGGTGGATAAAGCCATGCTGGCCAGCAAGGCACGGGCCGCAGCTAAGCGTGCCCGGGAAGTCACCCGCAAAAAGAGTGGCCTGGAAATCTCCAACCTACCAGGGAAACTGGCGGATAACTCCAGTAAAGATCCGGAAATCTCCGAATTGTTCATCGTCGAAGGGGACTCCGCCGGCGGTTCCGCTAAGTCCGGTCGCAGTCGCTTGACTCAAGCCATTTTGCCGATTCGCGGGAAGATTTTGAACGTGGAAAAGGCCAGCATGGAACGCATTTTGGCCAACGAAGAAATTCGGACGCTGTTCACCGCCATGGGCACGGGCTTTGGCGATGAATTCGATGTCAGCAAGGCCCGGTATCACAAGCTGATCATCATGACCGATGCCGATGTCGATGGCGCCCATATTCGCACGCTGCTGTTGACGCTGATTTATCGCTACATGCGCCCGTTGCTCGAAGCTGGTTATGTCTACATTGCCCAGCCGCCGCTGTATCGCGTGCGCCAAGGCAAAATGATGCAGTACATCGACTCGGATGAAGAACTGGCGAATGTGATGGGGCAATTGCCGCCATCACCGAAACCGGAAATTCAGCGGTATAAAGGGCTCGGGGAAATGGATGCCAACCAGCTATGGGAGACGACCATGGACCCAGACAAGCGCCGCTTGCTGCGCGTGTCACCAGAAGACGCGGAAAATGCGGATGGCATTTTTGAGATGCTGATGGGCGATCAAGTTGGTCCTCGCCGCGAGTTCATTGAAGAAAATGCCGTTTACGTCGACACCAAGAATATCGATGCCTGATTAAGCAGGAACGGTTGGGGGTGCGGGAGGCGTCGAGCTAAATGCGCCCCGCTTCGCAGCCTGAATAGTTGCGCTCCGGGTGGCCAACGCCCGAGCAGCTAGCTACGCCAGAAGCCTCACCGCCAAAAGCGGCGGCAAGACTTCTGGCTAGGCTATCTGTCTGGCTAAGTGCGGCCACCCTCCGCAGCCTGTAGTTGCGCTCAGCGGGGCAACGCTCGAGCGATTAGCTACGCCAGAAGCCTCACCGCCAAAAAGCGGCGGCAAGACTTCAGGCTAGGCTACTCGTCGAGCTACATGCGCCCCGCTTCGCAGCCTGATATAGAGAGGAGACCTTTTGCTTTATGGATGATCGTCAAGAAAGCCGGATTACTAATGTTAATCTAGCTAAAACGATGAAAACCTCATTCTTGGAGTACGCGATGAGTGTTATTGTGGCGCGGGCTTTGCCTGACGTGCGCGATGGGCTCAAGCCGGTGCAACGCCGGATTTTGTACGGCATGAATGAACTCGGCGTGACGCCAGATAAGCCTTATAAGAAGTCGGCCCGGATTGTCGGGGATGTCATGGGGAAATATCACCCGCATGGCGATTCCTCGATTTACGAAGGCATGGTGCGCATGGCGCAGGACTTCTCGTATCGCTATATGCTGGTTGATGGCCACGGGAACTTTGGCTCTGTCGATGGGGATGGCGCCGCGGCGATGCGTTACACTGAAGCCCGGATGAGTAAAATCACCCTGGAAATGCTGCGCGACATCAACAAAGACACCATCGATTACCAAGACAACTATGATGGTTCCGAAAAAGAACCGGTCGTTTTGCCAGCACGCTTCCCGAATTTGCTGGTCAACGGCGCAACCGGGATTGCGGTGGGGATGACCACTAATATTCCGCCGCATAACCTGGCCGAAGTCATTTCGGCCCTGCACATTTTGATGGATAATCCGGATGCCACCACCGCCGATTTGATGACGGCCTTGCCAGGACCGGACTTTCCTACCGGGGCGCTGGTGATCGGCAAGTCCGGCATTCGCCACGCCTATGAAACCGGGAAAGGCACCATTATCGTGCGGGCCAAAACCGAGATTCAGACGGAAAAGAGTGGCAAAGAACGCATCATTGTCACCGAAATTCCCTACATGGTTAACAAAGCCAAGCTGGTTGAACGCATTGCGGAACTGGCGCGGGAAAAGAAAATCGATGGCATCACCGACCTGAACGATGAATCTGACCGTGATGGGATGCGGATTACCATCGACGTGCGCCGCGACATGAGCGCCAGCGTGGTTTTGAATAACCTGTTCAAGCTGACCCCGATGCAAACTGGGTTCTCCTTCAACATGGTGGCCATTGTCAACGGTGCGCCTAAGACCCTTAGCCTGAAGGAAATCCTGACCTACTACCTGCAGCATCAGGAAATCGTCATTCGCCGGCGGACCGAATTCGACTTGAAGAAAGCCGAAGCCCGGGCCCACATTTTGGAAGGCTTGAAGATTGCGCTGGACCACATCGACGAAATCATCAGCATTATCCGCGGCAGTGAAACTGGCGATAAGGCGAAGGTCATCTTGATGGATAAGTTCTCGTTATCCGACAAGCAAAGCCAAGCCATTTTGGATATGCGGCTGGTGCGCCTGACTGGTTTGGAACGCGAGAAGGTCGAAAATGAATACAACGATGTCTTGGCCGCCATTGCCGACTACAAAGACATCTTGGCGAAGCCGGAACGCATTCACCAAATCATTTACGACGAACTGCTGGAAATCCAAAAGAAGTTCGGTGACAAGCGCCGGACGGAACTGCTGGTCGGTGAAGATCTGACCATTGAAGATGAAGACCTCATCGAAGAGGAAAACGTGGTCATCACGTTGACCCATAATGGTTACGTCAAGCGCTTGCCAGCCGATGAATTCAAGAGCCAAAACCGCGGCGGTCGCGGTGTTCAAGGCATGGGTGTGCATGATGATGACTTCGTGGAACATCTGGTCACCACCTCGACTCATGACCTGCTACTGTTCTTCACCAACACCGGGAAAGTCTACCGTAGCAAAGGTTACGAAATTCCGGAATACAGCCGCACCGCGAAGGGCATTCCAATCATCAACTTGCTGGGCATCGACAATAACGAAAAGGTGCAAACGGTCATCAACATCAAGCCGCATGATCCAGAAAGCGACGAGGATACCAGCAACGATTACCTCTTCTTCGTTACCCGCAACGGGATCGTCAAGCGCACGCCGGTCAGCGACTTCTACAACATTCGCAAAAACGGCCTGATTGCCTTGAACATGAAGGATGGGGATGAACTGAGCAACGTCATTGCCACGCATGCCGATGACATCATGTTTATCGGCACGCACCTCGGCTACTCGGTCACCTTCAAGGCTGAAGACGTCCGCAGCATGGGCCGCAGCGCCACTGGGGTCCGCGGTGTGCGCCTGCGTGAAGGCGATTATGTCGTTGGCTCCGATATCTTGAAGCCAGATTCCGAAGTCTTTGTCATTTCCGAAAAGGGTTACGGCAAACGCACTGCCGCCAGCGAATACCCAATCAAGGGTCGCGGCGGTAAGGGGATTAAGACGGCGAATATCACCAGCAAGAACGGTCCGCTGGCGGGCGTCACCACCGTTACCGGTGAGGAAGATATCATGGTCATCACCGATGCCGGGGTCATGATTCGCTTCAGCAGTCAAACCGTTTCCCAAACCGGTCGCAGCACGCTCGGCGTACGGCTGATCCGGGTGGATGAAGGCGCCAAGGTTGCCACCATGGCGAAATTGGATCCAGAACCAAACGAACCTGATACGCCAACTGAAGCTGCCGATGCCAAGCCAGCTGAAGGCGCAGAAACAGCCGCAGACGGCGCGAACACCGAGGCCCCAGCAGGAGATGCTGATGCCCAGGTCAACGAGCTCCTGCGCCGCGCTGAGGCCGATCAGGATGATCAGGCGACAGATGACGACGAGAATCAGGACTAAGCAACTGAATGACGGAAGCCAAGGCCGAAACGGTCTTGGCTTTTTTTGGTCTCATCAGCAAAATGAGGGGAGGAGAGCCAGTTTTAGCGTATTTATTGGCTAGGAGGGTAGCAGAAGCGATAGCTTTCAGCATCTGACGGTTAATGGGACATTAGCGAGGTTTCAGGGAGTAGAGTCGCACGACTGGAGCAGCAAAGGGCTCAGAGCGCTGGCCACCACGTTCCAGCCCTTTGCTGCGGAAGAAGCACGAACCGGCCTAACACAAAACCCAGCCAGCGAATTAGCTTGAGCCGAACCGCGTTGTATGATAAACTACTAGCTTGTGAGCATGTGCCCTTTGGCGCGTGCTGACTCCTTGCCCCAGGGAATGGGGCCAAAAGTCCATAAGGAGGTGAACTGTCAAATGGCTGAAACTAAGTATGAAGTAACTTACATTATTCGTCCTGATATCGACGAAGAAGCAAAGGCTCAACTGGTTGAACGTTTTGACAATATTCTGAAGGAAAATGGTGCCAACATCATTGATTCCAAGGATTGGCAAAAGCGTAAGTTTGCTTACGAGATCAAGAAGTACTCGGAAGGCACTTACCACATCGTTAACCTGACCGCTAACGATTCCAAGGCGATCGACGAATTCGATCGTCTTGCCAAGATCTCTGGCGATATCCTTCGTCAAATGATCGTCGTTCGCGAAGACTAGTTTTCGTAAAAAAGGGGGCGCATCGGGATGATCAATAACGTTTCATTAACCGGCCGCTTAACGCGGGATGTTGATTTACGTTACACCCAAAGTGGGACCGCTGTTGGGACATTCACCCTTGCCGTTGATCGGCAATTCACGAATGCTCAAGGGCAGCGAGAGACCGACTTCATCAACTGTGTGATCTGGCGTAAAAGCGCTGAAAATTTCAGCAACTTTACCCGGAAAGGTTCCATGGTTGGCGTTGAAGGCCACATCCAAACGCGGAATTACGACAACAACGCCGGCCAACGGGTTTACGTGACCGAAGTTGTCGTTGAGAATTTTGCGTTGCTCGAAAGTAAGGCGACCACGCAAGCGCGGCCGTCCGAACCAGCAAACCCGCAAGGCGGCAATGGTGCATCGTATGGCAGTCAGCCGCAGTTCGGTGGCAATAGCCAGCCAACTCAGCGGACGCCTAACTTTGGCCAGAACCCCGCACCATCGCAACCTGCAAGCCAAGGCAACCAGCCTGCGCAACCAGATAATAGTGCCGATCCGTTTGCCAATAATGGTAAAACCATCGACATTTCCGATGATGATTTGCCGTTCTAGGAATACAGCCGTTTTTGGCTGATCAATGAGAAAAGGAGTGATTTCCATGGCACAACAACGTCGTGGTGGCCGTCGTCGTCGTAAAGTCGACTTCATCGCCGCTAACCATATCGAATATATCGACTACAAAGACACGAACTTGTTGGAACGGTTCATCTCTGAACGTGGTAAGATTTTGCCACGTCGGGTAACCGGCACCAGCGCTAAGAACCAGCGTAAGCTGACGATCGCAATCAAGCGGTCCCGGATCATGGGTCTTTTGCCATTCGTTGCTGAAGACTAATCTGGTTTTCTTCCCGCCCCTCGGCATTTGCTGAAGGACGGGATTTTTTTTGCGTGGAAAAAATCAATCAGGCTAGATTGCCACCCTTCGCAGCCTGCAGTTGCGCTGCGTGAGGCCAACGCCGGAGTGGCTAGCTACGATTGAGGCCTCGCCGCCAAAGCCCGGCGGCAAAGCCTCAATCTAGGCTACCCATCCGGCTAAAAGCTGCCTCACTCCGCTGCCTCACTTGCAAATTCCGAACATTAGGACGATGATGAAGGGTGGAGAGATGAACTGGTGCGCTTTTATGTCAATTCCTTAGGAGGCGATTTTATTGGCAAAACCACACTCAAGACAATCCTTGATCTTGGCAACGCATGAGAACTTTGAGCAACTCGAGCATATTTTGACGTCATTGTCGGCTGCCGACCGCAAGCGGGAATTTCCGTTTAAGGGGCGCGACCGCAATGTGCGGGATGTGCTGGTGCAGGTCGCAGCTTGGCAGAAGATGTACCTTGATTGGAGCACCGCTAACTTAGCCGGGGAGGCCAAGCGCTTCATGCCCAAGCCTTACACCTGGCAAACAAGCGGCAAGTTGAGTCAACGCATTTGGCAGCAAAACCAAAGCCACCACCTATGCCGAGGCCCACAAAGCGCTCGTGAGTCTGCATGAGGCGCTCATGGCTCAGTTTGAGGCCAGGACCAATGAGGAACTGTTCCTTAAAGGGTTTTACGATTGGACCGGGGCGCTGAGTCTCGGCGAATATGCCGCGATGGTGGGGCCGAGCCATGATGCTTGGGCCATCAAAGTGCTGAAGCATTATCGGCAGCACTTAACCGTCGCGTCTAATTAAGCAAAAACGGTCATTTGACCGTTTTTTTATGCGTTGAATCCCTTCAGTAAAATCAGTACAATCAAGGGACAATCAGTTGTGCCCACAGTGCGGAGGACCGTTATGAAACCCATCAAATTAGATGTTGAATACACGCCAGAAACCTTTAAAATCACGCTGCCCGATGATCAGGGTCAGGTGATGATCACGGATGATACCGAGACCCTGGCGCCACCGAATGGCGTCACGTTAGCCACCCAAGCGATGGCGCTGGTGGGGGTTGATACGGTGCCCATTGATGCTGACGGTTTGATTATCTTAAGCCCGACCTGGCAAATCGACAGTGCTAAGGTGGCGCGGTATTTTCAAAACCTGCTTGATGGTAGCTCAAAGGTGCCGACTGATCCCGCAGTGGCCCCTTACCTGAACCTGGTGCAAGGCTTGCTGGTGCGTTTTGATTTCCATGAGAATGTGGTCGCGGCGGCACCGAAAAAGCCGGCGAAGGCGCGGCATCGGTTTGACAAAACGCTGCGTGAGCGGCCGTTCCACGTGAAACATGCTGGTAGCGAAGCGACGGTTTACTGGACGGCGCCGAAAGTCATGACCATCAAACAAGGGGCTAAGCTGAAGCTTGATCCTGTGATGAACAAAGACGGCTCCGAACGTTATGGCACCAAGTATGGCGACAAGCTGCGCGCGGATCACGCGGCGGCCATCAAAGGCGGGGTCACCACTGCCGACATCGAGCTGCGTAGTGTGAATGAAGTGGGGTTGTTTTTGTATTATGGCGATACTAACGGCTGGCTGGAGTTAATCGATGACCAGGGGCAAACGCTGGATAGCTTGACTAAAATCTAACCGTGATGGGTCGAATTGAATAAAATAATGCGGTTCGCCCTGTTTTTTAACGTCTTCGTGACGATTAAGCTGCGCCGAAACCGGCGGGATGAGTTGGTTTAAACTGCCGTATAAAGCGTTATTGATTGATTTATATAGTGTATAAGCCCTTCAACTATGATAGCGTTTACATTAAGGTGATAGCGTATACATGGAGAATAGGGGCGCAGCGATGATAGAGAATATCAGTAAACTTATTCGCTCGCGGCGAAAACGATTAGGTCTCACCATCGAACAGCTTTCCGAAGAAGCTGGGGTGTCAGTGAGCTTATTGTCTCGCGTCGAGCGGGGGGATGTCACCAACATCAGTATCAAAAAGTTAGCAGCCATCGGCGAAGCCTTGGGCTTAAAAGTTTCGGACTTCTTCGTGGCTGAGGACTTCGCCGATATCGATACCTTGGCCTTGATCAATCTGCTCAAGGCGATGCCGGCAGAACAGCGCCAAGCCGTCTCGGCCGGCCTGGTGAAGACAGTGAGGGCATTGAGTTGAGTTTGACACTACTGGTAGCATGATGACCAGTAGTTTTTTTATTGGGAGGAAAAGATGAAAGTGGTTTTGATTGGCAATAGTGGCACGGGTAAATCAACTTTAGCCCGCCAAATACACGCGACGACTGGCTGGCCGCTATTGGCGCTGGACCGGTTGTGGCACGCCACGGATTACAGCGAAGCCGCTAAAATTCGATTTCAGGCCGCTCAGACCGCTTTCATGGCCACGCATGCCGATTGGGTGATTGATGGTAACTACACCGGCACCCTGCCGGCGCGCATCGCGCAAGCGGATTTCATCATTTGGCTTCGTACGCCGCGGGTGGTGGCGATGGCGCGGGTGCTGCGGCGCTCACTGGCGTTTCGGCGTGATCCGCGGACGCGCCCCGACATGGCGCCAGGCTTTGAAGAACATCTTGACCGCGAATATTTAGCCTTTTTAGCGTATGTCTGGGGCTATGACGCTCGCGCCAAGGCCACGCTTCTGCCACTGCTCGCGGCGGTGCCGCCGGCGAAGTTGAGGATTGTGCAAACACCGATGCAAAAAGCCGCCATACTAGGCGAATTGACGGCAAAAAACCCGCTCAAGTGAGCGGGTTAAGCAAAGCGGGTCAGCGCTTCGGCCACGCCGGCGTGATTATTATCCGCCACGACATGATCCGCCGCGGCTAAGGCGCCTGGCAGGCCATTGCCCATGGCGATGCCCACCCCAGCGGCTTTAAGCATGGGCTGGTCATTATCGCCGTCACCGATGGCCATGGTGGCGGCTTGATCTAAGCCAAAATGGGCGGTTAAAAAAGCCAAGGCAGCCGCTTTTGACACCTGGGGATGCGTGATTTCCAGGTAGGTGGGCTTGGAGCGGCTCACTGCCACCGATAGACCCGACGCAGTGATGGCCGCCTCAAGTTGATTAATTGCCGCCGGTGCGCCCATGCATAGCAGCTTATGCACGGGCTTTTTCGTGAGTAATAAGCTAGCGGCGTTAAAGCTGGTCGGCGCAAAGCCGGTGATGGCGACTTCTTGGCGCACCCAAGCGTCGTTCTCGGCGACGATCCAATCAAGGCCCGCCATGTAGTTGACGCTGATAGGCAGGTGCTTGCTGGTGACCAAGCCGGTAATCTGAGCGGCCGCGCCGGCTGGTAGCGGCTGGTCGTGCAAGATGGTGAAGGTGCCTTGAGGCGTAACCGTCGTAATCAACGCTCCATTCAGACTGACCAGCGGCACCGTCAGGCCAAGCGATTGGGCAAGTGCTGTCATCGCTCGCGGCGGCCGGGCGGAGGCGAGACAGAACTGCCCGCCACCTGCCACAAAAGCGCGAATTGCGGTACGGTTGGCCGCAGGAATGGCGCCTTCGTCGTTGATTAAGGTGCCATCGATATCACTTAATACTAATTTGATCGCCAAAATATCTCCTCCCATCTCGCCATCATTATACCAAGAAGCACACTTTGGCGCGGGCAGCGCATCTGCGGGGCAACAAAAAAACGGCAGTCCGGAGACTGTCGTTTTTGCCGTTCATCTTGGTTTAAACGCGCTTGCGGTAGCCAGCAACCCCAACCAAGGCGATGAGGGCACTACCTAACAATGCGATTGAGGCGTTTGCTTCGTCGCCCGTCTTAGGTAACTTCTTGGCGGCTGCCTGAGCAGCCACTTTGGTCGTGGTCTTGCTGCCAGTAGCTGGTTTCGTCGTGGTGGCAACACTCGGCTTGGTGCTTGGCTGCGCTGGGGTCACAACCGCCGCGTCTTTGGTGTAGGTCACGGCAACGTCGATAGCTTCAGGCGCGGTGGCGCTAGCACCCACTGCCAACTGAGCAATGACGGTGGCGTCAGTGTGGTAACCCGCAATCGTCGGTACCTGGTAGGCATAGTAGGCACCTTGAGGGGTGTAAACCGTTTCGCCAGTGACTGCATTCGTCACGGTCTTGTAGGTGATGGTTTGCACAACTGGGTCGCGTAATTCTTTACCAGACGCGTCGACGAAATGAATCGTTCGGGTGCTGGTGGCCGTGCCATAAGTCATCTTTGGGGTATAAGTGACGGTGACGTCGGTATTATCGGCGACCGCGGTGCCAGGCTTAACGGTTTCCTGCGCAATCTGGTTGGTATCAACATTGTACCCAGCAATGGCTGGCACATCGTATTGATAGTAAGCATTTTGCGGGGTGTAAATCGTGTCACCGGTGACCGCATTGGTGGCCGTCTTGTAGGCAATGGTCTGTTCCACTGGATCACGGAGCACGTTACCTTCAGCATCAACGAAATGAATCGTCCGGGTGCTGGTGGCCGTGCCGTAAGTCATCTTTGGGGTGTAGGTGACGGTGACTGCAGTGTTTTCTGGAGCCACGTTGGTCGCGTCCACGGCTTGTTGAGCAATCGTGGTCTGATCAGCGGTGTAGCCAGCCTGTTCTGGCACGTCGTATTGATAGTAGGCACCTTGTGGAGTGTAAATTGTTTCGCCAGTTTGATCGTTGGTGACCGTCTTGTAGTTAATGGTTTGAACGACCGGATCCTTGGCAGTCGTGCCATCGGCGTTAACGAAATTGATGGTGCGCGTTGAAGTGGCACTACCATAGGAGTAGGTCACGAGCGAAGCGGTACTGAAAATGTCCTCGTCAGACCAGTCCGTCATGTCGTAGTCCAACACCCCGATTTGACCAACCCCGGCCGTCGCAAGGCCTGCTTTCGTGCCAGTGTAAATCATCGGCAGGTTGACGGTGTAATTAGTGTTAGCGGCCACAGGGCCATCAATCCAGATGGACTGTAGTTGATCCCAGGTAAAGTCTGGATAGGCGGCCATGAGTTCCGCGTAAGTCATATAGTTGCCATCGTCGCCATCTTTGGAATACTTGACGGTGAGGCCAGGTAAGGCGTCTTCAAAGGTTGCTTCGGTCACCTTGCTGGCATCCAGTACCCATTTGCTATTGTTGTCATTGTAAATCGGCAGCAAAATAACGGGGCGAATGTTGAGGGCAGCGCTGGTTGGATTGCCAATAGTGAAGCTAGCACTCAAGTCGTTAACGTCTGCATAGTTGACCTGGGTTTGCGCCTCGGCGACATTATCGGTGGCATCTTCAGTTGTAAACTGACTGGTGGCTTGATTGCCAGTCGCGCCGATGCTGGTTGAAACACTGCCTCTGCCGATGGTGACAGGCGCAGGGGTTGGCGTGGTCAGGCTGTAATAGGCGGTTGGGATTGAGCCAGGGGTGGTGCTATCTTGAATGGCAAACTGGCTGACATTTGAAACCCCGGTGTTGGCAGTGGGGGTGTCATTCAAGGTCAGATCAATCACAACATCGAGCTTAGCCCCAGCTTCCAAGGTCCCGATTGAGTACCAGATACGGCTCAATTGCTGAAGATCGAAGTTGGCAACGAAGTGACTGGCATCATACCAGTGCCCAGGCCAAATGACGTTCCCTTGTTCACTGTAGTTGCTGGTGTAACCAGCCTGGTGGATTTGATTTTCGATATCATAAATGGTGGAAGTAATCGTGAAGGTTGGCCCGTTAGCCGTGCCGTTAACGTTATTTTGCCCGGTTGGCGGCAAGTAGAGTTGAGCCGACACATTCGCAATATCGCTGCCAGTGGTATTGCTGATTTCATAATGCAGCTGCACGTTCTTCGCCGTGCTGGCGATTTGATTGAGTCCTTGGCTGGCGTTGTAACCGGTGGTCGAGGTGGTGCCGTCAGCGTTTTCGGCTGAGAGCCAGGCGTTGAGGGTCACACCAGTATCAGAGGTGATGGCGCCATTGCTTGGATCAACCGCTGGCTGGACGTCACCGGCGGTATTGGTTTGCTGAATTGCCGGTTCCGTCGTGGTTGCTGCTGCCGCCTTAGCCGTGGCCTGAGGGGTCACTGCGATGGCAGTGGCAGTAGGCGCAGCGGCTGTTGTTGTCTTGGTTGGGGTAGCGGTCGTTGTCGCTGTGGTTGGGGCAGTCGCGGTTGTCGGCGTGGATGCCGTTGTGTTATCGGTAGTTGGGGTGGATTCAGGGGTCTGAGTCGTCGCGGTAGGAGTTGCAGTCGCTTCAGGGGTAGCTGCGGTGGTCGCCTGCGCTGCGGTCGATGCCGTCGCATCTGCCGTGGCCGCCGGCGCAGTGGCCGCTGTGGTGGTGCCACTGGTGCTATCCGTGGTGGCGGCGTTGACGCCTTGACCAGTGGCTAGAGCGGTACCGACACTAAAAGCCGCAACCGCCGCTGCTGCAACTAGCCAGCGCCGTCCGGCCTTGTACATTTTGAAACGTATTTTAATTGACTTGTCCATAGTGTCCTCCAATCCGCGAAAGTTCCCCCTAGCAACCATTGTAGGCTGGTGTGCGGATAAAAAGCAACATCAGTTATTTTATATTCAATTTGTTATTTTTGAATAATAGAAAAGTACAATGCCTGCATGTGGTGGACCCATTGAGATAGCGCTGGCGATGATTAAAAAGCGTATTTCAGTTTCACCGCTACTTGCAACCTATCGCCGGCCGATGAGCAATGGGCTAAAATGAAGCAAAACCACTTAGGAGGATTAGCGATGACGAATACATATGACGACGCCAAATTCTTTGAAGCCTATGCCAAAATGCCGCGCAGCCAGCATGGCCTTGATGCCGCCGGCGAGTGGCCCGATTTTCAGGCGCTGCTCCCGGACCTCAAAGGCAAACACGTGCTGGATCTGGGCTGCGGGTACGGCTGGCATTGTGAGTATGCCGCCGAGCATGGGGCCAAGGCGGTGCTGGGCATTGATAGCTCAACGCGTATGCTCGCCGAGGCCGAGGCGCACCACCGCCATCCTGCCATCACTTATCAGCAAGGAGACCTCGCCACCTTTACCGCCGCGCCAGGCAGCTTTGACGTGGTGCTCAGTTCACTGGCCCTGCATTACGTGGCGGACTTCTCAGCCGTGATGCACCATGTCGCGACAATGCTGGCGCCAGGCGGGGTGCTGCTGTTCACGATTGAACACCCATTGTTCACTGCAGAAGGCAGCGAGCAGTGGGTGACCACCGCGGCCGGGCAGCGGGTGTGGCCGGTGGATCACTACTTCGATGAAGGCGCGCGGGCCACGCAATTTCTGGGGCAAACGGTCACCAAGTATCATCACACCTTAAGCACGATTGTTAACAGTGTGCTGGGCAGTGGCTTGCAACTGACTGCTGTGGCGGAACCGCGCGGTAGTAAGGCGGACATTGAGGCCAAGGCGGACATTGAGGCCAAGGCGGACTGGACCCGCGCCCCGATGATGCTGATTGTGCGGGCGGAAAAAAGCGCACAAGCTTAATTTACAATTTTTTGTTGACAGTATTCGTCAACAAAGGTAATATTTTGGCTCGGAGGGCAGCAGATGACCGACTTACACGACTAGCTATTTGATTCCAGCAAACACAACACGCTGACCGCGACGCAGCAAGCATTGCTGGCAGCCTTTGCCCGCGGTGACAGTGATGCTCAAATCGCCGCCGCCACCGCGGTTACGCCCAGCACGGTGCGCCATCAGCGCTATACGTTTCGCCAAAAAGCGGCCCAGGCTGAGTTGTACCTGGCCCAGTATCATGCCGCGTTTGGGGAGGGCGCTCAACGATTAGCGCTACCGCTTGCGGCCCAGTCCCTGGGCATCACTAATGCCGACTATGAAAAAGAATTAAAGCGCGACGTCGACTATACCGCGGCGCCAACTTTGGCACATTGGCCGCGGCAGGAAAAGCGCCGGGTCTGTCTGATTGCGCGCATGGTGCAGGGGTTCGAGCCGGATGTACACTACTCACGCCTGGCCGTGCAGGCGAAATTACGGCGCTGGTCGCCTGATGATGCCACGTTAACGCGTTACTTGATCGATTACGGCTTCTTGGCGCGGACGCCAGACGGCCGCGATTATTGGAGGATATTTTGAACCCAGAAACGAAAAAGGCGGCGCGCTTGGCCTACAAGCAGCAGGTTACCGAATACGGTTGATTCAAATTGAAAACACTCGCACCCATCAGCGCTTCATTGCGGCGGTGCCGAACATCAAAAATCGCTGGGTGTACTACCAGCTCAACTTGAATCGCGGCGCTTATCACGATCAGCCGCTGCAGCGTGCTTGGGATGCAGATGGCGCTGAGGCGTTTGCATATAGCGTGCTATTCAAAAAGGATGCTGCCAAAGTCGTGAACATGCGTGCGACGCTCAAAGACCTGCTGGCTGAATGGACCGATCGCATCCACCCAGAATACTAAAGGAGTTATTATGCCGTTTACCGAAATTGATCGCGCGACCTGGCCGCGGCTGCCGTATTATTACTATTTCACGAAAATGCAACCAATGAGCTTTACCATTTCGCTCAAGCTTGATATCACCAATACTTACCGCAAAAAAGGCGACCGCCACTTCTTTCCGCTGTACCTCTACGCTGCCACCAAAGCCTTGCCGCAGGAGTTGCGAATGGCAGATAACGACGGTCAACTCGGCTATTATAACCAGCTGACGCCTAGTTATTCGGTGATCCACGATGATCACAGTATCTCCAGTTGTTGGACGACCTTTGATCCGGAGCTAGCCGTTTTTTATGCGCAAGTGCAAGCTGATATGCAGCAGGCACGCCACGCCCATGGGCCAGTGGGCAAACCTGATGCGCCGGCCAATAGTTTCGCATGTGGCATGCTGCCGTGGCTGGCGTTTGACAGTTACACGCCACAGCCCGTGGATGGTTTGCCGAGTCTATTCCCGGTGCTTCAGGCCGGCCGATATACGCAAGTTGAAGGCCGATGGCTCATGCCGGTGTCCTTGACCGTTAATCACGCGGTGGCTGATGGGTACCATGCCAGTGCTTATCTCAATGCCTTGCAGGCATTATTGGCTGACCCAACGTGGCTCGAATAGTTTTTGTTTCACGTGGAACCGCTGATATCTTGCCACCTACCGACAAAAAACCGATCAGCGCTTACTGATCGGTTTTTTCGTGCTTCGCGTTAGCCCAAGGCCAGTCGAAATGCGGCCGTTGCGGTTTGGATAGGGTGGGTAAAATCGCCCCACGCAAGGCCACAATCAGCTGGCCAATGGCAAACAGCCACTGCTGGCGGGCCATGGGATCACCATGACGGAGGCCACTAAAAATGGCTTGGGCATTGTGGGGCCAGTCGGCTTTCAGTTCGGCAAAGGAAGTGGCGTCGGTTTGCGTAATTAAAGCATAGGCGGCGTTGAGGCAGGCTTCTTTGGTGGCCTCATCCAAACTGGCGGTCCAGGTGGCAATCGTGGTTTGCGCGAGCTGGGAGAGCTGGTCGGTTTTGGGCAGGGATACGAAGTCCTCATTCGCTACTTCCCAGCTGAACGGGTCATGCTGCCCGAAGCCATGCGCATCACTTTTGACCACTGAAAACCCAGCGGTGGGGTCAAACAAGGTGCCAATCAAGCTGGTTTGCGGCACCAGTTTGTGCAGGCGGCTCATGAGCGCCTCTGGCAAGGCTTCACCCAGGCCGGGGCCATCGGCGTTATAAGTTGCGCTAATGCGCGCTTGCAGGTGCTTGGGCGCCTTGACGAAAGCGTAGGTCGCGAGCGTCCCGCCTTTGGAATGCCCGCCCAGAATGAGCGGGCCAGGGTAAGCGGCCGCAATGGTTTTGAGATAGGCTAAAGCCGCCTTTTGGGAAGGGATGGTCTGCATGTAGGCCATGTTGAAATCTTCCTTCCAATCGACAAACGCCGCCCGCGTGCCGCGAAAAGCAAGATACTGCTGCTGGTTGGGCAGGCTGAAGGTAATGGCGGAGAATTGCTTTTGGGCATCGAGATCCAGCTGCTGGACCTGATCATGCCAAATGATGTGCTGATATCGCGGCGCTTTGGCCAGGGTGTGGAGCAGCTGCGCATTGGCTTCGGGCCGCCAGGTGTCCTGAGTCAGGAGCGTCACCTGCTTGGGCCTAGTCAATCCGCCGAGCATGCCACTAGCAGTCGGCAACTGATCGAAGGCAAAATACGCGAGCTGCGCCAAAATCACGCCGTCCACTGGCGTTAGGGGGAGCTCGTTAAACGAAACTTCGGCATGCGTTTGCGCGAAATCTAGCATCGACTGCATAAAATCACCTCGCTGTTATTATGCCATAAAGTGAAAGGCAACGGAGCGACGCCGGCGTTGGTGTCGTGTAGCGCAGCTAGAAAGACAGCGGAGCGAGGCTGGTTTTAGCCTGACGAGTAGCCTAGGTTCGGGCACTGAAGCCGCGCTTTGGCTTCGGTGTTCGAGCCGTAGCTAGTCGCTCAGGCGTTAGCCTCGTGTAGCGCAACTAAAAAGGCAGCGGGGCGAGGCTGGTTTTCGCCTGACTAATGATTCATTTTTTCTGATACGCCATCCACAATCCCATCAGCGCGTCTAAAAGCATAATGATTGCCATTAACCACATGGCCCACATACTATTGGTGGCAACCAGGTAAATTAACAGTAGATTGAGGATGACCATGATCCAAGCTTTGAGTTTTGACATTGTATCGTCTCCTTCTTGTTTAGAACGATTCTATCTTACACCTTTCAAGACAGCCGGTGTAGGTGTTAAAATCAAGGCGTATGAAAGGGGAGATTTGAATGGCAACGGTCTATCAGGACTACTTTTTCGACGAACCAGCATACAACACGCATGATGGCGGCTATATCCCGCTTGAGGTGGCTGATGCGCCGGCGCAGCCACTCGCCATTCCGGCGCTGGTGCAGCCGGATTCCGAAACCGACACGGATGCTTACTATACGTTGACAGCGCAGAAAGGGGAAACCCAGCTCCTGCCAGGGGCAAAGACCAAGACTTGGGGCTATAACGCCCCGCTGTTGGGCACGACCTTTGCGTTCAAAGTAGGCAAGCATATCCACATCACTTTGAAAAACGAACTCGATGAGCTCACGACGTTCCACTGGCATGGGCTTGCAGTTTCCGGTCCTTACGTGGATGGGGGCTGCCACGCCCCGGTTTATCCAGGCGAAAGCAAACAAATCGATTTCACCTTGGATCAGCCGGCGGCAACGACTTGGCTGCACGCGCATCCTTGTCCTTCCACGGCGGAGCAGGTTTGGCACGGCCTGGCCGCAATGGTGATTGTGCATGATGACCATGAGCTGAACCTGCCGATTCCGCATGACTATGGCGTCGACGATATTCCGCTGGTGCTGCAGGATCGCCGCTTCCACGAAGATAATCAATGGGATTATCACGCGGATTATGATCCAGACGGCGTGCAAGGGCCCACTGCAATGATCAACGGGACCATTAACCCATACTTCGATGTCACCCGGCAAAAAATCCGCTTCCGCATTCTCGATGGCGCTAACCGCCGTGAGTGGCGGCTGCATTTTTCCGATGACCTTGAGTTCACGCAAATCGCAAGCGACTCCAGCTTGCTGCCAGAACCCGTGCAGCTGACCCATTTAATGCTGACCTGTGCGGAGCGCGCGGAAATTATCGTCGACTTCAAAGGTTACAAACCAGGCGATACCGTCACCCTGTATTCGGATGATGTGCCGATTGTGACCTTTAAGATTCATGAATTTGCCGCCGATGATCGCGTTTTACCTGACCACTTGCTGGAGATTCACGCGCCGAAGGTCTTACCGACCACGCCGGTGCGCAAAGTTGTGATGAGCGGCATGGATGAAGCCGTGGCGCTGGATGGTAAGAAGTTCAATATGCAGCGCATTGATGCGACCCAGCCGATCGGGTTGGCACAGTACTGGGATGTTTCCAATACCAACACGATGCATGGCGGCATGGTGCACCCGTTCCATGTGCATGGCACCCAGTTCCTGGTGATTTCCCGCAATGGTGGCGCGCCTTACCCGAATGAACATGGCTACAAAGATACGGTCGGCGTTAACCCCGGCGAAACGGTGCGCATTCTGGTGCGGTTTGACCTGCCTGGCGTCTACATGTATCATTGCCACATCATCGAACACGAAGATGGCGGCATGATGGCCCAGATTCAGTCTTATGACCCGAATCGGCCAATGCCTAAGTACAAGTTGATGGATATGGGTACCTTGACCAAGGCCTTTGCCGAAGAACGCGGCGTCGATCCCAAGACAATGTGGATGGCAGGGATGGATTCTTATATGAAAATGGGCATGAAGATGTAGCCCCAACCTAACGAAACCGAGGATAACCCGATGGCATATACTGTGGATTTTAAAACCGTCAGCGACGCAGGCTTGACCAGCTCGCCGGTGGCACCGGCCCTGGCTGGCTTGCGCGCAAACGAGGCGCGCTACTTCTGGAACAAATACAAGGTGCCTTTTACCACTGAGCCAGCGGCAGAACGGCCGGAATTAGTGGCGTATGTGGCGACAATTTTGAAAGAAAAAGACGTTGTGATTGCCGCTAAGCCGCTTGAAGTGGCTCAGTTGGAAGTTGAAGGGGTGCGCTGGACTTATGTCTTTTACGAAGACGGCCTGGCCATCAACGTCCTCTACACGCTAGCTGATGGTGGTAAGCGCGCTGTGGGCTTCAAACTCTCAGACGGCATGGCTGTGCCGGCAGAGCTGGCCGACAAGTTCAAGTTTGCTCGGCAAAAGTCGAAGCTCGCCGGCACCATTCGCGGCAGCTACTTTGTCATCAAAGGGGCATACTAAACAGCTACATGAACGCAAAATCGCCCAGGCCAACGTTGGCTTGGGTGATTTTTGTGTGGCGTGATATTGCCCGGGAAATAATATTCTCGAATGCTTAAATCTAATAATCGCAGTATAACACGCTTTTTAGAGCGTATTGTTGTCCCAACATTATTTAAAACGCTATTGGAATGTGCCACTAATGTGCCATCTCAAGTATAGAGTCTACTGATTTTCAGTAGGCTCTTTTTGTTGAGATTAAGTGCTACAAACACTTCTTCCTTGCATTATAGGTCCAAACTAAGGTCTTTCCTAAGAATACGCTCAAATGAAAGCGCGAAATTTATGATCGCCGAGTTGCTGGATGAGCCGTGCTGAGCCAACGTATTGTGGTGGCCGCCGTGTCATTGAACATAGAAATCAGTAAATTCCTCACCAATCCCAGCTGGCGATCTCATAATGGATTGGAGCGGATCAATGCGACGTTGCCTCTGATCGTTGCGATGGCTTAGTTCTGGCGCAATCACGATTAGCATACGCGTCAAATCGGTTTCAGGTTACAAACCGCCACGGTATTAGACGAAGATACGCTGTGGCTACAATACCGCGTGACTGATCCGCAAGGGTAGGCAAACAAATACCGCTAATCCGTGATTTAAGGATTGACCGTATCTTTGTATCTAGGCGTTAATGCGACGCGCAGCATGTTTGAGCAGAAACGGTGCCAATAACGTTGTTAAGATGACTGCGGTGATGATTGCTGAATAGTAATCCCCGCTGATCAGCTTGGCTTGATAGCCGATCTGCGCAATAATCAAGGCCATTTCTCCGCGTGAAACCATACCTGCACCGACTAAGTATGATTCATCTAAAGCAAACCCGGAAAATTTGGCGCCGCTACCTGCACCCAAAAGCTTAGTCAGCGTAGCGACAACGGTCAAGACGACGATCAATAATAAGTCGTGTTCGATTCCGGCTAACGACATGTTCAGCCCAATCGAAACGAAGAACACGGGAATGAAAATCGCGTAGCCGATCGGTTCAATACTTTGATCGACTTCATGAGCGACATGCGTCTGGGCAATCGCAATCCCGGCAAAGAAGGCCCCGATAACTGCACTCAGCCCGATCAGATCCGCGATATACGCCATGCCAAAACATAAGATCATAGCCATCAACGTCGGTCCGACTGGAATCAGTAATTTGGTCCCGAGCTTGGCGAGAATCGGGGCGATGAAGCGCACGACGAAATAAATCGCGACAAAGTAGATCAACTGCTCCAAAAAAGTCAGGGCCAGTGGGATTTGCGTGGTCGAACCCGTCGTCGTACCCATTACACTGACCATAATGCTGAGTAAAACGACCGCCAACACATCATCGACCACCGCCGCGCCAAGAACCGTCGAACCACTTTTGCTATCAAGTAAGTTCAACTCCTTCATCACGGCCACCGAAATTGAAACAGATGTGGCGGCAAAGATGACACTTAAAAATAGGCTTTCAAACTGGGTCAGTCCGAACCAAAGCCCGACTGGATAAATCAGCGCCATCGGGACCAAGACGCCCAACAATGCAACAATCACACTAGGACGTAAGTATTTTTTCAACAACGTAAGGTCACTCTCTAATCCGGCAATGAACATCAAGATAATGACCCCGATTTCTGAAAAAATATGGATAAACTCATTGGGATGCACCCAATTCAACAATGCTGGGCCAAGCACGATACCAACGAGCAACTGACCGATCACTGCCGGAATACCAATCCGCGCTGCCAAGTGGCCGATTAAACTGGTAGCAATCAAAATGATGACAAGTGCGCCTAAAAATTCCAAACCAAAACCTCCTCATACAAAAAACGTAAGCCAAGTACCTCTTTCACACCCCTGAAAGAGAAAACCTTGAGCTTACGTCAACCGATTGATCTATTTAAGTTTTAATAACATCTTTTAAATTTTAGCAAACCGTGCCGTCATTTTCAAGCGAAGCACACATCGAGCCTGGGTTACGGTTCTTGAAAAAAAGCTGATTCTCTATGTTTATGTCCTCTAAATTGTACTTGACAAAGACTACAGAATAAGTTTTAGTGTTTAAGATGTTAAACGTTAGAACTATTATACGGGAGATATCGATGACTAAACATAATTCAGAGGAAACGCTGGCGATTTTTCAAAAAAGCGCTCCGGTATTATCTATCTTACTCGATGAGAACCGACAGCGGATTTTGCTGATGCTTTGCCAAACCGATCAACTTACCGTCAGTGAAATCACAGATCGATTATCGCTGTCACGCCCAGCAGTCTCGCATCATCTCAAGTTGATGCGTGATGCTGGAATATTAGCGGTCAACCAAGTCGGAACAGAGCGCTACTACCGCACCAACATGGCAGACGCACTCGGACTACTCAAACAACTGGTCACCGCGCTTGAGGCAGATGTCGCAGGCAAAAAATAGTCGTTTTGGACGACCATTTTTAAGGCCTATACGTTTAAATGTCTAAACGTTAAAAAATAGGAGAAAACCATATGAATCAATCTATCATGTTTCAGCCGCTGATGTTGGCTAACGGCACTAAAATTAAGAATCGGTTCATGAAACCGGCAATGAGCGAAGTTATGGGTGATGCGCGTTTTCGGCCCACAGCGCGCTTGATCGCACTTTATCGAGCCTGGGCCAATGGCGGCACAGGCTTGTTGATCACTGGTAACGTCATGATCGATGCTCAAGCAATTAGTGAAAAAGGTAATGTGGTGATTGAAGACGATCGCGACTTGCCGCTGTTGCAAGAGTGGGCCAAGGCCGGTAGCGTGAACGGTGCGCAAACTTGGGTCCAGCTGAATCATCCCGGTCATCAAGCTGCCAAACACGTCGCCTTACATCCCGTCGCACCAAGCGCTGTGCCACTGGAAGGGCCAAATGCTTTTGCGTTCAATCCACCACGGGCGTTGACTATTGAAGAAATTCCCCTTGAAGAAATTCATGAAATCGTGGCCAAATTTGCTCGCTCGGCGGCGATTGTTAAAATGGCTGGGTTTGGCGGTGTGCAGATTCACGCCGCGCATGGCTATTTGCTCAATCAGTTCTTGTCACCATTATCGAACCGCCGCACTGATGACTACGGTGGTTCACTTGAGAATCGGATGCGGATCATTGAGGAAGTGTATTTGGCCATTCGTGAACAAGTCGGTGCAGCTTTTCCAGTCGGCTTGAAGATTAACTCCTCTGATTTTCGTGCTGGTGGTTTTAGCGAAGCGGAATCAATTCAGGTGATCCACCGGATGGCTCATTTAGGGGTAGACCTGATTGAAATCTCTGGCGGTAATTATGAAAACACAGTGATTCAAGGGGACAATCGTAAGGGCGCCTTCTTCATTGACTACGCTGCTAAGGCCAAGGCGGGAATCGATACCCCAATCGCCGTCACCGGAGGCTTCAGAACATTACACGGAATGGAAACCGCAGTCACCAATCATGAGACCGAAATGGTTGGCTTAGCACGTGCGACCGCCTTAATTCCAGACTTACCCAACCAGGTCAAAAAAGGCGCCTTCACTGAAATCAACTTAGAGCGGCTTTCGACTGGACTGCCATGTCTAGATCGCAAAGCTGGTGCTTATATTGGTTTGAGCTACTACGAAATGCAAATGGTGCGTATCGCTGGCGGCAAACCGGTGAAACTGACGAAAAACGCTTGGCGTCCATTGTGCTTCGCGTTTCATACTCAAGGTTGGTCTGTATTGATGCCGCAGCGGGCATAGAGATGGCACGGACATTATTTGCGCCAAATAAGTATTTTTAATCTAGAGCGGGGATAAAAAGCCACTGGCGGAGCTGTTCCTCGTCAAGTAGACAGGTCAAATAATTAAAGTGCCTATGCAGTTTTCTTAACGGCATGATCCCGATATTCCATTGGGGTCATGCCGTTTAGTGTTTCTTGGCGGCGTTCGTAGTTATACCAGTGAATGGCCGCCTCAATGCTCTTCATCATTTCAAGCTCGGATAGGCAATACTCAAATGCGAACCACTCGACTTTGAGATGGCTCCACAAACTCTCCATCGGACTATTGTCGCCAGGTGTACCGGGCCTCGACATGCTGTGAATAATGCCTTCACCTGCTAACAAGGTGTTGTATGTTCTACCGGTGTACGCGGAGCCTTGGTCACTATGAGTAGTTTCAGGCTTGATTCCACCGTTGTTTTCGATAGCCATCTTCATCGTTTTGGTGGTGAGCGCCGCCGTTTCGGTAGATGCGACACACCAAGCGATCACACTGTGATCGTAAAGGTCCTTCACGGCACTCAGACGCAATTTTTGCCTTCCGTCTTGACCGTAACGGATCTCAGTACAGTCAGTCACCCAGACCTTATTGGATGCGCTTGGGTGGAAAGCGTGGCCTACATTAACGGTGTATAGCTTGTTGGCGAGTAGAAATTCCTTCTTCTCAACCTTACGATCGTGCTTTGCCACACGGATAGAGGCTTGAATATGATTCCGAAGCATAATTCTACGAACACGGCCATGGCTCACATGATATGGTGTCTCCGCATTGATATACGTCGTGAGTCGCTTGACTCCAAAGATATAATGATTCTTCTCCTCTAGGTCAACGATGTAGGCCAGAATAGCCTGATTCTCCCGTTCATGAACTGACACCTTACGATGTATCCACTTGTAGTACGCTGCACGAGATATACCCAAGTAACGGCATGCCTCGCTTATACCATAAGGATGCCCGGAGTCGAGATTTACTTCTTGTGAGAGTTGTTGAATGGCCTGATATTGTTCGTCTGATCGGCATTCCTTCTTTCCAGCTCTTGGAGTTTTTTTAGCAGCGCAGCTTCCGTAGATACA
Source organism: Lacticaseibacillus suilingensis (assembly GCF_016861845.1). GTDB lineage: Bacteria > Bacillota > Bacilli > Lactobacillales > Lactobacillaceae > Lacticaseibacillus > Lacticaseibacillus suilingensis. The sequence continues at coordinate 116,229 of NZ_BOLV01000003.1, forward strand.
CGGGTCAACCGCGCCTGTAGCCGTTTGTTCTCGAGCTTCAGACGGTCTACTTCGTTAAGGTGACCGTTGTCTTCTTTGGCTTTGCCACGGCGATCTGATAGGGCGGCTTCGCCGCCTTGCTCAAACTTCTTGACCCACGAATAAACTTGACCATATGAAACATTGAAGTGCTCTGTTGCTTCGATATAGTTGTAATCATTGGCGATGGTCCATTGTGCAATCTCGACACGTTCGAGCTGCGTGGTCTGGCGTCCATCCTTCATTGGTTTGGCCCTCCTAGTAGTCTGTAGTGATTTACCACTAGTATAACGGGAAACCCATTGATGGATGACTGATAGATTGGGAATACGATATTCTCGGGCAAGCTCAGGGTACGATGTGTGTCCTGCAAGATACTTATGAACAACTTCCAGCTTAAACTCTGAGGAGTACCTCCGTTGGGTTCGCCTTGCTTTAAGCCCCTGTATGCCTTTAGCTTCAAAATATTCCAGCCACCTACTTATCTGATCGTGGTGGACACCATGATCTCGCTGAACTGCACGTGGGCTAAATCCTTCGTCCAGAATCAGACCAATGTAGAACAGCTTCTCTTCGATTGTATAACGTGAACCTTTCCGGCCCATACAAAAACTCCTTCCTAGGAAGACAAGCTTTAATTATTTGCTTGTTTACCCATGAAGGAGTATAGCCGGCTTGGCCGGTGGCTTTTTTAACAATGCTTGCAATGAATTTTCAAAATGGCTCGATGCTCTCTGAAAGCTTGCTTAGTAACTCAACTAGTCGGTTACATCGAGACGGCGCTGTTTGAAATAAAACTGTCTGTCGTGATCGCTTATTTCACGCTTTACCTTACATGGAGCACCAAAAGCCACAACGTTTGCCGGAATATCATTAGTGACGACACTTCCGGCCCCAATAACTGTGTTATCTCCAATGGTTACGCCTGGAAGAATGGATACGTTGGCGCCAATCCATACGTTTTTCCCAAGGTTTTCAAAATCTTCTACAGCTTTAATTTCTGAATAAAAATACTCCCTCAATTGTCAAATCAAGTGCAACACTTTATAACCAATTCTTGTTAGTGGTATAGCTTATGCCATATTGGGGTAATAGTCGCAAGGACGCAACCAGCCCAGTGAGCGCCTTGGGCGATGATTCAATGCCGACTGTGCTGCCTGGATCTCATCAAGGGTTACGTTCTTGAATGACTTGCCTTTTGGGAAATACTCACGTAGAAGGCCATTAGCATTCTCATTTGATCCACGCTCCCAGGGTGAGTATGGATGCGCAAAATAAATCTTCGTCCCGGTCACGCTAGCTATAGATGAGAACTCTGAACCATTGTCGAACGTGATGGAGTCGAACTCCTTAGCCCCATATTCATCTATCGTTGCCTGAAGGGCGCGGCGGCAAGTATCTGCGTGATAGTCAGGAAGCTTCACGATGATCTCGGTTCGGGAGTACCGCTCTGTTAGTGTCATTAATGCTGGTTCACTTTCAACTCGCTTCCCCTTGACCAGATCACCTTCCCAGTGACCGACTCCTAGTCGACCGTCAACGGCCTTTGGCCGCTTTTCAATAGATTCGCCCAGTTTTTGCTTGTTAATCCGAGCGTGGCGTAATCCTGGCCGTTTGACACGACGTCGCAGTTTGGCGGGTAAGTCAAGGTTGGTAATTGGGAGTAGCCCTGCGTCAATGTACCGATAGACTGTTGGCGTTGATGGACATCTCAGGCGGGGAAAACGCATCTGAAAGTCGTGGACAAAGCTATCCACGCTATGGATACGAGGGCGTTGCTTAAGTACTTTGATTAGCTCCTTGAAGAAGTAGTCGCAGCGCCCTAACAAGCCTTCTGCATGACTATTAAGCCGGGCTTCAACATGTTTACGTTGAGCAGCGTCGGCAAAATAGACAGAATGGATTTGGCGGTTTGAGTCCATCTGATCAACAGAGCCGCGTTTTAGCTCACGACTAATCGTGCTTGTACTGCGGTGCAAAGCACCCGCAATGTCGCTCAGAGTTTTGCCCTGCGTGCGTAGTACTTCAATTTTGCCTCTTTCATCGGGAGTTAGTTGGTGATAAGAGCGTTTGGTGGTACTCTGAGAGTGGGTCATGAAGATTCCTGCTTTCTTGTCTGTTTGGTCGCTAACAAGAATAGGTCTTCATGGCCTTTTTTTGCAAATTGGTCTGCTTTATCAGGTGTTGCACTTCGATTTTAAACCGAGGAAGACTTTTTGGTTGTACTCCGTTGGAATATCGAGAGAGTATCTCAAACAAAAAATAGAAATTGGCAATAGAATTCTGTTGGGTTTCTGGAAAGCATAAAGGCCTGGCATACATACCCGTGGATTGCAGTGGGCATGTATGCCAGGCTTTTTTAGATGCCGGCGGTGATAGTCCAGTTGTTACTTTGCTTGGAAAAATCGAATTGTATCTAGTCCCTTATTGTTATCAGTCAATCCCGTTTCTGCTGATCATCCCGGTATGATTGTATGGCCTTAAGCTCCTGGTAAACTTGATGAATTTCCTTAATAGGTATATCTCGATACTTGGATTGTTTCGTGATTTTTCGACCATTCTGATCCGTTTCCGGTTCACCGTCTTCATCAACAGGTGTGTACGGGCGAAAGTATTGCATGATTTGATCAAGCTGTTCCGATAATCCATCTAATTGTCGCGGTGAGAAATCCTTCATCATATGCATAACCCGACGTATTTCCGTCACCTTTGGCATATATTCGTCAATTCGATCAAGAATGGCCGTAGTTTCTCCAACTGCGGTCTCTTTTTCTGTTCTCAAAAGTTCTGAAGGCATAACATTGAAAAATTTAGCAATGCCTATCAAGTTCTCGTAGGTTGGGTGGTTATTCTCACGTTCCCAGTTAGAAATAGCTTGTCCGTTAACCGGAGTATCCAAAGCAGCTCCAAGTTCTGCTTGGGATAACCCGCTTTGAATACGGAGCCGTTTTAGATTTGGGCCAAAATAGTGCACTTTTGTCATATTAATCACCTCGTTATCAGATTACCAAACAGCAATACCTATACCAAGTTGCACAACTATATTTGAAAGTTATGTAGCTATGAAAAAGCTAAGGAAATCTGTTGAAAGTCTTGATATCATTGCGTTAACGTATAGCTTGTCAATACGATTAGTGATGAAAGGAGGAACCCTCGCCGCCGTGCGCGGCGTGCAGCGCGAAAGCCGCTAGCGCGAGCGGCGGCGGTCGGCGTTAGCCGGCCGCTGTAGCCCCCAGTGTCTAATAGGGGGGCAGAGATAGGAACGTATTAACAAAACACAGGGTAGAATTGCCGTAGGTAAGGCATTCCCCGTGGAGGCAGAGTGTCAACAGGCTAAAAAAGCTGTAAACACCAGAAAACAAAGGAGAGACGCTAATGCAAAATGATTTGACTGCGGGAATCGTGGTCACTGATTGGTTAGGTAAGTTCTGGGACTTGATGACCGAGCAGAAGTTGACGCAACAACAAGTGGCCGATAAGGTCGGGATCACCCGTGGTTACCTGAATCAGCTACTCGGCGGCAAAAAAACGCTAAACGACAATATGCGACGCCAGCTGATGTGTGCTTATCGTGAGCTATCCGGCGACGAAGCACTGACCATGTGGATCGACTATATCCGCATTCGCTTCCCCACCCACGATGCTATCCCCATCATGACTGAGTTATTGCAAATCAAGCCAATATTCTTCGCGCCGGACAACTGGGGCTTCTACGGCTACACTGGTAAGTTTGAACACGGCGCAATGCAAATCTTCACTTCACCAGAAGATGACGATCGTGGTACGTTACTGGAACTGAAAGGTGAAGGCTGTCGCGAATTCGAGTGTCTGCTACTCGCCCAACACCGAAGCTGGTATGACTTCTTTGAAAAGGCAAATGAACTTGGTGGTCACTATAACCGGATCGACCTTGCCATCAATGATTATGTGGACATGCTACCGGTGCAATACTTTATTGATAAGTGTGATCGCGACGAATTTACCTCAATTTTTCGACGCATTCATAAAGACGCTAATAAAGAACACGGCGTCATTGGCCGCACGCTGTATATTGGTTCGAGAAAAAGCCAATTCTACATGTGCCTATACCAGAAAGACGCCGAACAGTTTTTCAAATATGGCACGCCGCTAGATCAGACACCAATCAAAAACCGCTTTGAGCTACGCTTAGCTGATGAACGGGCAACAAAAGCGATTGAGGCGTTGTTAAACGAGCGTGACCCTGCCAAGGTGATATTTGGTATCATCAATCGCTATATACGTTTTTTAAAGCCCAACGGCAAGGCTAGAGCAAGTTGGCCGCTGGACGACCTCTGGGCGAATTTTATCGGCAAATACGGTGAGAAGCTTCGGCTAACAACCCAACCAGAGCCATTCTCTATCAAACGCACCTACAAGTGGATTGAGAAGCAAGTTGCGCCGACCTTGAAGATGTTACTCGCCTACGATTCAGCTACCGCCCAAGAAATTTTGATGACGATGATTGCCAACGCTACTATCACGCAAAAGGAGATGAGTGTTCTACAAGCAATGCTCGCATCAACCGAAGAAATGATTATCCCAAGTGAGGAATCAAAAAAGAGCGACTACGCCGACCAAAGCAAGTAGTCACCCTTCACAGATAAAATATGGGTTCTATCTGGTTTGATTATCTCACTCCCGCCAAACTTTAGGAAGTGATTTGATTGAATATTAACGTACCAGCACAGCCAGTTTTCCTGACGATGACTAGAGCTGATCTTATTAACCTGGGATACAGTCAATCGCAAGCAAGCCGTATCATCAAAATGGCAAAAGAGTTGTTGCTCAAACGTGGCCTTGGATGGTACGGTAAGAAAGGCGTAGACCGTGTTCCAGTGGAAGCAGTAGACGCAGTATTAGGCTTGAAACTAAGCCAACTTGAGGGTGCACCAAGTGGCCTTTCCGCAGTTAAGGAGGAACTATCTTGACTACGAAAGACCATATTACAAAACAAGCGGACGGCACTTTTAGCTTCCGCGTGAGCTTAGGAACTGACAAACGGACTGGCAAGCGAATTCAAAAACGCGCCAGCGGCTTCAAAACGAAAACGGAGGCGAAAAAAGCAAGAGTTGCAATGTTGGCAGCTGGGGTCGACGATGATGAGGACATCAAGAAGACGAAGTTTGGCGAGTTTATGGAGGACGTGTTCAAACCTTGGTACAAAACCCAAGTGAAACCACGCACCTACCGCCAACGGTTAGTTTTGATGAACACCGATTATCTGACTAGGTTCAACGACATTATCATTGACCAAATTCGGCCGATTGATGTGCAACATTGGCAAGTCAGCGTACTCAAAGACTGTAAGCAATCCTATGCGCGTACCATCAACATTATGTTAGGCCAAGTGCTTGAACGTGCTAAGGCGCTTGGTATCATCACTGAAAATCCCGTGCGGGTCGTTGGCCTCATCAAAAAGAAGAAAGCAAAAATCAAGTTCTGGACGCAAGCTGACTTCCAAAAGGTACTCGCCAAAACGAATACCGATACGTATACAGGGCGCTTTGATCACACGATGTTGTGGTTCATGTTTATGTCAGGCTTGCGAAGCGGTGAAGCACGGGCATTAAAGTGGACAGACGTTGATCTCGAAGCTAAGACCGTGAACGTCAATAAGACGATGGACTATCACAACCGCAACTGGTTTGAAACGCCCGCGCCAAAGACTGCCGCTAGCCGCCGCACCGTGGCGCTTGATGACGATACCGTTACGTGCTTAGGCGCGTGGCAGGACGCACAAGCGGTAATGGTGAATTCCGAGTGGGTATTCTCACTTAATGGAATTCCGTGCTCCGACCAGCAATTTATCGCCATTGTGGACACTTACAGCGATGCGGCCAAGGTTCAGCGGATTACCGTGCACGGCCTCCGCCACTCGCATGTGTCGCTGTTGATCAGCCTTGGTGAAAATCCACTCCAGATTAAAGAGCGTCTGGGGCATGAGGATATCGAAACGACACTCGGTACTTACGGTCATCTCTACCCAAACAGTAACTTTGAAGTCGCAAAAAAGCTCAACGGGATATTCTCCAAAGAGGTGCCCGATGAGCCAAAATAATTTGAAAAGGGTCAAAACTGTGCCACCGTAAAATCGGTGGTGCTAGAAACGTTGATACCACGGGACGGGCGCGAAATGCGCGATTGTTCCCGGGAAATACCCGGCTAGCGGAGCTGATTTTCCACCTTTTGTGACCAAGGCTGGGCATGCAACATCCAGGTCACGCCATAGCGGTCGGTGAATTGCCCCATTTTGCCGCCCCAGAATTGCTCGGCATATGGCATGGTCACCGTCACGGCTTGGTTCGCCTCGAGCCGGGCCCACAGCGCATCGGCGGCGGCCGCACTGGCAGGGTCCTCTGAGTTAATGTCGAGCTCTAGGACGATTTGCTGCTGAGCCGGGGCGCTGGCGCCATTAAAGGCATCGGCACATTGAATCTCGGCCCCCAGGATGGTGAAGCCGCCGTGCATGGTCAGCGCATCCAGATCGGCCCCAGCCGGGATGCCGAACTGACTGGCTTGCTCTGTCGTCGGGCTCAAACGATAGGTATTCGTGGCGCCGAACGCTTCTTCATAGTAAGCGATGGCTTCTTTGGCGCTGGGATAAGCGATATAAGGAAATAGTTTGGTTTGCATGGTGCCGACCTCCTCTGATTTTGCGCCTAGTATGCGCGCTTTGGCGGCTTAATGCCACCATTTTGTTATCCTACCAGGCTTGGTCCGCCTGCAACAGGAGGCGCGAAAACCCGCCGCGCGTTATACTTAAGGCGATGGAGGACATTCAATGAAATCATTACGGTACATAAATTCACTAATACGAGAATCTTTCTCCCGCTGGGGCAGCTATCTCCTGCTGGTCGAACTGGTGGCCGCCGCTACCGCCGGGGTGGCCGTGCCGCTGATGCGGTGGGCGACAGCAGGGATTCTGCGCCAAGCAGGGATTCCTTATCTGGGCGTAGACAATTTCACGTTTGTTTTGCTGCATCATTCAGGGGCCACCGCGCTGCTTTTGGCGTTGCTGGTGCTGCTGTTAGTCTTGGTGTATCTGCAGTTTGCGGTACTGCTGGGCGGCATTGCCAGCATCCAGCAGCGCGAAGGCCTGGGGGTGCGGGGCATTGTCCGTGAAGGACTGGCGGATTTGCGCCACTTGCGGCCGTCGAGTTTCGGCTTTTTCGTGGTGTATCTGCTCCTGATCGTGCCGTTTGCCGGTGTCGTGGTGCAGTCAGCCTTGCTGAATAAGGTCAAAATCCCCGCTTTTGTGCTGGATTGGCTAAGCACCAAACCGGTCTTTGCGGTGCTGGTGGCGGTATTTTACGGCGCGGCGGCTTACCTAGGCCTGCGGTGGGTGCGAGTGCTGCCGAACACGATTTTGCGGGACCAGCCGCTCCTCACCGCCGCCAGGCAATCTTGGCAGCAGACCCGTGGTAAATTTTGGCGTTACTCCTGGCGGCTGTTGCTGCTGACGGTAGGAACGACGCTGGTGGGTTGGGTATGGTCTAGCGGCCTGATTGGTCTGCAGACGCTGCTTGATCGGACAACCATCGCCTTTCCCGCGGCGGTGGTGCTGCTGACGCTACTGCTGGCGGGGCAAACACTGCTCGGCGGAGCTACCAGTGTCTTATACTTGCTGTTTCTCGTGGCGCCTGATGAGCTGAGGCCCGCCATCCGCCCGATTCCGAATAAGCACCACTGGTTGCGGCGCATCATCGTGTTGGTGTCTGGCGGGGCTGTGGTGGTGATTATGGCGGCGTTCGGGGCCTTTTACATGACTGGGGCCTTGGCCGAGCACCCGCTGACCATTTCCCACCGTGGGGTTGATGCTGGCAATGGCGTGCAAAACACCATTCCAGCGCTACGCAAAACCGCGGCGGAGAAGCCTGATTTTGTTGAAATGGATCTGCATGAAACCAAAGACGGCCAGTTCATTGTGCTGCATGATGAAAATTTGAAGACGCTAACTGGCGTCAACCGCACGCCGTATCAGCTGACGCTGGCTCAGCTCCAGCAAATCACGGTCCGCGAAAACGGGCACCAGGCCAAACTGGCCAGCTTTGACGACTACTTGGCCGCGGCCGAGGCGATGAATCAGAAGCTGATTGTTGAGTTGAAACCGACACCTAGTGACAGTCCGCAGATGCTGAATCATTTTATCAGTCGCTATGCTAAACGACTGGTGGCTGATCATGACCGGGTGCATTCGTTGAGCTACAAACTGATGACGCAGCTTCACCAGCGCGTACCTAAGCTTTATGCGGGCTTCATCATGCCATTTAGTCTGGTGGCGCCGCAGACCCAGCTGTCTGGCTACACCGTTGAGGAGACCACGCTGGATTCAGAGCTGGTCGAAACGGTGCATGCCCAGCATCAAAGCGTTTGGGCCTGGACGGTCAATGATCCTGATACCATGGCGCAGATGTTGTTTGAGGATGTCGACGGCATCATCACCGATAATCTGAGTGAGCTCAAGCAAGTGATTGCCGAGCAAAGCAACCACCCAAGTTACGCCCAGCGGCTGCGCTTGTTCGCCACCACGCTGGATGATTTTGGGGATCCGGTGATTGGGAACTAGCATTGATGACCAAGAACCCGAGTGGTGTCTTACTGGGTATTAAAAAAGGCTCACCTGACAGCGGTCGGGTGAGCCTATTTTGGTTGGTGAGATTGGTTGAGCAGCAGTGCTCACGGCTTATCGTCAGCGGACTGCGCCAAGAGCATTAGCGGTCTTCATCATCAGACCCAGGGAAGGGCCGGTTAAACCGCGGGTCGCCCCAACCGTGATGGAAGCGATGGCCGCGACCACCGCGATGAGGGCCAAAGGGGCCGAGCTGTTTGAAATAGTCGTCTGCGGCGCCATCAGCATCATTGGCTTCCAGGCTGGTGACGAGTTTGCGCAGCAGTGTGGTTAACTGGGCCTGTTCATCGGCTGATAAGTCGGCGAATAGCGTATCGGCCAATTTGTCTTTTTCTCCTCGGGCGGAGGCGATAAAGGCTTGCCCATCGTCAGTCAGACTGATCAGCATGACACGGCCGTCATCAGTGGATGGCTCGCGTTTGACGAGGCCGCTCGCTTCGAGTTTGGCGACCAAGGCGCTGGCGGAGCTGGGGCGAATATCCAGCGCCTCAACGATTTCGGAATTGGTCAATGGCTGACGTTCGGCGATGAGCCGGAGCAGGCGCAACTGCCCGCGCTCCTCATTATCTTGATTAGCGGTGCGTAAATTCCAGACGGCGCTTTGCACGAAGCCACGCTGGCGGAAGAGCCGACCAAACAAACGCAGTAACTCTTGATTGTCTTGGGTCATATAAAAACACCTGCCTTATATTATTTAGTTAGCGTTACATATAGACTAACTAACGAAATGAAGTTTACTCACTTTGTTAGTTTTTGTCAACGAAAACGAAATATTTTTTTGCCCAACTTGACGGCGGTCAATTCGTTTTATCCCCCCCGGCGCTAAGCTGTACTTGTCAAATAAGGGGTGAACAAAATGAAATTTCAATTATGGATCGAAAAGCATACCACCCAGATCACGGCAATCACCGCAGTGTTGATTGCGGCTGGGTATGCCAGTAAATATCTGCTCCAACTGCCGGTGGCCTACGCGATTTTACTTGCGGTGGCTTCTATCATTGCGGTGGTGCCCATCGCCTTGCACGCCCTCTCGGCGCTCCGGGTGAAGGTCATCAGCATCGAACTGCTCGTCACCATCGCCGTGATTGGGGCGTTCGTGATTGGCGAGTACAACGAAAGCGCCGTGGTCACCTTCCTGTTTTTGTTCGGGAACTTCCTGGAACAAAAGACGCTGGCGAAAACCCGGGCTTCCATCAAGTCGCTCACGGCGATGGCGCCAACCACTGCCGAGCTAGTCAGTGATGACGGCAGCATTGAAACTGTCGACGTTGACGAGGTTGAAGAAGGCGACGTGGTGCTGGTGAAAACCGGTGGCGCCATTCCCGTTGATGGCACGGTCATTGAAGGGCAAGGTTACACCGATGAAGCGGCAGTGACCGGCGAATCTCGCGCTGTCACCAAAAACACTGGCGACAGAGTCTTCTCTGGCACGCTGCTCAGCGATGGCTACGTTAAGATCAAGGCCACCAAGGTCGGGGAAGACACCACCTTTGGGAAAATCATCGAACTGGTCGAAGATGCGCAGGATACCAAGTCCCACGCCGAGAAATTCATCGACCGCTTTGCCCAGTATTACACACCGGCCGTTTTGATCATTGCTCTGGCCGTGTTTCTGGTTAGCCGCGATTTTAAACTGGCGATTACCGTGCTGGTGCTGGGGTGCCCTGGGGCGTTGGTCATCGGCGCGCCGGTTTCCAATGTGGCTGGGATCGGCAATGGCGCTAAGCGCGGCATTTTGGTCAAAGGCGGCGAGGCCATGGATACCTTCGCCAAAGTGGATACCTTCGTTTTTGATAAAACGGGGACGCTGACGGAAGGCAAAACCGCGCTGGCCGATGCTAAGGTGTACGGCGCTGACGCCGCGCAGATCCTGACCCAAACCGCTGCGGTGGAAGCCTTGTCGGATCATCCGCTGGGCAAAGCAATTTTGAACGCTGCTGATGCGCAAGGGCTGGACTACAAGCAGCTGGCCATTTCCGCCAGCCAAACGCTTAAAGGCCAAGGCATCACCGCCACCGTTGATGGGCAAGAAATTTGTGCCGGTAACCAAAAGCTGCTGGCGGCTCATCATGTGACCTTGAATGAGCAGCAACAGGCCGATTTGGCCGCGCTGCAAGCCACCGGGAGTTCTGTGGTGATTGTGGCAGTGGCAGGCCAGGTGGCTGCGATTTACGCGATTGCTGATACCATTCGACCGGAACTGGCGGATCAGCTCGCGGCCTTGCGCCAGGCTGGCGCCAAGCACCTGGTGATGCTGACCGGGGATAACGCCCAAACCGCGAATTACGTGGCTGAGCAGCTCGGCATTGATGAAGTCCACGCTGAACTGCTGCCAGACGAAAAGGTGACCTACGTCAAGGCCTTCAAGGATGAAGGGCGCACGGTGGCCTTCGTCGGCGATGGTATCAACGACAGCCCGTCCCTGGCGACAGCGGATATCGGCATCGCGATGGGCTCAGGAACCGACGTGGCGATTGAAACGTCAGATATCGTTCTCATGCAATCGAGTTTTGCCGCCTTGGTCCACGCCTACAAGCTGGCGAAGAAGACCGTCATGAACACCCGGGAAAATGTGGCCATCGCCATCGGTGTGGTGGCGTTCCTCCTGCTGGGCCTGATTGCTGGGTTCATCTACATGGCCAGTGGCATGTTCGTGCACGAAGCCAGCATCCTGGTGGTCATTTTCAACGCGATGCGCCTGATCAACTTCGGCGGCCGTGAAAAAGAAGTGAAAAAAGTGCCGAACTTGACCGCGGTCAAGTAAGCCTGCCGCGGAACCGACTAAACTATAACTGTAATCAAGCGAAAGGAAGTTATCACCATGAATAAAAAAATCAGTTTACAGCTCGATGAATTGACCTGCCCATCTTGCTTGACCAAGATCGAAGGGGCCGTGAAACAAGAACCTGGCGTGGAAAATGTGAAGGTGTTGTTCAACGCCGGTAAGGTGAAGGCAGATTTCGATGATACGCAAAACAGCGCCGATAACCTCGCCAATGTGGTAACCAAATTAGGCTACGAAGTCAAAAAAGTGCGCGTGAAGGATCTCTAGGGGGCAATGAACATGACGATTGAAGACCAGTACCAAGCCGAGTTGAAGCAAGCCGACATCGACCACCACAAACCCACTGCCGGCGCGATGACCGGTCACATTCTTGCCAACTTGTGGTACCTGGATGTGAAGCTGCACCAAATCGCCTGGTACGTGAAAGGCGACCGTGCCTTTGCCGTGACGGCTTACTACCAAGATTTGATTGCAGAAAACCGCAAACAAATCGATGAGCTCGGCGAACTGTTGCTAGATGAAAACCAAATCGCGCCTTCAACGGTGGCAGAGTTCACGCAGTACACCAAGATTCCTGAAGATGGCGCCTTGAAGTATCACACTGCCAGCGACATGGTCGACGCTACGGCGCATGACTACACCACGGCGAACATGTTCATCGACCGGGCCATCAAGCTCGCTGAACGCGAAAGCCGCCCCGCCATGGCCAGCTTCCTGACCAACATGCGCGGCTACAACAACCAGGTCATTCGCAAGCTTCAGTCCTTCCTGGGTAAAACCGCCTGGGAAGGCCTCGTCGAAGAAGACGACGATGACGATGATGACGATTAAAGCGTGAATCAAATTGACCCCAGTCACTGGCAATGATGTCAGTGCCTGGGGCCTTTTTGTGAAACGCCTTAACCACAGCGTTAATTCAAGTAAAAAACACATTTACGCTGACCGCAAGCCGCCACTGATTCGCATTTGAACGACGGCAGGGGTGATTATCACCTGAATGCCTTTACGTCAGCGCTTGTGCGACTAAAAAACGCATTTTGGTGATTTGATAGGCTACAGCGTGTTTTTGTGTAAATGCCGCTGTAACAGGCTGTAACATCGACAAAAACGCACTACTCCTCGATAGCGTAATAATCGACAATTGCTTGGAGGGCAGCCGCGGCTTGCTTACTGCCGGTGAGCTTCGTGTAATAAGCGGTGAAACGCGGATCGGCGACATACATCGCGGCTAGCCCGCGGTGCATGACTGGTGTCAGCTGCGGGGTGGTCGCCAGTAGCCACTCGCGATGGGCGTGATACGCGGCCGCGGCGTCAGCGCCTGGCAATGCTGGTGCGGTGAGATACGCCAGCAGGGCCGTTTTTAACTGGGTTTCGGCTACCGTCATGGCATTGTATTGGGCTTCGCTCAGCCCGGCAAAACGCGCGTCCGCTGCCGCCTTGGCGGCATTGCCATACTTGGCCGTGACTTCATTGCCATACGCTTCATCGTTGGCTTTGATTTGGGCTTGCTTAAACGCGGCGAATTTTTCAGTATCAGGCATGTTTGATTCTCCTTTCTGGTTAGTGAGGGTGACCTCAAGTTGCGCCAGCTGTTGATCCACTAGGCGGCGGTTGGCGAGCAGCTTTTCGCGTTGCTGGGCCAGCGCTTGCACGCGCTGGGCTGGCGGCTGGTCAAGTAGTGTTCGAATGTCGGCTAAGGCAAAGCCCAAGGCGCGATAGGTCAAAATCAGCTGCAGCCGATCCACTTCCGCCGGGCCGTATTGACGGTAACCGTTGGCGGTCAGTGGCGGCGTGAGCAAACCAATCTGGTCGTAATAACGTAGAGTGCGGGCCGACACGCCGCTCAGGGTGGCCAGTTGCTGGGTTGAATACATGCATGTCACCTCCAAAAACCATGGTAAAGGCTGACGCCGCGTCAGGGTCAAGCCTTTTTGCGCAAAAGGGGTTGCGACAAAGTCACAACCCCCAGATTCATTTCGAAGATTTCAGCAGAGTTACGTGCCAAAAGGCCGGAGCCGAGCCGCTAGCTACGCCATCCACCGAGTCCAAAGTCCGGACTTGGTGGATGGCTAGGCTACCAGTCGGCTCCAAAACCGCCTTTTGTCACAGCCCCGTCAAGCTTAATAGTCGAGATGGTCGGCGGTCAAGTCTTCGCCGTTGGTGGCAATGACCTGTTTGTACCAAGCAAACGATTTCTTCTTGCTGCGGGCAAGGGTGCCGTGGCCTTCATCGTCTAAGTCGACGTAAATGAAGCCATAGCGTTTGCTCATTTCGCCAGTGGAGGCACTCACCAAGTCAATGCAGCCCCATGGTGTGTAACCCATCACCGGCACGCCATCAGCGATGGCGCCGCGAATGGCTTCTACATGCGAGCGCAGGTAGTCGATGCGGTAGTCATCGTAGATTTTACCGTCAGCTTCCACCGTATCCTTGGCGCCGAGGCCATTTTCCACGATGAACAGCGGCACCTGATAGCGATCATGCAACTGGTTGAGGCCAATGCGCAGGCCAGTCGGGTCGATTTGCCAACCCCATTCGCTTTCCTTCAAGAACGGATTCTTCACGCCGCCCAGCATGTTGCCCTGGGTCTTCTCGTCGACTTTGCCGGTGACATCAGTGACCCCGGACATGTAATAAGAGAACGAGAGAAAATCGACGTGATACTGCTTGAGTAACGCGAGCTCTTCTGGCGTGCGGTCGAGGTCGGCGCCGGTGAAGCCGTACATTTCATACAGCGATTCGCTATAAGCTGGGTATTCACCGCGGACTTGCACGTCGGCACAGTAGAAGTTGAAGCCTTGGTTGAACTTCAAGGCCGCCAGCTGGTTCTTCGGATCGGAGTCAAAAGCGTAGTTGGTGGCAAAAATAATCATGTTGCCGACTTGGCAAGCCGGATTCTTGGCATGGGCCGCCTGCACCGCATAAGCACTGGCGACGAACTGGTTGTGCCAAGCTTGAAAGACATTCTTTTTGTCGTCGGCGCCGGTTTTGCTGATCATGCCTTGGCTCATGAACGGGAAACCAGCTGCGGAGTTGATTTCGTTGAAGGTCAGCCAGTACTTGACCTTATCGCCAAAGCGGTCGATCACGGTTTCGGCATAGTGCTTGAAGAAGCCAATCAAATCCTTGTTTTTCCAGCCGCCATAAGCTTCTGCCAGGTGCAGCGGCAGTTCATAGTGGGAGAGGGTGATGACCGGCTCGATGTCATACTTCAGGCATTCGTCAATCACAGCATCGTAGAAGGCGAGACCTTTTTCATTCGGCTGCGTTTCGTCGCCTTGCGGGAAAATCCGGCTCCAGGCAATGGAGAAGCGATAGGTCTTGAAGCCCATTTCGGCAAACAAGCCAATATCTTCCTGGTAGTGATGGTAAAAATCGATACCTTCGTGGTTCGGGTAGGTGTACTTGGCATTCGGCGTCCAATCGAAGTCGGGACTTTGAACGATTTTCATGCGGTCTTTGCCGCCAGGAATTACATCGTCAATCGACAAGCCGCGCCCGTCAACATCATACGCGCCTTCTAGTTGGTTCGCCGCTGTGGCGCCGCCCCAGAGAAAGTCTTTTGGAAATTCAGTCATTCAGCATGCCTTCTTTCGGTTTTTTTATGCGGTGAAACCGCATCCAATGTTTATTATACAGGGTTAGGGAGATTTAGTCGTGTTTCACGTGGAACCTTTTTACGGCTATGTTGCTGGGTTATAATAACGCTATCTGGAGGTCACACCATGAGAGAAAAAACCGACACCACCAACATCACCACCATCCCGGCGTTTATCGCCGCCCAACCGCCGGCCGTGCAGCCGCCGCTCAAAGCGATGTACGCCATCTTGAAAGCGGCGCTGCCGGAAGCACAAGAGCGCATCAGCTACCAGATGCCGACGTTTTGGCAAGGGCAAGCGATTGCCTATTTTGATGCTGGAGATGGCTATCTGGGGTTTTACCCGACCAGCGGCCCCATCGTGCAGTTTGCGGCTGAGCTAACGGGCTATCGCCACAGCAAAGGAGCCGTTCATTTGCCCCTGGACCAGCCGCTGCCAGTGGATCTGATCACCAAAATGGTGCAATGGCAACTGGCGCAGGTGCAAAGCGGCGCCGCCAAACCGCGCCGCACCCCGAAGCCGAAAGTGGCGATGCCGGCGGCGATTCGTGAGGCTTTAACCGCCGCTGATTTGATGGTGGCCTACGAAGCCAGGCCGCCTTATCAACGCAACGACTACCTCGGGTGGATTACGCAGGCAAGGCGCGAAGCGACCCAGCAAAAACGCCTCGATCAAATGCTGGAAGAGCTGCGCGCTGGGGATGTCTACATGAAAATGAGCTGGCGACAGCGATGACAGAAGACTTAAGTCAATGGCAGCAGCAAATCGCCGCGGCCAAGCAAGCAGGGACGAGGCGCCATTTTGCCGCCGGGGAGGATTTGCTGCGCGAAGGGGAAGTGGCGACGCAGCTTTTCTTCGTGGAAAAAGGCGGCTTAAGGCTTTGGCACAATGCGGATGGCGATGACGTCACCGTGCAATTTTTCTTCGCTGGTGAAGCAGTGGCCTCGTTTGAAAGCTTTTATCTCGGCGAACCGAGCCTATTTGCCATTACGGCTTTAGAAGCCACTGAGGTGGTAGCGGTGCCGGTGGCGGCGTTTCGCGCTGCTTTGCAACAGGATCCACAGGCGCTGGCGGCCTTCACAGATCGTATTTGCCACCGATTTATTGCCTATACCCAGTACTTCTTAAATTTGCTGGAGCTGACGCCGGAGCAGCGCTACTTGCGGCTTCAAGCCGAGCGGCCGGATTTGCTGACGCGGGTGCCGCAATATGAACTGGCGACTTATTTGGGCATCACGCCGGTGTCTTTGTCGCGCATTCGGCAGCGACTAAAAAAGACCCGCCAGCTTAACAAAGGTTAATGCGGCGGGGGCGATAAGCGACTAATCTCATGATGAAAGCGAGGTTAGTCGAATGAAAAATATTGTGATTGTCACCTGTCATCCTTATGACGGGAGTTTCTGCCATGCGTTGATGATGGCGGTTAAAACTGGGGCCGAAGCTGCCGGTAAAACCGTGACGGTCATCGACCTAGAAGCGGATGGGTTTGATCCGGTGATGCATAGTGCTGATCTGATTGGTTTCTTGAAGCATCAGGCCGTTGATGAGCAAGCCAAAGCTTACATCCAGACGGTGAAGGCTGCTGACCAGCTGGTGCTGATTTTCCCGATTTGGTGGGAGTTGATGCCAGCGATGATGAAAGGCTTCATCGACAAGGTGATTTTTCCTGGCGAAACCTTTACCTATTCCAAAAGTCTCAGGGGGATGGCCCCGCTCATCAAAGCGCAGCGCACAACCGTTATGACGACCATGAACACGCCTAAACTGCTGTACCGGTTCGTGTTCGGCCAAGCCATTCAGCGCGCTTTGGTGCGTGGCACTTTGAAGAAAATGGGGCTGAAGCACGTTACCTGGCAAAATTGCGCCATGGTGAAAAAGAGTACGCCAGCGAAACGCGAAGCTTGGTTAAATCGCGCTAAGCGCATCGGGGCGCAAAGCTAACGCGTGGGGGCACAGGCTTCAATGACCACCGGCCGAGTGCTGGTGGTCATTTTCGTTTCACCAGTCGATGTAACGGCAAGGCGGCAAACAGGACGAAAAATAGATTTGACCCAAGCCCTGGCAACGCCCAAGCCAACCCGAGAATCACCACCAGCAAAGCACTGGTGATGAAGTCGGCTGCCTGAACGCGGTGATTCACCGCGTGGCGCAACCAGACGCTGACGGCGGAGCCAAAGAGGAGCACTGCGGTGTAAAGCATCAGGCCGAGGCGCCCAGTATTATCGACGATGAGGCGGGTGGCCGCGGGAATCAGCACGATGGCCAGCAACCATAACACATTGGCCCAGTAGCCGCTTTTGCTGAGCTCTGTGACCGGCGCTAACGTGCGCCGATGCCCATTCCAGAAGCTAAATACGGTGAAAAACGAAATCAAAACGCCCAGCACCAGGTGGGCGAAGGTCACCGACTGCAGCCGTGTTGCTAAATTGCCCGCGGTTAACGTGGCAAAAAAATCGGTCAGCGGCAGCACTAATAACGTGATGGCCACCGCGACAATGGCATCGGTGAAGGCAATGAGGCGCTCTAAAGTTTTGCCTTGGATCATGATAGGCACCAAGGTGTGCAGCAGTCATTTTTTGCAGTAATTGTCATCAAGAATCGACTCACTTTCGGCTTAGAATAAACCAATTATACCCGTTCTTGTCTTTTCACCGTGAGAATCGTCCTGATCAGTATGGGTTTTTTCAAGGGTGACCGCAGCCGGTCTGCTACTTCCAAAGGGAAACTTCAATACCTGATGGCTGCCTTGAGTCCGCCGACGCCGAACGTCAAGGAGTAGGGGAGACAAAATCCGGCGGAAGCCAAAAGCCAATCAAAAGCCGTGTTGTTTCACGTGAAACAACACGGCTTTCGGTCTGTCTCCTGATTCGTAGCGGCATCACGACTAGATTACTGCTTTCCAAGTAGCTAACACCAGCACGTTTCATCTGCCACAAGCCGGTCGACGTTACGAGGCAAGCCGATGCTCGCTCACTAAGGTCTCCAATCGCTGACGCGCTTCGGTGGTGTGCACCGAGGTCAACTGTGGCACCAAGAGTTCAAGCATGGTGTCATCGTACTGCCACCATTGAAATGTTTCTAGCCAGTCAATCGTCGCTTGGTCGAAGCGAGAACGAATGATTTTGGCGGGATTGCCGCCCACGATGGCGTAGGCTGGAACGTCTTTAGTGACCAGGGCATAAGCACCGATGACGGCGCCGTCGCCAATCTGCACACCAGGCATAATGACCGCGTGGCGGCCAATCCAGACATCATTGCCAATGACCGTGTCGCGTTTAACGGGCATATCAGCTTTGGTCATGCCTTGCAGCGCAAGCAAGTCCCGGTCTAATTCGGGGAAAATGAAGGTGGAGAACGTGTTCATGGGGTGGTTAGCCGCTCCCATAATAAAGCGCACGTTGCGGGCAAAACTGCAGAAGCTACCAATGAGCAAACGATTGTGACCGGGCCGATTGTATAGAATATTTTCGGTGTTGAAGTCGGCACCATCAGCGGCATCGTAGAAGTTGTGGCGGCCGACGAGAATGTTGCTGGCGAGTTTTTGATTTTCAATCCACATGAGCATGACCTACTTTCTGAAGATGAATTTGCGGACGGCATAGGTGACGACGAAGCTGAGCACTAGGCCGCCTGCCAGCGTTGGGAGGAGATCGATGCCAAGCAGGTGCGGGCCGTAATTGACGAGGTAAGTGCCAGAATAGCTACCTAGGCGCCAAACCCGAGGTCTAAGCCCAACAGAAGGAGACTTTTTTCGTGCCAGATTCGGTCGATGGCGTAAACCACGGCCCCCATGACGAAACCGACAACGACAGCAGTAAGGATGGATAGTAACATTTTAATGACCTCTTTCTAGATTAATGGTGAGTAGGGAGTTTGATGTTCGGCCGGTGCGTTGTTTGCCGGTAGATTAGCGCCGGCATGCCGGAAAACGCGATTAGCCCCAGGAGCGCGCGTTGCTTCATATGCACCGCCTCAGTGCAGCAGCTGGAAAGCTTGTTGGCAATAGCTTGCGGCAGCGTCATAGGTTTGTTCCAAGATTGGGGCGACTTTGGCGATGCGGCGGGTCTTAGCCCAGCCGTAGCTGAAATAGCCAAGTGCCCAGCCGATAAAGGCCGGAACGGCCAGAATGGCGCAGAGGATAACCAGTTGATTGGTGACGGCGAACACCGAGCCGGCCATAAACGCGGTGCCGATCAAACCGATGGTCATGGCGATAATGGTGGGGTAGGAAGCTTTGCTCCGCTCCAGCCCGGCTGCCGCTGCCATTTCCTGTTCAAATTGTTTTTGCAGGCGATTGAGGCTGGCTTTTTCGGGGAGGTTGCGGTCACGCTTGAGTTTTAAGGTGACCGTGTTTTTGCCGATGTCTGGGGTTTGATCGGTTACGACCCAGCCGAAGTTGGCGTAGCCGTCGATGTAGGCATTTTGCATCGTCTTGGGGATGCGTTGTTCGAAGTACTCGAAGGCAATAAAGTTGGTTTCTGTCATGATATTGGGCTCCTTTTGGCTTAACTAATTAACAACGTCAGTCTATCCCGCAAGTATTGGCGAAATGTTCACGAGATGTTGCTGAGATGTTAATTTGAAAAAAAGCCAAAAAAATACGCCCACGCACAATGTGTAGGCGAAAGCGTTAGCGAGGAAGGGTCACGGTGAAGGTGCTACCGACGCCAACTTCACTGGTGACGGCGATCTGGCCGTGGACTAATTTCAGGATTGAAGCGACCATGGCTAAGCCTAGACCGTTGCCGAGGCTAGCATGGGACCGGTCACCTTGGAAGAACTTCTGAAACATATGGGTCTGGGTAGCCTGGTCCATGCCGATGCCGGTATCGGTGAAACTGACCGCCACATGCTGGGCCTGAGCCTTGACTGCTAGCGTAATGGTGCCATGATCTGGCGTAAACTTGATGGCATTGGCCAGCAGATTGTTCCAGACGACTTTCAACAGATCAGGGTCACCCATCATGGCCAGTTTTTCCGGCATGTCGACTGTCAACTCTAATTGGTGCTCATCTAACCTAGGGTCGCTGGCGAAGATGACCTGCGTCAGCTGTTCAACCAAGTCAAAAGCGGTGCGCTCCGGCTGGGTGATTTGGGTTTCTAACTTATTGAGGCGCAAAATGTTCGATACCAAGTCTGCCAAGTCAGTGGCTGCGGTGTTGATGGTCGCAAGATAGGCCGCTTGCGTTTCAGAATCGAGATCGTCTTTTTGCAAGGCTTCAGAATAGCTTTTGATGACGGCGAGTGGCCGCTTAAATTCATGCGACACATTCGCCACGAAGTCACCGCGTAGGGTTTCAATCGAGCCGAGTTCGGCGACCATGGTGTTAAAATTGGCAAACATGGCATCGAGGTAATCGTAGCGCTCCGGGCGGTGAACTGGCGGCAGGTAAACGGAGTAATCACCACTGGCCACTTTTTCGGCGGCGATACTGAGGGCGCGCAGCGGCTTGGCAAAAGTGCGATAGCGTTGCCAGGCCGCCAGCAAGGCAAACCCAATTGCCACCAGCAAACAATAGAGCAAATACCAGCCGGCAAAAGGCGAAAGCAAACTTTGCCAGTCGCCGCTGTAGATCAGCCCTGGCACCGCCGCCAACAGGCCAAAGCCCAGAAACAAAATGGTGAGTTCGAGCCAAGAGAAGCTGGCCGCCTGGGCGCGAAAAGTAAGTTTATTTTTTGCCATTAAGCAGGACTCCTTTGTAGCCAAGGCCGTGAACGGTTTTGATGGCGAAACCGTCAGCGGCGGCGAATTTATCGCGTAGCTTGGTAATGTAGACATCAACTGCGCGCATCGAGGTTTCGCTATCAAGATCCCAGAATTCGTTGATTAATTCAGCACGTGAAAAAGCGTGGCCGGGATAAGTCAGAAATTTGGTAAGCAGATTGAACTCGCGCACCGTGAGAGCCACTTCTTCGCCATTGAGCAAGGCGACTCGCCCTTCCTGATCCAGGCTGACGTTACCCACCACGAGCCGGCTGGTTTTGCCGATGTTGGCCCGGCGGAGCAAGGCGTGGACGCGCAGTTTCAACTCATCGAGCTGAATGGGCTTAATCATGTAGTCATCGATTCCGATGTTGAAGCCTTTCTCTTTAGAGGCGATGTCGTCGCGAGCCGTGATGAAAAGAATAGGAATGGCGGGATCAGTGCGGCGGACGGTTTCGGCGAATGAATAGCCATCAATGTCAGGCATCATGATATCAGAGAGAATTAAGTCGAAAGTTTGATCGTACATCAAGTTGTACGCGTCGTTGGCGCTTAAGGCCCCAGTGGCTTGGTAGCCGGCTTGAGTCAGGGTCCGGGTCAGAATGGCGTTGAATTTTTCATCATCTTCGACGACTAGTATTTGTTGCATGAGCTTTCCTCGGTTTCTTCTTGAGTTAAATCCCGATGCGTGGCAAACAACGTGATCCAGAGACCCACCAGAATGACCGCCACGCTGATGGCCATGCCAAACAGTCCGGTCGTCGTGGAGACGCTGGCACTATGCTGGTAGGTCAACAGTGCATATTGTGTCAGAACCATTGCGGTCATGCCATCGGCGACGCTGTACGCTTTGAGCAGCGTGATCAAGGGACTCAGCAGATGCCGCGAACGCACTAGCCCGATGATGGCGGCGGTCAGTTTGGTAAAGCCAATCATGGCAATCACCAACGCGGCGTTTAAGTTAAACTGCTGGCTGTAACCATGCCGGTACATCACATAGCAGAAAATGCCGAAGGTGACGCCAATCAGGCAATACCCGAGGCCGCCTAAAGTTAAAAACGCCTGTTCCGCTTGGATTTTGGCCATGACCGGCGAATCACTGACGCGAATACGATGATAGCGCCACAAGGCCAGGACTTTGACGGCTAAGAGAACGGTATAGTAAACACCGAAGATCAGCAACCAGCTGGAGAGAAAAACCATTCCCAGAAGCAATTTGGTCGCGGCCATCAGCAAACTGATAGGGACGGATAATGCCGCATATAAAGCAATCCGATCCCGGCGATGGTCGAGATTGATTGGCAGATGGAATCGTTCAATGATGAAATTGAGCATGAATTGATCCTCCAGGCGGTTGGCTAAATTGAGTATAGCTTAGTTCGCGCCTTTCCCCGCAAAAATATCAGTCAGTCGGCCAGTGGTTGAAGGCGGGAAAAAGAACGGCCAAAAAGATACTACCGACCCTGGCGGCGAGCGTTGCCAGCTTGAACGGTGTTAATGATTGCATCGCAATTTGCTCCTCTAAGTTTGATAAAGCCAGCTTAGTTGAAGGGCGTTGGTGAAATGTTGCTAAGATGTTGCTGAAATGTTAATTCGGCTGGTCGTAACCAAATAGCGATTGCCATGAGCGGCGGCAATCGCTATTTGCGAGGTTCAGTTCGTGAGTAGTTTACGGTTTCTGCGTCGGTTGCTCCCGAAACTGCGCCGGGGACTGACCAGTCCAGGTTTTGAAGTTGCGCTGGAAGCTCTTGGTGCTGCCAAAACCGCACACTGCCGCGATGTAATCAATGCTGCTGGTGGTTTCAATCAACAGCCGCCGCGCGTTAAGCAGGCGCACCAGGCGCAAGTAGCCGCCGACGGTGAGTTGCAGGTGGGCCTGAAACTGCTGGTTCAAGGTGGTCAAAGAGACATGCGCCGCTTCTGCCAAGGCCGGGCCATGCAAGGGCTGGGCATAGTCGCGATTGATGGTAGCCATGACCTGATCCACCAGATGCGGATTGGCGGTCACAGTTTGCGAGACGCTGGTGGTGAAGTGCTGCCCTAGTTCAATCAGCAGCGCGTAAAAGTGGCTCAAAATCGCCAGCCGCCGATATTCGTCGACCCCAGCGGCAATCAGGTCGCGGATGGCGAGGCCATGGTCGTAGATGGCTTGGTAGGCCTCAGGGTGCGCTTGTCGCGGCTGGTCGCCTTGCATCTGCACCTGCCATTGGCCGCTGCTGGGGAGCTTGTGCGCCAGAAAGGTTTCATCGATGATGAAGCCAAACTCGTCCCAGGTCGCTTGCGAGTCGCCGCTGGCACTGTGAATCACGCGCCGGTCAGTGGCCCAGCAATCACCTGGGTGATAGCGGTAAGGCACGCCATTGGCGGTAAAGGTCAGCGGCGCGCCCGCCACCAGAAAGTTCAGCTCAATGCCGGGGTGCCAGTGAGCCGGGTAATCGATGCCTTCCCGCGGATCATTTTGAAAAAACTTGAAGGGCAGATTAGGCCACTGTTCGACCTGTTCAAATAAAATCGGCATCGCAAAAACCTCCAAACTGTCTAGCGTTGGTTTTAAAGTTGGCCGGTCAGCGCTTTCTTTCATGCTACGATGAAGAAAAGCGAATCACAAGGAGGAATCTCATGACGATCAAACTCATTGCTTTAGATATCGATGATACGCTGCTCTCTTCGCAAGGCAAGATCCTGCCGAGCACGCTGACGGCAATCAAAGCCTGCTTGGACCGCGACCTTAAAATTGTGCTGTGCACTGGCCGCCCGTTAGCTGGGGTGAAGCCGTACCTCAACGAACTTGGCGTGGCTGGGTCAGAGCAGTATGTGGTGACTTATAACGGCGCCGTGATTGAGTCCATTACCGGCCAAGTGGTGGCGAAGCAGCTCATTGACAACGGAGGCTACCGGACCTTGACCGCTTTTGCCGCGGCTCATGCCATTCCGTTCAATGTCTTGGATGAAAACAGTCAGATTTACACCGCTAATCATGATGTGGACTTTATTACCGCTGTGCAAGCCGTAGAAAACGAAGCCGGACTGTTTATCCGCCAGCCGGAGGAATTACCCGCCGATTTTGCGATTGCCAAGGGCCTGTTCGTCGGCACTCAAGACCTGCTTGACGGCGTGGAAGATTCCGTGCGCGCGGCCTTTGGGGATGATTATTCCGTGATCCGCGCTGGCCGTAACTTCCTGGAAGCGATGGCTAAAGGCGTCGACAAGGGCCAAGGGCTGAAGGCTCTGGGTGAGACCATTGGCATCACGCCTGATGAAATGATGGGCTTTGGGGATGAAGGCAATGACCTGGCCATGTTCAGCACCGTGGGCCTGGCCGTCTGCATGGGCAATGGCTCTGAACTCGCCAAGGCGCATGCCGATTACATCACGGATACCAATGACAATGATGGTATCAGCAAGGCCATCGAGAAGTTTGTGTTGAAGGCATAGTTTCATGTCGGGTCGCTGTGAGCGGCCCTTTTTTGTGTGGTCGCACCAAAAAACCGCAGCGGCGAGGCTGCGGTCGAGGAATAACTATTTGGTGACGCTCAGTCCGGCATGAATGTGGTCGAGGTTCCACTTCATCATGGCGTAGTACGTATCGCCAGGCTGGCCTTCTTTGGCGAGGGAGTCGGTGAAGACCTTGGAGAACACCTTGAGGCCGGTTTCCTGGGCCACCTTGTTCATCGCTTTCGGAGACACTGAAGTTTCCACGAACAAGCTGCGCACATCAGAGCTTCTGATTTTGGCGAGCACTGATGCCATTTGCTCCGGCGTCCCTTGGGATTCGGTGTTGATTTCCCAGATATACGCCGGGGTGACGTGATACGAGGCGGCGAAATACTTGAACGCGCCTTCGGAAGTGACCAATACGCGCTGGCTGGCTGGTAAATCGAGAAATTGCGACTGGGCGGTTTGGTGCAAAGCGCCCAGCTTAGCGAGGTAGCGATCCGCGTTTTGCTGATAATACTCGGCATTGGCGGGGTCCGCGGCCTTCATTTTGGCGGTGATGGTTTTGACGTATTGCATGCCGTTAGCCAAATCCAGCCAGGCATGCGGGTCTTGCTCATTGACGTTGGTGGTGAGGTGCTGCGCCTTCACGCCATCACTGGCGGCAAACACATCTTCGTCGAAGTGCTTATGCGCCGTCTCGACCAGTTTGTTAAACCAGCCGCTGCCGCCGGTTTCGAGGTTTAAGCCGTTATGAAAAATCAAGTCGGCTTCGGTGGCCTGGGCAATATCGGTGGGCTTGGGTTCGTATTCATGCGGGTCCACGCCGCGTTGCACGATGCTGTAGAGTTCAATGCGGTCTTGGCCGACATTGTGGACCATGTCCTCTAGAATCGAGTTGGTGGTGACGATGCGCAGTTTTTGCCCTGGCGCTTTGGCTTGTGGCGCATCGGCGCGGCCACTGAGGAACCAGTAGACGCCAGAAAGCATGGCCACCACGGCAGCGAGGGCAATCCAGATGCGTTTCATCAGCGCACCTCCTGGCTGAGCTTAGGCCGCGCTTTTTTGCCGAGGCTGGCCTTCAGCCGCACAAAGCCTTGCTTCGGCGAGAAGACGAAGGCGATGACGAAGAACGCGGCCGCCACCAGCACAATCGCCGGGCCTGACGCCCAGTTGAAGGTGTAGCTGAGATACAAGCCAATCGTGGCGGAAACCACCCCGAAGGCCGCAGATAAAATCAGCATCAGCGACAGGCGATTGGTCCACAGAAAGGCGGTGGCAGCCGGGGTGATCAGCATGGCGACCACCAAGATAATGCCGACGGTTTGCAGCGCCGACACCGTGACCAGCGTCAGCACCAGCATCAGGCTGTAGTGAATGAGCTGCACCTTCAGGCCATAAGTGGCGGCGAAGGTTTCATCAAACGAGGTAATGAGCAGCTCTTTGTAGAAAATGGTGACGAACAAAATCACAATCCCCAGCACAACGGCAGTGGTCATGATGTCATGGTTGCTGACCGCGAGGATATTCCCGAACAGGATGTGATGCAGGTTCGTCGCACTTTCCGCCATGGAGATCAGGATGAACCCTAAAGCGTAAAAGGCCGAGAACACCACCCCGATGGCGGTATCGGTTTTGACCTTGCTATGGGCCGCAACGAAGCCAATGAGCAGGGCCGCCAAAATGCCGAACACGGAAGCGCCAACCAAGACGTTGATGCCCAGCATGTACGCCACCGCCACCCCTGGCAGCACCGCATGGGAAATCGCGTCACCCATCAAGGACATCCCGCGCAGGATAATGAAGCTACCGATAATGCCGGACATGATGCCGACCATGATGGCAGTTAAGAGGGCGCTTTGCAGAAAGTCGTAGCGGCTCAGGGCCGCGAAGAATTCGGTAATGGTGGTCATGCCTGCACCTCCTGATCAAATAAAACCGCGGAAAGATCCGCCGAGAAGGTTTGTTCAATGTTGCGGGCCGTGTACACCTCATTGACCGGGCCATAGTCGACGATGCCGTGGTTCATCACCACTAGGTCATCGAAGTAACGGGTGACTTTGTTCAAGTCATGGTGAACGACAATGATGGTTTTACCGGCGTCGCGCCACTGCTGCAGAATTGCCATGATGGCATTTTCGCTTTGCAAATCAATGCCGACAAACGGTTCATCGAGGATGATCAGCTCGGCCTGTTGCACAATCGCGCGCGCTACGAAGACCCGCTGCAGCTGGCCGCCTGACAGGTTGCCGATTTGACGTTGGGCAAAAGCGGTCATGCCGACCTGCTCTAACGCGGCGAGGGCGGCTTGCCGCTGCGTCTTGCCTGGGCTGCGGAGCAAGCCCAGCTCGGCATAGGTGCCAGTGAGCACGACATCTAAGACATTAATGGGGAAACTGAGATCAAGGTCTTTGCGCTGTTCGACATAGGCAATGACCTTTTTTTGTTGACTGAGCGGTTGGCCGTTGAATGTGGCAGTGCCGCTTTGGCTTTTAATCAGGCCTAACGTGGCCTTGATGAGCGTTGATTTTCCTGCACCATTGGGACCGATGATCCCAGTGATTTTGCCGGCGTTAAAGTTCACGGTCGCATCAGCAAACACTGGTGTGGCATCGTAAGCAACGGTGAGGTTCTTGATGGTTAACATGGAACCCCTCCAATTTTTAGGCGTGGCTAAACTTCTTTCGAATCTATTGTATCGAAAACCGTTACTTTATACAAGTAAAATCCCGGTAAAGGGGGTAAGACGGGCAAAAGGCGCCCTCGCTTGCCGAGGTAGCAAGAAATCTTAGTGGCGCCAAGAATCCAGCCTGGTTTGGAGACGAAAACCACCAGTGGTGGAACTTTGATGTTGGTCCACACATTTTGGCACGCTTTTTGCTTATAGCAGGGTGAACAGTGAGACAATCACAGTAGGAGGATCACATGACAGCTAATCAAGCGTGGCTGGAAGCCACTTACCAAAAAATTATCGCCAAAGTCGCGGCGGAAAGGGAGCGCATTGGCGCCGGCATTCCGTATATCTCTAAGGATGGCCGCTACGACGATAAATCTAATGATATTACCTGGTGGACCAACGGCTTTTGGGGCGGGTTGCTGTGGCAGCTGAATCACGCCACCGGCGATGAAGCAGCGGCTGAAACGGCGCGGGGGCTGGAGACGAAGCTTGATCAAGCATTTCTGGAATTCAAGGGCTTGCATCATGACGTCGGCTTTATGTGGCTGCCGACCGCGGTGGCGGATTATCGCTTAACCGGCTCGGAGCGTTCACTCCAGCGCGGCTTGCATGCCGCCGAGCTGCTGGCGGGGCGCTACAACCCGCGCGGCAAGTTCATTCGTTCGTGGAATCGCGACCGCGCTGGCTGGGTGATCATCGATTCGATGTTCAACATTCAGCTGCTGTACTGGGCAACGGACGCATTGAAGGATCCGCGGTTTAAGTTCATTGCTGACGACCATGCCCACACCGTGATGGAAAATATCGTGCGCCCAGATGGTTCCGTGGCTCACATTGCGGTCTTTGACCCCAACACCGGCGCGCTGGTCGAAACCTTAGGCGGGCAAGGCTACGGCGTGGGGTCTAGTTGGTCGCGCGGGCAGGCCTGGGCAATTAGCGGGTTTGCACTGGCCTATGCCCATACTCATGAAGCTGAGTATCTTAACACGGCCAAAAAAGTCGCCAACTACTTTATCGCTAACGTTGCCACCACCGGGGATGTGCCGCTGGTGGACTTCCGGGCCCCAGCCGAGCCAGTGTTGCTGGATACTTCAGCCAGTGCCTGTGCGGCTTGTGGGATGTTGGAAATTGCCAAGCATGTGCCGGCATTGGAGCGGCCGCTGTATGTGAATGCCGCCACCCGCATGCTGAAGGCGATTGCCGACCACCATGCGGATTGGGATCTGACGACTGATGGGATTGTGCAAGACGCCACGCCGGCGTACCATGATGCCCAAAGCGAGCTGGAACGGCCACTGATTTACGGCGATTACTATTTTGTTGAAGGCATTTTGCGCTTGCTGGGAAAGGACTTCTTGCTATGGTAGGCGCTAATGTGAACGGCCAGCCTTGGCGCGATGACCAAGGGAACCTCATTCAGGCCCATGGTGGCAGCATTTTACATTATGCAGGCGATTATTACTGGTACGGGGAAGACAAAGGCGTGGCGAACGTTGAAGGCACCAGTCGCGTCCCGTTTGTGGGGATTAGTTGCTATCGTTCCACGGATTTGCTGACCTGGCAGCGGATTGGGGACGTGCTGACGGCAGCCAATGACCCCAGCCAGCAGGTGCAGGCAGAATCGATTGTGGAGCGACCCAAGGTGTTGTTCAATGCCTTGACCAAGCAATTCGTCATGTGGTGTCATTTTGACACGCCGGATTACGGCTTCGCCGGCTGCCTCGTCGCCACAGCCACGCAGCCCACTGGGCCGTTCACGGTCCAGCAGATTTTGCGGCCGAACAATTTTGATAGTCGCGATATGACGCTGTTTGAAGAAAACGGCCAGGCTTATCTGGTTCACAGCGCCAACATGAACAAAACGTTGTACGTGGCCAATTTGACGCCGGATTACCTGGGGTTGACCGGCGAAGTGCGCAAGCTGTTCATTGATCAAGAACGCGAGGCACCGGTGATTTTCCATGAAGGTGAGTGGTATTTCACCATCACCAGTGGCACCACCGGCTGGCGGCCCAATCCGGCGCTGTTTTCCCGGTCACATTTTCTAGTGGCAAATCAGAAGCTGATTGATAATCCTTGCCAGGGGCCCAAAAAGGCGACGACTTATGACGGGCAGCCGACCTTTGGCTTTAAGTACCAAGGCCAGTGGTATCTGCTACTGGATCATTGGCAACGCGAGGATTTGCAGCATTCTGGCTACAGTATTTTACCGATTGAAATTCACGGCCGCGATTTGGTGGTGCCGTGGGTGGATCAGCCATTGCAGCGCAACACTGCCGCCAATGGCTAGTGTGCAGCGAATTGCACACTAAACTTGAACGAAGAAGTCAACATGGAGATGGTCAACGTGGTTAAAATTATTCTGGTTTCACATAATCAGCTTGCAGCAGGCATGAAACATGCCGTAGAAATGATTGCCGGCACCCAGCCACAACTGAGTGCTTACGGGCTGATGCCGGGGCAAAAACCGGATGATGTCGTGGCTCAAATCGCCAAAACCCTGCCGGCAGAAGAGCCGGTGCTGATTTTGGCGGACCTGGTGGGAGGTTCCATGTGTAACGCCTGCATGGCCCTGTTAGTCCATGCCAATGTACAGCTGATTGGTGGCATGAACTTGGCGCTGGTTCTGCAGCTGGTGCTGGCCCAGCAGTTCGACCAAGACAGCTTGCAGCACATCATGCAGCAAGCCCAGCAAGGTATTCAAGAAGTCAAACTGCAAAAAGTGACCGAAGATGACCCCTTCTTTTAAGCTGATTTGCACGGACCTTGACCGGACGTTTCTGAATGCACAGGGCCAGCCTTCGCCTCAAAACGCCAACGCCATTCGCCAGGCTGTAGCGGCTGGGTATGCGTTTGTGGTGGCTTCCGGGCGGCGCTTGGCCTCGATTGCGGCGCTGTATCAAGCGCTGGGGGTGCGCGGCGATAAGATTTTCTTCAATGGTGCCTGCATTGCCGATGCCGACAATCAGGTGATTGCCGGCACTGCCTTGACGCCGGCGCAACTGACAACGCTGATGGCGATTGGCCAACAGTTTGGGCTGAATTTGTCGCTGTCAGCGCTTGAGGCCGGGTTTGAATATGTCCCGCCGACCGCCACCTGGGTGCCAGGGTATTTGAACGTGCTCCCGCATGATTTGACCGCTTTGACCACCGCCGTTCAAACCACCACCATTTATAAGCTAAGTTTCAGTGGTGAACGCCCTGCCCTGGAAGCCGCAGCGGCGGCTGTGCGCGCCCAAACTGCGGTGACTTGCAGCTGGACCGATACCCATTTTCTCGAAATGACCGCGCCAGGAGTCAATAAGCTAACCGGCTTGCAACATTTATGCGCCTTGCGCGGCATTGCCATGACGGCCACAGTGGCGTTTGGTGATTATGAAAATGACGCCGCGCTACTGCACGGGGCGGGACTCGGGGTGGCAATGAGCAACGCCTTGCCGATGGTCCAAGCCGCGGCGAATCAGGTGGTGGATAACCGCGCGTTTGATGGGGTCGCCCAAGTGGTGAGGACGCTACTTTAACGAAAGGAGAGGATTCGCGTGAAACCAACGCAACAGTTCGATTTTGTGCAAAATCAAACTCAAGTCCAGAAGTTCACGTTGACGCAAGGGATGCGGCAGTCGATTTTGATGCTGCAACTCGACGCCTTGGATCTGATCGACTACCTCAAAAACGTCAGCCTGGAAAATCCGCTGCTAGAGGTCCGCACGCACCTGGCGCCGCCTGTAGCTCCAGGGGCCCCAGCCGCCGAACAGCCGTTAGCGGATACGCATCAATCCTTGTTCGAGTATCTATTGACCCAAGTGCAGCTGACGATGCGCGATACGCCGCTGCGGACGTTGGTGATTTACCTCGTGCAGCAGCTCGATCCGCGCGGGTATCTGCCGCTGAGCGATGCTGAGATTCAAAAGGAACTCGGCATCGATGCCATTACGCTGGCCGATGCCAAAACCTTGTTGCAGCGGCTGGATCCACCAGGCGTTGGCGCCCACAACTTGCAGGAATGCTTGTATCTGCAGGCGGAGCAAGACCCGGATCCGATTCCAGATGGCGTGCTGGCGCTTTTGCAGGAGCATTTTGAGGATTTAGTGGCTCACCGGTATCAGTCCATCAAACAGGCATTAGGCCTGGATGACGCTGGGCTTGCCGCCTGCCTGCATTACGTGCAGACCTTATCGGCCGACCCCGGCCTGGCGTATAACCACACGCCGGTTGAGTTTGTGGTGCCGGAGCTGACGGTCACCGTGCACGACGGCAAAGCTAGCCTGAAGCTCAATCGGCGGGGCCAGGCCGAGCTGATTTTTGCCCAGGCCACTTATGATGAGCTGAAAGCCACAGCGGATGCCGAGGCCCGGGAGTACTTACAGGCCAAAAAAGAGCAGTTCCGCGCACTCGAGTACGCCTTGCAGCGGCGCGAAAACACGCTGACGACGATAGGCCGGGAAATTGTGCGGCGGCAATTCGCCTATTTTGAAAATCCCCAGCAACCTTTAGCACCGCTTTTACTACGGGATATTGCCCAGACTTTACAGATTGCCGAATCCACCGTGTCGCGGGCGATTAATGGCAAGTATTTGCAAACTGATTTTGGCGTGTTTCCCCTGAAAATGTTCTTCTCCCGGTACGCGCCAGCGGTGGCAACCGCGGCTGCGCATTCCACGGATCAGCTGATTAAGGCGCTCAAACAACTGGTGGCGGCAGAAGATCCCAAGCATCCGTTGAGCGATGAAGCCTTAGCCAAGCAGCTTGCCGCGGCTCATTTTGCCGTCGCCCGGCGTACCGTCGCCAAATATCGGCAAAAAGCTGGCATCGCGCCGGCTCATGCCCGGAAACAGCCATAAGGAAAGGAAAATTATTATGGAGGCCCAAGAAGCCAAACAACTAATTCATCAATTCGACTTACGCACCAAGCACAACCAAATGAGTATCGGGGTGTTGGCGACGGGGCATGTCGTGGCTTTGTACTTAGGCCAGCGCCTGCCGGTGGGCACCAAACTAGGTGGCATCATCACTGAAATGGGCCGCGCCAGCTATCTGGCGGACACCGAAGGCATTCATGATTTTCGCCTTGAGCAATTGCCGCTTTTATATCCCACCTTTGGCAGTTCTGACATGCGGCGGCCCGCGTTGATGGTCCGGCAGGAAAATGGTTCAGAAGTCTTGGATTTACGCTTTCAAAGTGCGCAGTGGCTCGATCAAGTGCCGACGCCGGCTGCCTTGCCAGCGCTGCGCCCCATGCCGGTAGCCGAAGCCAGTGGACTCGCCTTAACCCTAGCCGATGAAGCGGTGGGTGTGACCGTGACCTTGTTCATTGAAGCCGATGCAACGCATGACACCTTTGCTCAGCATGTCGTGATCAAAAACACCGGTCACGCCTCATTGCACGTGACGCGGGCCTTATCCTGGTCCTGGGACTTTTTGTCTGACCAGGCGGATCTCATCACCTTTTCCGGCGCTTGGGGCCGCGAAGCCCAGCCGGTGCGACGGGCGCTAGAGCCAGGGCTGCAAGGGGTGGATTCGATGCGCGGCGCCAGTGGTCATGGGCAGCAGCCAACTTTGGTGCTGGCCCAGCCGCATGCCGATTGGCAGCAAGGAGCAGCGCTGGCGGCCAACTTGATTTATAGCGGTGACTTTCTCGCGCAGGTGCAAGTCGATATGCACCAAAATGCCCGCGTTCAGCTGGGCTTGAATGATTGGCAGTTCGATTGGACCTTAACGCCTGAGGCCAGTTTCACCACCCCGCAGGCCGTGATTGCCCTTGGCACCAGCGGCTTGCGCACGGTCAGCCACCACTTCCAGCAGCTCTACACCGACCGGCTGTTGCCTGCCGTTTTTGCCAAGCAGGAGCGGCCGCTGGTCATCAATAACTGGGAGGCCACGTTCTTTGATTTTGACGAAAAGACGTTAGTGGCGCTAGCGAAAAAAGCGGCGGCGGTGGGTCTTGAACGCTTCGTCTTGGATGACGGCTGGTTTGGCGATGGGCGCGACGATGAAACCACGGCACTGGGCGATTGGTGGCCGAATGAAGCCAAGCTCGGCGGCCTTGATCATTTGATTGGTCAGATTAAAAAGCTGGGCTTGGATTTCGGCATTTGGGTGGAGCCGGAAATGGTCTCCCCCAACTCGCACCTGTATCATGACCATCCCGATTGGATCATTCGCGATCCGCACCACACGCCGAGCCTGGCGCGGCACACTTATGCTCTGGATCTGGGCCGCGTTGAGGTGCAGGATCACCTAATTAAAGTGCTGAATGCCTTGCTGGATGAGCACGACATTGATTATGTGAAGTGGGACATGAATCGCAATCTCACCGATCTTTACACCCCGGCTTTGCCTGCCGAGCGCCAAGGGGAGTTGCGGCATCGGTATCTCTTGGGGTTGTACCGGGTGCTGCAGGCGGTCACCAGCGCGCATCCACAGGTGATGTTTGAAGGTTGTGCCGGTGGTGGCGGCCGCTTTGATGCCGGGATGCTCGCTTATGCACCGCAAATCTGGACTTCAGATGACACCGACGCGATTGCGCGGCTCGGCATTCAACGCGGCACGAGCTTTATTTATCCACCGCAAGCCTTGTCCTGCCATGTGTCGATGGTGCCCAATCAGCAAACTGGCCGCACCACGCCACTGGCCACGCGGGCGGCAGTGGCAGAGTTTGGCGCTTGCGGCTACGAGCTTAACTTATTGGCCTGCGATGAGACGACCTTGGCGCAGATCAAAGCTGAGGTGAGTGCCTATAAACCACTGCGGAAGACACTGCAAATGGGGCAGCTGGACTGGCTAGCCGTGTATGATGACCGCAATGAATACGCCTGGCAGAAGCTGGATGCGACAACGTTGATCATCGATCATGTGAACGTCCTAGCGCAGCCGAATACCGCGATGAAGCGGCTAAAAGCCTTGGCTTTACCGGAGGATAGCCTGTGGCAGGCGGCAGACGGGAAAATTTATCCAGCCGAGTATCTCATGGCGGTGGGTGTCGCCATTGCCAAGCCGCAAGGGGATTTTGTTAGCCAGCGCTGGGTGTTCAAGCGCGTCAAGTAAGGAGAGAAAAATCGCGTCAGGGGCAGTCGAGGTGACTGCTGCTGGCGCGATTTTTAGCTACTGTACCCAGGTTATCTCAATTACTTTGCGTAGTAAGCCACCTCAACTGGCGTTAGCGCTGCTGCGGCTGACGGTTTGCACGACAGTGAGATACAGAAGCACCGATACGAGCACGAACCAACTGATGTTGCGCTCATGCTTCAATAAGGTCATTCTGCTAGCTAAGATGATCATTGTATTGAGGACTCCCAAGAATAAAGGCAAACCGGCAACTAACCCAGCTTGTCGCTGTTTGATCCGCATAAGCAACGCGCGGGGCATACCCAATTGATATAACGTTGTTGCGTCATTTTGAACCCATGCGTTTAAGCGCTGCACTAACCCCAGGATAATGGCTGCGGCGACCATCACGGAAAAACTAAGCATGGTGGTTGTAAACAAAGTCATCCCGGCGGCGGCATCAACGCCAACGCCGTCAACGGTCACCAAGTTGGCCAAAAAGATGAGTGGCGTTTTGGCCGTATGGAGGGCTTGATATTGCATCAAGCCACCTAACAATAATGCAATGCCGCCACTTAGCAAGCTTGCTGCCAAACCGATCGTCAGCCAGTAGCGCTGTAATAATTGGCGACAGGTTGCCACACTCAGTAATCGCGTTGCATGTTGCCGGATGCTTGGCGTCCGGGCAATGATCGCCAATCCTGCCGGTAGGGTAAAAGCACACACGGCAAAGCCACCAATCATGCTTAAGCTCAACCAAGCGCTAATGGTTGGCGGCGTGGTTGACCAGTGAGCTAGGCCATAGTCGCCGGCAAATAAACCCAATGGTGCCAGTAACGCGATCAGCCCTTGCCACCGGTCGTTAATGTGATGATGGCTGGTCGGGTTGTGGCGATTGTGACTGCCTAAAGGGCGGCAAAAACGTAACCATCCAGTCACCGCTAATAGGCTATAGCCAATCGTATAACCAATCAGCAGTTGGCTTGCCGCCCGGCCAGACCACAGGAGGCCAGTGTTCAGCGGCAGTGACATCATGCGAAACAACCACATCGCAAAAAACTTAGAACCGATAAAACCAGCGGCGATACCGATTCCGCTGGTCAGGATAGCCCAGAGGCCGTTTTCGCCGATCAAGCGCAAAGCGAGGTACCATAGCGGCATGCCTAGCGTCCGATATAGCTGAAACTCAGTGCGATAGTGTGAAAGCATCTGTTGATAGAGATACCCCATCACGAGCACTTCAAGCCCGCTGAGTACCCCAACCAAAGTCCATAAGCACTGTTTAAGTAGCGTTGCGATTGCGGGCGTGATCCCGCGCATCACCGCCGAGGTGGCCAGAATTGACAATAAAGCGTATAAAACTGTCGCTAGTGCCCCGCCAGCGAACATCAAGACGCGGCCTAAAGCGGCATGGGACCTCAAGGGTTTAATTAATCGTCTCATCGCGCCACCTTCCACCGCTAATTGCCGCTGTTTCAACGATTTGCTCAAAAAATTGTTGTTGATTGCCTTTTGATGTTACCGCGGCGAAGAATCGCCCATCTTTGATAAATACAATACGGTCGCAAAAACTCGCGGTGAAGGCGTCGTGAGTGACCAAGATAGTGGTTGTATGGGCCTCGTG
This sequence comes from Lacticaseibacillus suilingensis, assembly GCF_016861845.1. Lineage (GTDB taxonomy): Bacteria > Bacillota > Bacilli > Lactobacillales > Lactobacillaceae > Lacticaseibacillus > Lacticaseibacillus suilingensis. The sequence continues at coordinate 151,765 of NZ_BOLV01000003.1, forward strand.
ATGCAACTTGGCTAGGTGCTGGAGGAAAGTAGTGGCGGCATGGGAATCGAGGCTCGCCGTCGGTTCATCAGCTAAAATTAGACTTGGTTTGGTGATGATGGCACGTGCGGCGGCCACGCGCTGCTGCTGGCCGATGCTTAGTTGATGGGGGTAGCGCGTCAAAAGCGGATCTAACGAAAATTGCGTCGCAACTTGAGCCACCCGTTCAGCCAAGTCTTTGGGCCGTGGTGGCAAGAGGGTCAAAGGTAGCGCGATGTTATCGCCAATGGTCAAGTTTGGTAACAAGCGGAAATCCTGAATCATCAAGCCCAATTGGGTGCGGCGAAAGTTGGCCGCTTTGGCGTCACGCCACTTTGTCACTGGCTGACCGGCGACGAAGACGGTGCCTGAGGTTGGTTTTTTCAAGGTTGCGATGATGTTAAGCAAGGTTGACTTGCCTACCCCACTTGGCCCCATGATACCGACGAATTCGTTGGCAGCGATGTCTAAACTGAAATCATCTAGCGCTGCCCGATGCTGCCCGTAACGCTTGGTTAGATGCCGGATTTGTACGAACGCCACCGTCTTCCCCCCCTCCTTCAAATCATACCACCGCCTAAGATGACCACGCAAAGTCGCCACGCGCGGACAAAAAAGCCGCGTCTGACAAGCAGAAGTGTTCATTGAAACTGAAGTCACTGGTGATGCATGGCCGTATGGTAGTAAAAAATAAGCCGATTCTTTCAGCGTGACGAGTCAACTGATGAAAATCAAATCAAAGCCCAACCGATGCTGGAAGCATCTTGATCAGGCAAGATTGACATAGATGACAGGAAAAGTTGGTGAAGGAACGGCTTAAGGTTGCTCTAATTGACGATGGACTGCTCTGGGCGTGATATGACGTTCAACGGCGTTCTTGATAGTCGAAGGTTTTGAAGGTGGCAAAGCTGGTGTGATCATTGAGGTCCTGGGCGCAGATGCCGACCATGGCGCCGGTGAAGGCCAGTTTGCCTTGCGCCTTCACGTAGTCATCAGACAACTGGTCCGCCGGCAACCCGTCGCCAATCAGCTGCCAATCGTTATCAGGTAATTGATAGCTGAACTGGCTGGTGGCGTGATCCACTTCGGCCCGCAGCGTCACTAGCCCGGCTGGCAAGGGGATGCGCGGAGAGGCATAGTGGGCCTGACCGGCCGCATCCACCATTACCTGCAGGTAGCGGGTGTGCTTGGTTTCATCGTAGTTGATGCTTAAATACTGCCAGTTATCGGTGTCATAGAACAGCACCAGTCCGGCCAGTGTTTGGAAATTGGTCGGCGCAAAGTCCACCGTGGTGGTTGCCGTGAAATGGAAGGCCTGCCAGCGCCGCGCCAGCAAACTTTGACGGTGCAGGCTGGTGATACTTTGCTGGCCGCGCAGGACCAAGCCAGCAGGCGTGAGCTGGGCGTGGTCACCCAACGGGCCGCGTAGCGACTTGAGGCTAATGGGCAGCGCTTTGGCGGTGGTGAAATCGATGGTTTCAGAAAAGTCGGTGCGCTGCTCGACATCCTGCGCAATCGACGGCAGCGGCGATTGCAGCGGCGGCACTTCGCCGCCATCGAGCAGGTAGGGCCAATCATCTTGCCAGCGAATCGGCGTCAGACCGGTTTCCCGGCCCAGGGTGCAGTTGCCGCGCTGCAGCTTCAGAGGCCGGGCAGTGATGAAGGTGGCATACCACTCATCCGGCGTGATTTCCACGAGACTGACATGGCCGCATTTTTGCAAGGGGCTGTCAGGGTGCGGCTTGGTGGTCATCAGCGGCGTGTTCGGCGCCACGGTATAGGGCCCCCAGATGTTGCGCGCTCGGGCAATGGTGGCGGCATGCGAGTAACCGGTGCCACCAGCGGCACAAATCAGGTAGTACCAGCCGTTACGTTTGAGCATTTGCGGCCCTTCCGCATTGCCCAACTGAGTGCCTTGGAAAATCTTTTGGCGCGCGCCGACGAGTTGGTGATGGGCGAGGTCATATTCCTGCATCACGACGCCGGCAAAGCCATCGTGGTCAAGCCGGTGATCGTACAGCATGTTCATCAGGTAGTGGCGGCCATCGTCATCGTGAAATAGCGCCGGATCGAAGCCGCTGGCGTTCAAAAAAACCGGCTCGCTCCAGGGCCCAGTGATGGCTGGGGCTTCAATCAGGTAGTTCAAGGTATCTTTGAAAATCCCGGTGGTTTTGACATCGGTGTAAATCAAATAGAACCGACCGTGGTCATACGATAAAGCAGGCGCCCACAAGCTACCGGAATTGTAATTCCCCAGCAAATTAGCCTGGCTGGGGCGGTCGACCGGCTCTGCCACCACCGTCCAGTTGATGAGATCAGTGGAATGATAAATCTCAACCCCTGGCCACCATTCGAACGTCGAGGTGGCAATGTAATAGTCATCCCCGACCCGCAGAATGCTGGCGTCAGGGTTAAAGCCTCTGAGAATTGGATTAGTGTACAGCTTGGTCATGTGAATCCTCCCTTTGCAGTGTCACCTCAATACAAGCAAGTTTCATGCCAAATAGTGCCGACAAAAAGCCCCAGCACCAAGCAAGCTGGTGTTGGGGCAGAGAGGAGAACGAGTTGATACGGTTAAGCGCGGCGTTTCAGGCCGTAGAGCGCGCCGGCTAACAGGAGGACGCCGGCACCAATCAGCCAAGGCTGAGCCGCTTCACCAGTGGCTGGTAGCTGGCCGTGTTTGCCAGTCGTGGCCTTGGTACTGGTCTTTTGACCGGTCTTGGTGGCGCTAGGGGTCTGATGACTGGTGGCTTGGCCATGGTTGCTGGCTTGGGTCCCAGCGTTAACGTTACTGCCTTGACTGGCGGCGTTGCCAGTTTGGCCTTGGTGCCCACTGTGACCAGGGGTGGTAACTTCGGTTTGCGGCTTGCTGTTATCGGTGACGCTTGGCGTTGTTTCAGCCAGGAGCTGCGGCTTAGTCATGCCGTCTGCGGTTGGCGCGAGTTCGTAGCGGGTGCCGAAGAGGTGAATCTCGCCATAATCAGCGATGCCAGGGTAAGCCGGGTCAGTCGGTTCACCAGCCGCATCAACTTGAACCTTGAAGTAGCGATATTGGGTGTGATTGGAAACGGTGATCGTTTGCGGCTGGTTGCTCAAGGTGGTCATGGCATCGGTGAGTTTGGTCCAGTTGATGCCATCATTGGAGCCATAAAGGTTGGTGCCTTGGCTGCGGTTCGGGAACCCGGTGCGGGCCAAAAACATCACTTTCGTTAAGGAGACGGCGGCATTTTCGCCGAAGTCGATCACGGCCGGCGTGTGCCAGTCCCCGCCTTGGGTGGCTTGATTGTCATCGGTGAGCAGGGCGGTGTTGGCCGTTTTGGTTTCATCGATGGCTTGCGAATCTTTTTGCAGTAAGTTGGCGGTGGTGATTCCCGCGTAGGCTAAACTACCATCGGCCAAGGTTGGGTTCATCAATTCAGCAGCTTTGATGGCCTTGGTGTAGGCGTTCAAGGCGTTTTGGAAGTCTTCGTCGGTGCCGGTTTTAATCAGCGCTTGCACCGCTTTGGCCGCGGCGTTGACTTTCGCGAGGGACGCTGTGGTGTAAGTGCCATCACTGAGTTGCTTAGTGGCAGTGTTGTAAGCCGCCACGCGGTCATTTTCAACCGTAATGGTGAAGGTCTTGGTGACGGTGCGTTGGCCATTGGTGGCAGTAACGGTCACTGGATAAGTCCCGGCTGCGGTTGGCTTAAAGGTCAAGGTGCCATCTGCGGCCAAGGTCAAGCCTTGCGGTCCGTTCACTAGGGTCAAGCTGGTGGCATTGGTTGCCGTCAGCTTCAGGTCCAACGTCTTGCCTAAAAACATGGCGGTATCGCGGGCAGTGTCGCCAATCACTGGCAAGGCGGCATCATCAGTGTAGACACCAGCGGCAAAAGTGACTTTAACGTTGGACTGACCTAAAACCGTGAAGAAGTCGATGTTGGCATTACCACCAGCCACTGGATAGGCGACGGTTTGCCACTGATTTTTCGTATCCGGCAAAGTTAGGGTCTGGTAAGCGGCGTCCGGGGTGTTGCTGGCAGATACCAGCAATTGAGCGGTACCATTGGTCTTCAGCCGAACGGCGAAGGTGCCAGTGGTAGGCTTCACCAAACCGGCCAAAGCTACTTGGGCGCCGCCGCGGTTGGTGGTGGTGTCCTTAGGGTAAGTGGCGTCGTAGGCGGTTTCGGAAATGTCCTTTTGGGTGGTGGCGGCGGTGACTTCAATGCCATCTTTGGTGGTCTTGGCGAGCTTGCTATTCAGCACGGTGCCGAATTGACTGAAGGTGACATCTTCTGTGCCCGCAGTTTGGCTAGGGAAGGTGGTGGTGTCAGCCGCCTTAGCCTGCGGCATCGAGAGCCAGTATTCCGCTCCGATTTCGGTAATCTTGTTGTCGGAATAGGCCCCCCAGTAGTTCATTTGCTTGGTGCCTTCATAATAAGTCGTGCTACTTAAATGGGTGGCTTCATTCGCTACCGCTGGCGCAATTTTAGCGATTTCGGCCGCGGATAAGCCTTCTTGATAACGATAGTAATCATAGACTTCGCTGAGGCTGTAGAACTTGTTCAAACGCCCGCGACCGTCAGGTGACACTGGCCCGCCGAAGTCGATAATATTGGTGACCCCATCGGATTCAATTGCTGGGTGCGCAGCGTCACCCGGTTGTGACACTTGGATCCAAGGAATCGTGCGACCGGTATTGTAGGCATAAAACTGCTGCGTTCCTGCCAGTAAGCGATTATTGCCAAAATTGTAAGGGTCAACGGCATTGGCTGCCGTGGAAACGGTGCCGGTGGTGGGGTCGACTTTGGTGCCCTGGTTATTGATCATCCGCGCCAGGCCAGCGAGATCCAAAGCATCATCCTTGGCGTGGTTGGCGTCGCGGCCCATTTCCAGCAGTTGGACAAAATCCTGGCCGGTTGGGTTGCGAGGGTCATCAGCTGTCATCACATGCATCAAGTTGCCTAGCGCGCCGTTGATATTCGGGCGTTCAGATTGGGCATTGACGAAATACTGCTCCACGGCATCCTGATAGGCGGTGGTGTCGTCTTTGAAAATGCTGGCTGCCATGACGCCAGTTAAGGCGTACAGGTGCTGATTGAAGTATTGATTTTTGACATTGATTAGCAAGTTCGTGGTGAGGGGATCAATAAAGTTATCAATCAGTTTCTGGTTGTCGGTATCAGTCCAGCGCAGGTTGATGGTGTTGCCTTCAGTATCCTTGTAGCTCCCTTGCGTCGGATTGGTGTACTTGGTCAGCTCCGCGGCCGCCACCATGTAGTAAAACGGCACTGGGGCGTGAATATGAGCGTCGGCATAGTACTTGTAGCCATCTTTAGACATATTCTCCCAGATGCGAATCAGGCGAATAGCATTGTAGCGGTACTTCACGTTCCCAGTCAGATAGTAAAGCACGGACTGGGTGTAGGCCCGAAAGCCATCTTGGGAGAGCCGCGGTTCTTGTTTATTCGAGGTGAAGGTTTTATCCAGCGGCACGTCCCGAGTCCCTTCCTTCAGATTTGCCGCTTGAAAATCTAAGCTGGCATAGGGACTGGCCAGCATCCCTTGATAGTAGCTTTCCCAAGGCTCGGCATGCTTTGCCAGTTGCTCTCGGGTATTGGTCAAAGCCGCTGGATCAATGCTGATCCCTGGGTGCGTGAAGCCATCCGTTTTGGTGATTTGCAACTGCACACTGGTGGTATCGATGCTATCAGCATCGGCGGCATGGGTGAGGTGACCGGGAATAAGCAATGCAGCCGCCGCCCCCAAGATCACGCCGAAGCGCCAAAATCCATGATGAGACATTTTTCTTCCTGCTATATAAAATGTGGAAGAATGTCTATTTGACATCAATAAAGGTTTATATATTTCCTTTCTTGATTAACATCCGACATTTCACTTAGTCCCGTCAACATTGGTGTTCCCACTCAGGATTCAACCTTTGCGACATTGACCAACTCTTGAACTGTAAGGTACTAGCCATACCCTGAATGATTAGCTTGCGTATTGAATCAAATTCTCAATCGCATTTTCATCGCGACGCATCACTGCGCCGCATTGATAACACACATAATCATCGTGACCGGTATGATGCTTTCTATTGCCATTGAGGCCAATCTTTTCATCGCCGGTCTTGATGTATCCGCACCTGGAACAGCGCTGCGTGCTGGGATAGAAGCGGTCAACCAAGACCAGCTTTGTTGCTGTCCACTCGCACTTGTACGTCATCATCTGTTTGAATTGACCAAACAACGAGCGCTGAAGGTTCTTCGCTAGATGCTTGTTCATCTTCATGTGCAGATTATCCAGGTCTTCGATGGCAATCACGTCATTCTCAGAAACTAGCTTAGTTGTAAACTTATTGAGCAAATCCGCTTGAATTCGCGTTACTTTCTGATAATCCCGCTTCAACTTGGTTCTCGTTGTACGGTAATTATTGGACCGAAAATGCTTTGGATTCGCTATTCGCTTACGTGCTAGTTGCTTTTGATAGGCGGTGATGCGCTGGTATAAGTCCAGCAGTCTTTGAGGTAGGGTGTTGACTACCTGATACCCATCGGCGGCTTTGTAGTCAAACCGAGCGATATTGGCATCAACACCTGTCACCCGTTGACCTCGTTTTTCGACAACAGCAGTTGGAACATCAATCGCCAAACAGGCATAATACCCGTTCGCTTCTTCAACCACCGTGACCAGCTTGAGTTGACCTTGCCAACGCGGCTTTTCAGCCAACCTGATGTCATACCAAGCCTGAACACCGCACGGCCGATCAAGCCGCAAACGGGCGTTGACCACTTGGGCGCTATCCGTCTTAAAGACATTCTTTGAACGCTTCTTGGCTTTGTATCGCGGCTTAGCATGGTTTGGCATCTTAGGATTGAAATGGTTCTGCCAAGCCTTGGCTAAATCGCTAACTGCTAGTTGTAGGACGCGAGCAGATTGGCGATATTGCCAATCTTGCTTGTTCGCCACCAACTCATCACGCACCTTGCGCTCGCTCGGCCGAAACGACTGATCATCTAGAATGACCGATGCATCGTACATTTCGTTCCAAGTTTCTAACGCCAGGTTGTAGCAATAGCGCCGGTAATTGAACAGACTAGTCAAGACTTTGCGCATCGTCGCATTGGGATAGATTTTTATTTTGTGTGTTTTAATCATTCGCTTCACCCCCATTCGTAGCGAGATAAGACCATTTCGGTTTCCTTCTCGTTACCCACTCGGTTTGTGCTTGCCGCAACGTAGCGATGACCGCGGAAAACGTGAATCCACTGATTACGTCTGAAATTCCTGTTCTTTCGAAGGGGTAGAGCTAGAAATATTATTACTGGCTACTGACTCTAACCAACCAAGCTGAAGCTAGGAATAAAATACAGAGTGCAAACCGCGAGCAAATGCTCTATTTCGTTCCCCTCGCTTTTAAATTACGCAAAGCGAAGGAAAGGTGACGACATTGGTGTGTTTAGGGATCTGGTTGGTTAAGCATGAGGACGCCTTCCACTAAATTATTACATCCTCGTTGTACCTTACTGTGACACTTAATTCGACATTATTGACTGCAGTTCGAAACCTCCTCCTTGGTTCTGAGCAAAAACAGGCTGCGAAGTGAGGCCGTCCTTCGCTACCTATAGTTGCGTAACGGTCGGCAACGCAGAAGTGATTTGATCAGTCTGTAGCGCACAGCACAGAAAGACTGACATGCGGTAGAAAGGCTACTCATTCGGCTAAGGGCGGTCGACCTTCGCTGCCTATAGTTGCGCTACGGTCGGCAACGCCGAAGTGGCCAGCTACGCTTAAGGCCTCGCTGTCACAGAGCAACGGCAATGCCTTAAGCTAGGCTACCCATTCGGCTAAACTCGCCGCCCTTCGCTGCCTTGCTTTTGCACACTACTTGATTACCACCATTGTATAAGCAAGTTGCGGGCCACAATGACGTAATTAGTGTTTAACTTTGGTACACACTAATCCTGCTATTTAGTGGTTGAAGTGCCCTTGCTTTTGCACAGAACGTCTGCTAAATTGAGGGCGAAAGTGCTTTCACGGGAGGTCTTGAAATGAGTAAAGCGACAGAACGAGTCCTGGCAACGCTGCAGCAGCTGCTGACTGAGCAAACGCAGGTGGCAACGGCGGATATTGCAGCGCGTATGGGCGTGAGTCGCTCGGTGACGAGTCATTACCTCAGTGACTTGTTGCAGGCGGGCTTGGTCAAAAAAGGCACCGGGCGGCCGGTTTATTGGCAGTTAACGAGCACGGTGGCGCCAGTGGCCAGCGATGCAGATGATCTGCACAGCTTGGCGGCGGTGATTGGCGCCAATGGCAGCCAGCGGGAAAGCATCCGCAAGTGTATTGCGGCGGTGGCTTACCCAGGCGGCTTGAACATTGTCATTACTGGCCACTCTGGGGTCGGTAAGACCTTTTTGGCCCAGCAAATCTACCGCTATGCCAAAGATACCGGGGCGCTGGCGAAAACGGCGCCGTACAAAGTGCTCAACTGTGCAGATTATGCGAATAACCCGGAACTCTTCTCCTCAATCCTGTTCGGCTATGTCAAAGGCGCCTTTACCGGGGCCAATGCCAACAAGCCAGGCCTGCTGCAAGAAGCTGATGGCGGTTACCTGTTTTTGGATGAAGTGCACCGCTTGTCTGGTGAAAACCAGGAGAAACTGTTCACGTTTATGGATACCGGCCGCTTTCGGCCGATTGGTGAAAACCAGCACGACAGCACGGCTTCGGTCCGTTTCATCTTTGCCACAACGGAAGATCCCCACACGGCGATGCTGGAAACCTTTAACCGGCGGGTGCCAGTCAATGTGCACCTCACTGCCTATGCCCATCGGCCGATCAATGAGCGCCTGGCCTTCATTAAAGTGTTATTCGGTACTGAAGCGAAGAATTTCAAGTGCCCGATTCAGGTGGCCCCCGAGGCGTTAACTTACCTGTTGAACTTGAAACCGGATGGGAATGTCGGTCGACTGAAAAACATGATCAAAGTCGCCTGCGCCAAGGCCAGTACCAGAAAGACCGGGCCCCAGTTGGTGGTGGCGATCACCGATTTTGATCGTGAAGCCTCTCGGGTCACTGCCGACAACTTGAATATCACTCAGCCGCTGATTGTCGGGGAGCAGGCCAGCGATACGGTGTTTGAACTGAATACTGCCAGCCCGGCCCAGCATTTTGAGGCATACTTGGCGGCGCACGATGAGCTGACGGCGCGGGCGGTGCGCACCCAGTTGCAGAACCTTTACCAGCTCAACGGCGCCGATACCGGCGAAGATTCCGTGCTCCATGCGATGCACGCCCAGCGATTCCGCCAGGTGGTGGTGGATCAATTCGGTCTGAAAGCGGCTTTGGACTATGAACCGGTGTTGTTCCAGCTTTACGTCCAGAACTTCACCCTTAGCGCTGATAGTTTGGCCGCCATTAAGCGGTTAGCCAGTCATTTTGCCCGCTCGCAGCATGTGGCCCAGGCCTTTTATGCCCAGCTACCGGTGATTGCGCCGGCCAGCCATGAAGTACTGACAGCGATTTTGACCTGTTGTTTAAGCGAAACGGTGGATGAAACGATTCCGCTGCGCTGCTTAATGGTGGCGCATGGCAGTCACATGGCCACCAGTATTCAATCGGTGGTCAATCGCCTGTGCGGCACCTACTTGGTAGACGCCTTGGATATGCCCATCGATACCACCATTAATCAAATCGCCAAACGCGCCAAGCAAACGGTGGCGGATTTTGATACCTCTAACGGCTTCATCTTGCTAGTTGATATGGGCTCGTTGAACCAGCTTTACACCCAAATCAAAAGCCAATTACAGGGCGATTTGCTGGTGGTGAACAATCTCACTACGGCGACGGCGCTGGATATCGGGCTGAAAATCCAACAAAAGCTGCCCTTTGAGGCGATTGCCGAACATGCTAGCACCGACTACACAATTGCGGCCCAGTACTTCGAAGGCTTCGCCAAGAATCAGAACATTGTGATTTCCTGCATGTCCGGCTTGGGTATTTCCGAAAAACTGCGCGATATTTTTCAAGAAGTGCTGGGCCGGCGCATCAGTTTGGTGACCATGGACTTTGACCGTCTGCGGCAAAGCGTGGCGGCCAATGACATTGAGGCTTTTGAATCCACCTTGCTGGTCATCACCACCACGAATCTGCCGGAGACTTTCGAAATTCCGCATATCAACATTTACGATTTGCTGGATACCAGCGGCCAGGTGATGATTCACGATATCCTCAAGCAGTATGTGGATCAAAAGACTTTCGATGACCTTTATAACCGGCTGGTGCGCTTCTTATCCATTGAAGGCGTGTCGGAACGGCTGGCCTTTTTGAACCCCAGCATCATTATTCAAGAAGTGGAAACCGTCATCTTCAAATTCGAGAATTATTACCATGTCAAAATCGATGGGAAAACGAAACTCAACCTGTACATGCACATTTCGCTGATGGTTGAACGGCTCATGACCGGTGTGTCAGGCAGCCGCAGCGCTTCGTTGCAGCCGAAAGACGCCAGGGAAGAGGAATTCTTCACGGTGGCGCAAGGCATTTTCAAGCCGATTGAGTTGAAATACGGCATCACGATTGATGGCTATGAGCTGTCGTTGTTGTCGGAATTGTTCAAAGCGATTGTGGCGCCGGCCTAAACGGTTTTGCACACTAATCAATTCATGTAAACGCTTCACCAAATAACGCCTCCAGCTGTGGTTTAACAAGATTGGCACCGTATTTGCTTATACGTAGGTGTAAGCAAATCGGGTGAGCAATCATCCGCAGATGGAGGTGTTTTGATGATTAGTATGATGCGTTGTGATGATCGCTTGATTCACGGCCAAGTCGCCCTGCTCTGGTCAAAGGAACTACAGCTGAGCCGGATTATCGTGGCCAGTGATCAAGCGGCCAAAAGCGATATCCAAAAAAACGCGCTGCTCCTGGCAGCGCCAGCGGGCATCAAGGTGGCGGTGGTCCCAGTGGCCAAAGCCATTGAGCTTGCCAATGATCCGCGCGGAGCAAAGCTAAAGATGCTTTTGCTCACCAACACGGTGGCTAACTTGAAGACCCTGGTGGATAACGTCGATGTCGAAACCAAGGTGGACATTGCCAATGTTGGCCGGATTGGCGGCGGCAACTTGAATGATAAACATAAGATCTCAGAAACGGTTTATCTCACCGATGATGAGGTCGAGGCGGTCAAGGCGATTGGGAAGAAACGCAATAATTTCGTATATCAGCCGCTCCCAAGTGACACGCCAGTACCATTCTTGAGTCTTCTGAAAGGAGAATAGTTATGTTACTTTATCAAGCAGTTGTGGTTGGGCTGGTGCTGGCCTTCAGCAAATGGCTCAACGCTTATGGTTCATTCTTACAGTTAATGCCATTTTTCTCTTATATCGTTTTGGCTCTGGTGCTGGGCAAGAGCCCTTCGCAAGCCTTGATCTTAGGTGCCGCCGTTGAATTAGCCTTTTATGGGGTCATGCAAATCGGTGCGGTGCTGCCACAAGATACCGCCGTTGGGGGCGTGCTCGGGGTGGCCTTCGCCTTGATTTTGAACCAAAAGCCTGCCGTTGCTGTCGCGCTGGCAGTGCCAATCTCCATGCTGGCGGTTATTGTTTGGAACCTGCTGAAGTTCTGGTTCACCGCTAACGTTGAAGTTTTTGACCGCTACATCGATCAACGCAACCTGAAGAAGTTCAATCGCCTCTGGTGGTTGCAGATTGCGGTTTACCTACTTGCATACTTCGCCTTGGCCTTCATTGCCATTTTGCTCGGGACCAAAGGCATTAACGCCTTTGTTAACGCCATTCCAAAGCCATTCCTGACTGGTTTAACAGTGGCCGCTGGCATGTTGCCAGCCGTTGGGATGGGGATGCTGCTCAAGTTCGTTTGGAACATTGAATTCTTGCCCTTCTTTATCGCTGGGTTTGCCATGGCTGCCTACCTGCAGTTGCCAATCATGGCGGTCTCCATTTTCGGTGTCGTCTTTGGGCTGATGATGTTCTTCATTGACCGGCATATTAACGAGGTCAAGCAAGCGAAAGGAACCGCATCGACAGGTAATGATGAGGAGGACTTCTTCAATGACTAAAATTGAAATGACTGCGCAAGATAAAAAGTTAACGAAGCGCATGTTCTGGCGCAATATGTTCCTGGGCTTCAACATGTCCTACACCCGGCAACAAGGGGTGGCTTGGGACTGGGTTCACGCGCCAATCTATCGCGAAATTTACAAAGATGACGACCAATTCTGGGAAGCCATGAAGCGGAACATGGAATTCTACAACATCACGCCTAACATGAACGGCATGGTGTCAGGGTTAGCCCTTTCCATGGAAGAAGAAAATGCGAAGGCTCCTAAAGGCACCTTTGATACCGCCGGGATTTCCGGGATGAAGATCGGGCTCATGGGTCCAATGGCCGGGATCGGTGATACTTTCTTCTCCGGTGTTTGGGCTTTGATCATCATGGGGATTGCGATTTCCTTTGCCAAGCAAGGGAACCTGATTGTCGCGGCCTTGCCGCTGATTGCCCTAATTCCTAACTTGCTGGTCCGGTACTACGGCCAGAAGTTCGGCTACAAACTGGGGACCAAGTACATTCAAAAGGCCGTGGAAAATGGCGTGATGGCAATGTTCACCAAGGCCGCTTCCATTGTCGGGGTCACCGTTGTTGGGGGCATGATCGCCACCTTGGTCAAAGTGCCGGTCATCTTCAAGACGAAGATCAATGGCACCGTGTTCGAACTGCAAAAAGTCCTCGACCAGATCTTGCCGAACATGCTGCCTTTGCTGTTGGCGGTAGGCTGCTTCGTGCTCCTGCGCAAGAACGTCAGCCCAGTTAAGGTTCTGCTCGGCGTCGTTGTTCTGGGCTTTGCCTTGACCTTCTTGGGCATTACCGGGGCCTAAGCATTAAGTTTGAGTCAGTGAACATAGATGGTGAACGCAAAGAATCCCTGTAGCCACGCGGCTGCAGGGATTCTTTGTCTGCTCAGTATTTTCCGGGAAATATCGCTACTCGCGGACGACCAGCACGGAAATCGGGGCGTGCTTCGCCATGTAAGCGGCTTGGCTGCCAAAGTGCTTGGCTAAGCCGGTTTTGGCCGAAGCGCCAATCACCAAGAGGTCAGGCTGATATTTGGGAATGAGCGTCTTCACAATCGTTTCTCCAGGGTCGCCTTCGCCGATGACGGCACGGACCTTGGCGATGCCCGCCTTTTCGGCGAGCTTGACGTATTCGCTGAGGTGCTGCTCCAGATCGGCGCGCTCACCATGCACATAATCTTTCGACAAGGCCTGATAAACGTTCATTTCATCGCTTTCAAGAATGGAAGCAATGATCAGTTCAGCTTGATCTGCCTTGGCGCGGTGAATCGCATATTGGAAGGCGGCTAAGGCGTCAGGGGAATCATCCACCCCAACGAGAATGTGCTTGAAATCATCTTGTGCCATCTGCTGTCTCCTCCTTAGGCTTCAGTGTGTTTGTCTTCGGCGGTTTCTTTGGCCCGTTCGGCGTTGATCATGGTGTCAGCTGATTTACCAGCGGCTAAGAGCTGATCGCGGCCCATGCCGGCGGCCAGCAGCTTCTTGTTGCCGCGGTACAGGTCGGTGACACACCAGCCGAGCAGCAGCACGATCAAGCCAATCGAAATGTAGGCTAAGACATGTGCCGTGGTGATTTCGCTGGCTGAGGCATGCGCGCCGAGGAAGCCGGCGTAAGAGTCAGGCAGGTTCAGCATATTCAAGAAGGTGAGGCCAAGCACGGAAATCCAGCCGCAGATTTTGACCCACAGCGAGTTCTTGAAGCGGCTGCCCATTTCAGCGGCACTATCGGTCATCATCAGCAGTGGCAACATGGAAAATGGCAAGGCGAAGGCTAGGAACACCTGTGAGTTATTCATCAAGGTGTTCAGCGCCTCGTGTTCATCCACGGCTGACAGATTGCGCGTCATCCACACGCAGACCAGCACCGGAATGACTGAAATCAGCCGGGTGACCAGACGCCGCGCCCACAGCGGCATCTTCATGTGAATGAAGCCTTCCATGATCACCTGACCGGTTAAGGTCCCGGTGATGGTGGAATTTTGCCCGGAAGCCAACAGCGCAACAGCGAACAAGGCCGATAAGGCGCCGGATTTAGCCACAGCAATCAAAATGCCGTTGCTGAGCACGGAACTATCGGAAAGGGCTTGGTACAAGCCGAAGAAGGACGGATCCTTCACGGCGCCGCTTTTGAACACCGCGACCCCCATGATCAGTAGCAGGGAGTTGACGACAAAGGCGACAGACAGTTGAATATTGGAATCCCACTGGCTGAAGCGAACCGCAGTGGCGACTTCATCCTCATCATCGTGGTTGATTTTCCGCGTTTGGGAAATCGCCGAGTGCAGATAAAGGTTATGCGGCATGACCGTGGCGCCAATAATACCTAGCGCCCCGTTCAACGGCGACATACCATTGACCACCGGATGGGAAGCAATGGCGCCAGCCGATGGCACTAAGCCTTTGATGACGCTGAGCCAGTCAGGCCGGCTCAAGGCCACCTGATAAACAAAGACCAGCAGAATCACCATGATCAGGGTCACCACAATCGCTTCGATTTTCCGAAAACCGATGCGGGTGAGGAGCAATAATAGCAAGACGTCAAAAACGGTGATGAACACGTCGATCACCAGCGGAATGCCAAATAATAAGTACAAGGCAATGGCGGCGCCGATGACTTCGGCAATATCGGTGGCCATAATGGCCAACTCAGTCATAATCCAAAGAACGATACCCAAGCTTTTGCTGGTGCGAGCGCGAATGGCCTGCGCTAAATCCATGCGACTTACGATGCCAAGTTTAGCCGCCATGTTTTGCAGGAGCATGGCAATTAAACTTGAAATCAAAATGATGGAAATGAGGAGGTACCCGAAGTTTTGTCCGCCGGTGATACTGGTTGACCAGTTACCTGGATCCATGTAACCGACGGCGACCAAAGCCCCGGGACCTGAATAAGCCAGTAGCGTGCGCCAAAACCCTTTGCCCTTGGGCACCTCCACTGTCCCGTTGATTTCCTCCAGTGAGGGGCCGTTGGCGTAAGCAATCAACTTGCGCGATTTAGGCGCGCTGTTTGTCTCCTTCAACTCAATCAATCCTTTCTGAAATCACCTTTAGTATACGCCCCTGAAAAGCGATGTAAATATTTTATTTAGTGGTGCCTAACAAAAATAACGAGGCCTTGCTGGCGACCAGGGTAGATGATGAAAGCGCCAAAAGTGATTAAAGCCCGAAATTAAAGGCTGGCAAGCTGGGTAAAATGATAAATGAAAGCCTGCATCAAGGCACTTTCAGCCGTGATACCAATCCGGATGGTGAAGGCGGCTGAAAATGACCAAAGCGAGGCGCCGAGGTTGTTTACTTGACGGCGATGCCGTTCATTTGTAAACTCACAAAAAGTTAGGAGTAGCGAAATAATTTTTCTTGGTGGTTTACATGACGCTAAACGCGGACTACAATCGATTTTGTTACATTGGAGTGGTTCCAAAAAGCGAGGGAAAAGCATGAAACTTGCAGAAAAAGTGAACGTCATGCGGGCAAGCGTGATGGGGGCCAATGACGGCATTTTGTCGGTGGCCGGGATTGTGATTGGGGTAGCCGGCGCTACGAGCAACAGTTATGCGATTTTGCTGTCTGGGCTGTCAGGCATGCTCGCCGGCACGGTGTCGATGGCGATGGGGGAATATGTCTCGGTCAACAGTGAGCGGGACGGCCAGCGCCAAGCGATTGCCCGGGAGAGTCGCGCGCTGGATAACGATTACCAAGGCGAGTTTGATTTTATTCAGCACAAGTATGAGCAAACCGGGATTTCGCCCGACCTCGCCAAGCAAGCCACCCATGAAATGCTCACTCGCGATGCGCTGAACATTGCCGTACGGGAACGCTACGGCTTTGATCTCAACGAAAAAGCCAGCGCCATCGCGGCGGCCCTAGCTTCCATGATTTCTTTTCCGACCGGCTCGATTTTGCCGCTGGTCGCCATCTCGGTATTTCCACCGGCGATCAAAGTCATCGCGACAGTCATTGCCGTCATCATTGCCTTGTCCTTGACCGGCTACACCGCGGCGGCTTTGGGCCATGCCAACCGCGGGAAGGCGATGCTCCGCAATGTCGTCTCTGGCGTGTTGACCATGGCAGTGACTTACGGCATTGGGACGTTATTTGCGCATTAAGCGCTAGCGGTTGGTCGGAATTTTTTAGCAGAAGGCGGCGTTGAGCATGAAAGCAATCGTGAAACCAAAAACCAAAGCCCAGCAGACGATGGCCGAGCGCGCCAACACTTTGCGCGCCGGGGTGCTCGGGGCCAACGACGGCATTTTGACGGTGGTCGGGGTGCTGTTCTCGGTCGCGGCCGCCACCACCAATCAGTTCACGATTTTTATCGCGGGCTTGTCGGATTTGCTGGCGTGCGCGTTTTCCATGGCGAGCGGCGAGTATGCCAGCGTGAGCTCCCAAAAAGACACCGAGCAGGCTGTGGTGGCGCAGGAATCGAAGCTGCTCAAAACCGACTGGGCCGGCGAGCGCCAAGCCGTGATCGACTATTATGTCGCGCGGGGCGTAACGGCAGCGACGGCGGGTCAAATTGCCGATCAACTGCTGCAAGAAGATGCGCTAGGCACGGTGATTCGGGTCAAGTACGCTTTGAAAAAAGGCCACTACATGAACCCGTGGTATGCGGCATTTTCCTCGCTGGTGTCGGCAGCCAGTGGCGGGATTTTTCCGCTGTTTGCGATGACGGTGCTCCCGGTGGGCTGGCAGTGGCCAGGAACGATTGTGGCCGTGCTACTGTCGGTGTCATTAACCGGGTATCTGGCCGCCAAATTCGGAGATGGGCTGGTGAAAACCGCGATGATCCGCAATATCATTGTCGGCATCATCACCATGATCATTCACTACGCCATCGGTCAGCTGATGTAATTTTTATGCAAGCAAAAGCCGCATCTGCATTGATGCGGCTTGTTTGATTCGTGAGTTTTGCTCATGCGGGGCTGGTCGCTAGCGGTTGCTTAATCGCAGTGCGCGGCGGCGTAAGCAATCATGTCCGCATTTTGCTGATTAAGCAGCGGCGGCAAGGCGTCCAGTGGCCAGAATTTCACTTCTGTGGTTTCATTGGCATCGGCTTCGGCAAAACTACCGCCGATTTGTTCAACTTGATAGAGCATCGCAATGGTTTGGCACACGTCGCCATTGGGATACACCGTTTCCCCTTGATCGAATACCGACAGCGGCTTGACGATTTTGACGTCCAGGCCGCTGTCTTCTTTGTACTCGCGAATCAGTGTCTGGGCAAAAGTTTCGCCGTATTCCATGTAGCCGCCGGGCAAGCTCCAGGTGCCGTTATCGGTGCGATGATTAAGCAAAATCTCCCGCTTGTCGTTCAGTAGCACCCCGCCAGAGCAGTTCAAAATCAAGGGCATGTGCCCGACTAGCCCGCGAATACGCTTGATGTAGCCGTAAGTTTCTGGCATAAAGCACCATCCTTTCGCTTTCAGAATACACTAGCCGTTAGGGCGGCACAAGACCGACCAGCCGGTAAAGAAATCGCTTTCGGTTGGCTCGCCCCAAGCTCTGGATTACAGAAAATAGGGCTTAGCACTTTCCTTTCCCTGCAAAAGTTGGCATAATGATGGGGTGTCAAGACATCATAGACAGCATGGGAGGAAAACAGAATGAAAAAACGCACAAGCCGCTGGCTGGCGTTCACTTTGGGGTTATTGTTGACAGTGGGGCTTGCCGGCTGCGGGGGTAAGCAGCAGGCGAAAGCCGACACACCAGTGAAAATTACGTACTGGCATCGCATGACCGGCTCTTGGGACAAGGCCCAGCAAAAGCTGATTGATGAATTCAATCAATCGCAAAAAGACTACAAGGTCGTGGCCACCTCGCAAGGCAGCTATGACGCCTTGCAGCAAAAGCTGATGGCAGCAGCGAAGTCCAAAACGCTGCCTGTGATGGCGCAAGCGCCATACACCAACATCGGCGACTATGTGAAAAATGACTTTCTGATTCCGTGGGATAGTCAGATGTTAGACGGGGCTAACAAACTTTCGGCGAGCGCCAAGGCTGACATTTTTCCGAGTTTCTTAGCCGCTGGCAAGTATGAAGGCAAATACTATGGCTTGCCATACTCGGTTTCCACCCAGGTGCTGTTCTACAATCAGGACCTCATGACCAAATACAACCTCACCTTGCCGAAAACCTGGGCGGATCTGCAGGCAATGGGTCCGAAGCTCAAAGCGGCTGGCCTGGGCGTGATCGCCACGGATCAGTCCTACGATGTGCAGCTGGAAGGGATGGCGAAGCAAGCCGGCCATCAGCTGATTACACCCGCGAAGAAGGCCAACTTAAATGCGCCAACGACGCTGCAGGCGGTGGATACGATTTTGAACATGCGCAAAGAGGGCTACCTCGTGACTGCCGGCAACGATTACTACTTCGACGTGGCCTTCACTCAGGGCAAAACCGTGTTTGGGATTGGCAGCTCTAGTTCCATCGGATCGGTGCAAAGCGAAGCCCCGAAAACCATGCACTGGGGTACTGCCATCATCCCAAGCTTCGCCAACGGCTCCACCGCCGCGCCGCTGAACGGTAATGACAATGTGCTGTTCAAAGGGGCAACCAAGCAGCAGCAAGCCGGCGCCTGGGCCTTCCAGAAGTTCTTGCTGAAGAAAGCTAACACCGCCCAGTGGGCCATTAAGTCCGGTTATGTGCCGGTCACTAAGAGCGGGCTGGCGTCTGCGACTTACCAAAAGTATCTGAAGGCTAATCCGACCTTCAAGGCTGCAGGGGACGCGGCAGATGATGCCTTTGCCTCAACCGTGTTTGCCGGTTACGGCGATTATCGCAATGACCTGATGGACACGGTGGATGTCACCGTGACGAAGGGGACAGCAGGGAAAACCGCCTTTGATGCGTTGCAGAAACAAACGGAAAAGATTTTACAAGCTAACTAAGCGGTTTCACGTGAAACAATCAGGCTAATAAGACTAAAATGGCGACCAGCTACATGCGCACTGCGCAGGGCTGGCCGCCATTTTTGATGGCTTAGCGACTAAGAAAGAAATCGTCGTCTGAGGTCTGTTGGATGATCACGGGGTGCAGGCTAGCCTGGGCTTGGTCAATGACATGTGCCAGGGCAGCGGCATCGGTTGGCGGCGCGAGAACAATCTGAAGGACTAAAGCCAGATTCATGCCACCAACCAGCCTGACATTCGGCAGATTGAGCAACTTCATGGCGGCGTTACACATCGACCCGCCAACGATATCCGCCAAAACTAGGACGTCTTGGTCTGCGGTGATGGTGGTCTTGATGGCATGGATGATGGTCTCGGGCTGGTCACCTGGCATCAGGCCATAAGCCTCCAGATTCGCCTGTGGACCAGCAATCATCTCAACTGCCGCCTTCATGCCTGGCGCTAGTTGATTATGTGAAACCAAAATTATTCTTGTCATTGTACCGTTACCCTCCTGGTTGTTCGAATCCCTATAAGCAAAAGACGTGCCAATTTATGTCGAGCCCGCAGGGGATTGCGCTGACAGCTGGTGGGTTAGGCTTCAAACACGATATCGTACAAATAATTCAGTTCACTATCAGGCACCTTCACCGCATAAGTTGATTCGATATCTGCTAGGGCCCGCCGTAGCTGAGTCAAACCTTGAACCCGCTCGTCCGGGTTTTGAGGCGAATAATCCAAAGGTTTGTCATTGCGAATCAAGCGCTCAATCAACGCCGAGATATGCACGTATAAGGTTGCCCGTTGGTTGTTTGAGAGATGGATTTTAGCCCCCTCTTCCAAGCGCTCAATCATGGCACCGACAGAGGCAATCACCTTGTGCACATCCAAAATCGTGACCGCTGACAACAGACGTTCAATCGAGACATTTTGGATCAGTTTTTCGTTAATACTTGTTAACACGTCTTTATCTTCGATAGTAGGGAACAGCTGATGCAAGACTTTGGAATCTTTGGTCGAGACCAGCGTTTCTAGCGAGATGAATGGCACGGAATCTAGCTGTGGATTGTTGGTGCCAACGATCGCCACCACGTCATATTGCTTGAACATTGGGGCAGTTTCGCGGTATTTACGCAGGAAGGCATAATCCACGGCTTCCACCTTGTAGTCGACATCTGTCGGGATACTGTTCTCAAGGAGGGTTTGAATCTGGCGTGCAGAGCCGACGCCAGTGTGGCAGGTGGTGACAATCATTGGGGTTTTCTCAATGACGGGGTAGGTCAGCTTATATTGCGGGAGCAGTTTATCTTGAGCGCGGCGCCCAATTTCATCAATGACAGCACCTTGCTGAATCATTTCTCCGACCAGTAGCGCTTCTTGCGTTGACACGTTGTTAATCAAGAGCAAGGGACCGTTCACCAAGTCGCCCAGCCGTTCTGGCAGAACCATCAGAGACCCCATGTCGACCAGGACAATTAAGCCTTTGTGGCAATCATACTTTTTGACGTATTCCACTAAGAAACGTTTGACCTGGTCCACCGAAACGGTGAGTGGCATGTCATAGGCGTCGAACACCTTGTGGTTAAGGAATTGATTAACGACATCCGCTATTGAGCTGGCGGTGGAGAAGCCATGCGCCAGAATTAACGCGTGCTGACCGGTTTCGACAGCGTTCAGTTCCAAAGACAGCAAGTAACCTAGCAATAACAGACGATTGAATGCATCAAGACGAAAATCCAACTGGGTGCGCACCAGATCCAAGAAGGCCTTTAACACCTGATTTTCCACGGTGGCATTTTCGGCCAAAACGGCGAGTAGATGCTCAATCTTGGCTTCATTGGCTGGGGGCAGCGCCATTTCGAAATCGTGCTTCCGGTACATGAAATTGGCAATGGCGACGACGGCGTTGCCTTTGATTTTCACAAAGAAACTCGAGTTCAAATAGTCGAAGAGCTTCTGAATTAAAGCCGTCATGTATTTCAGCGATTCATTTTCAAAGCGCTTGTCTTGATGCACCATCTGATCCATTAAGGCCGCGGATTCACGGGCAACCTGCTTACGCACCATCGCCGCAGTGAGCTTATGGGCCTGCAAGTCGCTATCGACTTGCAAGAATTTCTGAATTAAGAGATTTACCAAGGCGTTATCGTCGTGCCAAGCCTTGATGTAATCAGATAAAACACTTTGCGGGGTGAAAGTCACCGGTTCTTGAACGATGGTTTCTTGCTCATTAACGGCCAACAGATCAGTGAGTAGCCCATTGCCGATATTTTCGGTGGTCATCACCATGTGCTGCTTGTCGTCAGTTTTGGAGAAAACGCGGGCGCACAGGATGCGAATATCGGTTTTCAACTCACCAATATTGGCCTTATAAGTATGGTTATAGAGGCGGTTAATAATCCACGGGCTGACGGTGACGGTCATGTTGAGGCGGTTGGCCTCCTCGATAAATGAAGCATAAATATGCGAGCGCAGTTCGATTTTTGAGCGGTCATTCAGATTAGGAATCTTAACGGCAATGGGGATGCGCCGCATGAAGGTTTGTAAGAACGTACCCTGGAGGTCCTCCGTAGTGGCGAAAATCAGGCGCACATTGCTGTGCCGTAGCACCCCGGTGTCACCCATGCGCTGGAACGTACCGGTGTCCATAAACGAGAACAACTTTTCTTGACTCTCCGGGTCGAGCCGGTGACACTCATCCAGGAACAAAACGCCGCCATTGGCCTCTTCCAGCAGACCTTTCATGTCGGTAACGGCACCGGTAAAACTACCCTTGGCATAGCCGAATAAATTGCTCGATAACAATTCTGGATTGTGATAATACTGGGCACAATTCAACGTCAAAAACGGCGCGTTCTTGCCGAGGATGCCTTCTTGCCGGCAATACTCATAAGATAACCGGGCTAAATGACTTTTCCCAACGCCGGTATTGCCTGACAAGATGAACGGCAAGCCGTTGGGCGGATAAGCGAGCGCGGTGATGATGCGCTCAATGTCTTCTTTCATACTTTGGTCACTGCCAATGAAGGCTTTGAAGACATTGTTATGTCTGACTTGCTCATGCTCCAGTTCCTCAAGCGAGGCATAGACATCGAGCTTAGGCGCAAAAAATTGCGCGGAAAAAGCTTCGCGATCAGCAAAATAAGTCGGGCGTGATTTGATTTGCACGACTTGCCGCTGTTTTAACAGTTCGTTGAGATATTGGCTAGTGGTATTGCGGCTCAGTGATACCGCTTGGGCAATCATCTCGGTGGTGATTTGGGTGAGGTCTTGCAAGCTTGATGCGGCTTGGGTGGCTTGCCGCACTTCAGCTTGGACTTGCGAAATACCCATGACGTCCTCCTTCGACACATCTTTTATTACTTAACATTCTGTCGAAAACATCATAGCATCTATTCAGATATTCACAAGCACCATTTGTAAGCGCTGCATCACAGAAATTAATTTTAGCCGGTCCCGTGCGGCTTAGCGCGTTTTCGCCAAAAGTTGGCACCGTACTTGCTTAAGCCTTAGTGAAGGCCTAAATTATTTTTCTGCAGAAATTATCAAGAGGTGAGTTTATTGATCAAAATGTTGAGAATCGACGAGCGGTTGGTTCATGGGCAAGTGGCACTGATTTGGAGTCGCAATCTAGGGGTTAACCGCATTATTGTGGTCAACGACAAAGCAGCCAATGACCCGATTCAGACGGCATCGCTAAAAATGGCAACGCCGGATACGATGAAAGCCATCGTGTTAACCCGGGAAAAAGCTAAGCAAATGTTTGCCGATCCCCGGGTCCAAGCCTTAGATGTCTTGATTGTGGTGAATAATCCCCAAGATGCCCGCTTTGTGACTGAGCATTTGGCGGGTATTCCTAGGGTGAATATCGGTAACTTTGGTCGAGTTGGGACGGCAGACAAGAAGCAGTATACCGACAATCTTCGCCTCAGCGATCAAGATGTCGCGGATCTACAAGCAATCGAAGATAGTGGAATTACCGTTAATTACCAGATTGTTCCTGACCAACCACTAATTCCGTTTGACAAACTTATTCGTAAAGGAGCTTAAACATGGTTATTCAAGCCTTACTTATTGCCATTATCATGTTCCTCACTAAATTCCTTGACTGGGGCTTTTTCAACATTAACATTCGCCCAATCTGGATTGGCCCATTAGTTGGGTTAGCACTTGGGGACTTGCGCGAAGGCATCTTAATGGGGGCGGCCATTGAAGCCGTCTTTCTTGGCACCTTTAGTGTTGGGGGTTCTGTTCCCTCTGACATTTCTTCCGCCGCAGTTTTTGGCACAGCATTCGGGATCTTGCTGAACAAAGGCACTTCTGCAGCCGTGGCCCTGTCAATTCCAATCGGCTTACTCGCCGTTTTGCTGTTTAACTTAATCGCCGGTGTGATCTTTAACTTCGTCGTTGACTTTGAAGATCGGGCAATTAACAACCACAATGACAAGCTTTTCACTGCGGCCCATTATTTTGCCATCATCTTTTATCCGCTGGTGTTCGGGATTGCCGCTTTCATCATCATGATGGTTGGGGTTGAACCCGTTAAGAACCTGATGGATAACATGCCAGCGTTCGTTAACAATGCGTTGACTGCGATGTCTGCAGCTTTGCCTGCCGTTGGGATGGCTATCCTGGTTAACTCCATGTGGGACAAACAGCTGATTCCATTCTTCTTCGTTGGGTTCGTACTGGCGGCTTACCTGAACCTGGGCACCATGCCAATTGCCGTTTTAGGCGCTGCCTTTGCGGTTTACTACATTCTGACCGATTTCAGCAAGCGCAAGAACCACCAGAATCCTGATGGTCCAGCTGCTGGCAAGTCTGGCAACGCTAATTCCGAAGAAATGGAGGACTTCCTATCGTGAGTAATCAAACTAAAAATCTGACCGCAGAGGATAAGAAAAATATTCATAGCATTTTCTGGCGCGGCTTCACCGTCATGGGTGAAATGACTTATGTGCGGATGCAAGGCCCTGGTTTCGGTTGGACGATGATGCCACTGATGCGTAAGCTCTACAAGGATGATGATCAGTATTACGCCGCGGTAAAGCGCCACATGCAGTACTTTAATACCAACCCAGTCTTCCTGCCTTTCCTTCAGGGCATTGTGTATCAAATGGAAAAGGAAAATGCCGAGAAGCCCGTTGAGAATATTGAGGAAAGTGTCCAAGGCTTAAAAGTTGGCCTGATGGGTCCTTTGGCCGGGTTAGGCGACTCCTTCTTCACTGGGACTTGGCGGGTCATCACGACTGGGGTGGCCTTGGGGCTGGCCGCTAAGGGGAATATCCTTGGCCCAATCCTGTTCCTGTTGCTTTTCCATATTCCATATTACCTAGTCCGTTACTATGGCGGGGTTTTGGGCTATAAAGTCGGCGCGAACTACATCGCCGAAGCACAATCGAGTGGGTTACTCAAATCGATCACTAAGGGTTGCTCAATGCTTGGGCTGATCATGATCGGCGCGATGAGCTTCCTCAACGTGCCCCTGAAATTTACCGTTAACACCAAATTCGGCGGGGTGCCATTCAAGCTCCAAGATACGCTTGACGGCATCTTGAAAGGCATTGTGCCACTGGCCGTTATCTGGTTCCTGATTTGGTTGCTGCGGAAGAAGAAAGTCTCCACGACGGCGGTTTTGATTAGTGTCATTGTTGTTTCTGCCGTTCTTGGTGGCCTGGGCATTATCATCTGAGGTTAGGCATATGATTATCGAAGGTACCTATTTTTCTAAATCGCTCTCTCGCCATGTCAGTTATGTGGCAGTGTTGCCGAAAACGCTGACGCCGAATACCCATGTTTTGTTCCTCCTTCATGGGGTCAACGCCAATGAAAAGGCTTGGCTGGTCAATACCCCTTTACCAGATCTCGCTAATGAAAACAACATTGCTTTCTTCTGTCCCAATGGTGAAAATAGTTTCTACACCGACCATCAAGACGGTGAAGATTATGGTACCGCGATTGGTCAAGAATTCTATGACGCGATGGCAGCAACGTTTCGGCTAGACTTCTCTTACCTCAACGTCGCGCTGGCCGGCTACTCCATGGGCGGGTATGGCGCGGTTAAACTTGGCTTGCAGTTTCCTTACTACAGCGCGCTTGGCGCCTTCTCCCCAGCGTTCATCTTCTACAAACGCCATCGGGGCGATCCGGTGTTCAAACATGTTTTCGCCAAAGGCCTCGAAGGCAGCGAAAACGATGCGGTTTATCTCTACCAAAAGCGGCTCGAAGCAAGTCAGCCACTTCCTCAGATTCGCTTGTATTGTGGGGATGCCGATCCACTGGACGAACATACTAGAGCGTTTAAGCAAGCAGTTGACGCGATGGCGCCAGCACCGCTAGCTTATCAGCGGCAACACGGCTTCCATGATTTCTCGCTATGGCGGCCGGCATTGACCGATTTCATTGCCCATCTTTGGCACTAAACACGGTGATACAATTCAAAGCAACAAATTTTTAACGAGACATGAAGACATCCAGATGGCGTCATCTGGGTGTTTTTTTTGTGGCTCGGTGCAGAACTCCAGTTGCGCCTCATCCGCTGACGTATGCGTTTAATAGCGGTTTAAGAGGGGAGTAGCTCGCTGGTTTGAGACCCATCCTATCAGTGAATACGGTCTTTTCATCAGGAAGCAACCTTGGCTGGTTGGGTTCGATAGGACGGTTGGATGCTGATCGTCAGCGTTTCGACTGCTGACGAGAGAGCTTGAGGACGGGGCTACGTCAACCAGCAAACGAGGCGACTCTGCGCTGACTTGATCGCGCAGTGACAGATATGATGAGCTGGCACTAAACTCCTGCGTGTCGCGTGCTTTGACCGGCTGAGGCGCGTGCCTCGAATACAGCGGAGTTGAAGGGGACTAGTGATATCGGCTTGGTCAATAAAGACTCCAGGAGCTACAACGACCAGTCACAACGGCAACCACGGCCTTGCCACCACTTGTTGATAGCCCTTCATTCTGCTTAACTAGCTGCCGATGAAACGACACAAAAAGAGCTGGTAGGCGTTTGCCTATCAGCTCCAAGCTAAAAATATCGGCCAGAAAGGTTCGGATTAAGCGTACTTGCGGTAAAGGCTGAATCCAGCCGCCATTAGCACTACTACCAGCATTCCTACTCCAGTCAATAGTGCGGCTTTGTGGTTACCGGTTTTAGGTAGCGTGTTGGTGCTCCGCTTGCTCTTAGCGGCTGCGGAGGTAGTATTTTTGTCGCTCTGCGCTGTAGGTTTGGTTGCTCCGGTGGCATGGCCTTTGTTTGTCGTGGTGGTTGTAGCCTTGCCATGATCAAAACGACTGTCGACGCTGGTCGTGGTTTTGTCATCGGTGGTTGGTGTGGTGGTGCCGGTTTGCGGTTTGTTATCGGTAGTCGCAGGGGCTTCTGGCTCATCAAGAAGGGCTGGTACGGTCAGTCCAGCAGCGCCTTGGTTGACTTCGCTACGCGTACCAAACAAGTGAATGTCGGCGAAGCTGGCAATCCCAGGCCAGGCGGGGTCAGTGGCTGGACCAGGTTCGTCGACTTGAATCTTGATGTAACGATAGGCCGCTTTTTGCTGCGTTTCAGCAATCGGCACGTTTTGCATCTGATTGTCTAACTTGGTGGTGGCGGTAGTTAGCTTGGTCCAAGTCTTGCCATCGTTGGAACCATAGAGATTGGCGCCTTGGGTGCGATTAGGGAAACCAGTCCGCGCCAAGAAGCTGGCACCAGTGATGGTCACTCGATAGTCGGCGCCGAAGTCTAAGACGGCAGGGGTCATCCAATCGCCACCGTAACTGGCTGGGTCATCATCGACTAAATTGCTGGTGGAGAAGGTCTGCTTGCTGTCAATGGCGCCAGTTTTATCTAACAAATTGGCCTGGGCCAAGTCGGTGTAAGCCGCATAGTTGAGACTGCCATCCTTCAGGGTTGGATTGAGTAATTCAGCTTGTTTGATGGCGTCGGCATAGGCTTGTAAGGCGGTTTGGAACGCCGCGTCATCGCCACTCTTAAGCAACGCTTTGACATGATCGGCCGCTTCATTAAGCTTAGTAAGTGAGGCGGTGGTGTACACGCCACTGGTTAACGTCTTTGTGGTGTTGTTGTAGGCCTGGGTGCGATTGTCTTCAACCGTAATCGTGAAGGTTTTGGTTATGGTCCGTTGCTGATTAGTGGCTTGAAGAATCACGGGATAAGTGCCCGCCGTTGTTGCGTGGTAAGTCATCGTGCCATCCGCAGCGAGCGTCAATCCTTTCGGTGCATCAATCAATGAAAGCTTGGTCGCGTTGGTTGCGGTCAATTTTTGCGTTAGCGTTTTGCCAGTAAACATCGCCACGTCCTGGGCATTGTCGCTGAAAACCGGCAAAGCGGTAGCGTCAGTGTAGCAGCCAGCATTGAACGTGACTTTGGTGTTTTGCTTACTAATGACCGCAAAGAAGTCGAGATTGGCTTGACCGCCTTTGGTTGGGTAGGCGATCGTGATCCATTCGTTATGCGTATCAGGGAGGGCAATGGTTTGATAAACCAGATTTGGTTTATTGTTGCTGCTGATTAAGAGTTTAGCCTGGCCATTGGTCTTGAGCTTCAGGGCAAAATAGCCATCTGCTGGTTTAACTAAACCAGTTAAGGCAACTTGGGAACCACCGCGGCTAGTGGTCGTGTCCTTAGGATAAAGCGCATCATAGGCAGTTTCTTTGATGCTGCTTTGGTCTTTAGCAGCGGTGACCGTGATGCCATCCTTATCGCGAGTCGCCAAAGTTGTGTCTAACGGCGTCCCCAATTGACTGAAGCTGACATCACTGGTTTTGCTGATGGTGCCTGGGAAAGTTTCAGTCGCGGTAGCTTTGGCAGCCGGCATCGAAAGCCAGTAGTCGGTGCCGATTTCGGTAATCTTGCTGTCGCTGTACGCGCCCCAGTAATTCAAGGCCGTTGTCCCTTCGTAGAACGTGGTGCCATCCAGGTGCGTGGCCTGGGTGGTGATGGCCGGGTATAGCTTGGCAATCTCTGCCGGGGTCATGCCTTCCTGGAAGCGATAGTAATCATAGATTTCACTTGAGACGTAAGGTTTATTCAAGCGGCCCCGACCATCGATGCTGACGGCGCCACCGAAGTCGATGAGGTTCTGCACGCCATCGGCTTCGATAGCAGGATGAGTAGCATCACCTTTTTGCGATACTTGAACCCAAGGAATCGTTTCACCCGAATTGTAGCGGTAAAATTGCTCGGCTCCGGCAATCAGGCGATTATTGCCAAAAGCATAAGGATCAACGGCATTGGCAGCAGTTGACGCAGTACCGGTATTGGGATCAACCTTGGTGCCTTGGTTGTTAATGATGCGAGCTAGGCCAGTCAGACAAAAAATATCGCCTCAATTTTCAAGTCAAGTGCAACGATGATAACGAATTCTTGATAGTGGTCTAGGCTGTTACGCCATGCATCGGTAGTAATCGCATGGGCGAAGATAGTTCAGAATACGTCTGGGACGATGGTTCAGTGCGG
>NZ_BOLV01000004.1 GCF_016861845.1 Lacticaseibacillus suilingensis
CGCCACAACTTCTATTTGATAACGGCCTGTTCTGGGATTGTCCTCAACGACTGGCTAACTTGTTCTTGCAATTTACGAATCCATAATTACGAGCAAAAAGCACTCAAAAAATGTTTGCCAAATTATTTCGGCTCTACGCTTTGGGTTGAGAGATTTTGAACTAAATTTGAGTGATTTTTGAAGTGAGCCGTTGATTTTCATCAATTAATCAACGGAGTGTTCTGTCGCGTCATAGAAATTTCTTGAAGGGGGAAAGTACTAACAATCAACTTTCTGTCAAAGAGAGTTGATTGAGTGATTTTGATGAGAGAGCTTTCCCTTTTGTGGCTTCTATCGTTTTCCGGACAACGTGGAACCATTTATACACGCGATTTGCTCAACTTTTCTTCTCGTGGCATGTCTCGGCATTCGGGACTCAGCTCCAGAAGAACACCATCAGATTAAAAGGGTCTCAAGTGCAAACATCTATCCTGTGAGAAACTATGTAGCCGCTTATAAAGGCATCTGTCACTTGAATCGTTGAGAGGGTCAACATGTGTTCATAAGGTATTATCACTTTTGAAACATTATCAAATTGCCCAGAAAGTTCATCAATCGGGGCAACTTCAGCCCAGCGCGTATCCTTTGAAGAGTTAATGAATCCTACAGATCCTTCACCGACAGATTCTTCCTATGCCCTAGCCGCCAAATCAACAGCCCCGCCGGAATCACCGACAGCAAAATGCTGAATGGCCAGTCGAGCCATCCGCCGAGAATTGGCAGTTTGACGTTCATGCCATAGAACCCAGAGATAATCGGCGGAATCGCCAGGGCTAGCGACCAAATTGTCATGATCCACATGGTGGTGTTGAGGTTTTTGTCTAGGAGATTGGCGTAAGTATCGGTCACCTGTTGCACGATTTCACCGTTGACCTGGGCCAGTTCCTTGGCTTGTTCGAACTCGTTGATTAGGTTGCGTAACCAGTAACGCTCATGGCGCGGCAACTTATCCGCGTATTCATCGGAATCGACTCCGGCTTGAAGCTGGCGGGCGGTGATGAGATTGGCGCTGGCCGCTGCTTTTAGGTACACCATGCTCTTGCTGACTTCGGCGAGGCTGACGATTTGGGCGTTGGTGGGCGTGGTCTTGTAGCGCTCAAGTTCGGCGCGGAGGTCGTCCAGCGCGTTGATCCGGTCAAAATACCGGCTATTTTGCGCGGTCATGACGGCCAGCATCAACAAGGTGGGACTTGGCGCCGCGGCGCCATGGTGCTTATATTCAGTGGCGATGGCGGATTCCGTGGTATCGTCAGCCGCTTGGGTCACTGTCACCAAGGTCTGGCCCAGTAACAAAAACGCGAAAGGCGTTGTTTTCACCTGTTCGCTATCCATTTTGTCATCCACCGCCAGTACTTTGAAAATACACATACCGAACTTTTGATCAATATCGTAGTCAAAGCGGGCCCGCGTTTTGGTACTGCGCAGATGAGCGATGAAGCGGTGAGGGACATGGTATTGCTCGGTTAAAGTGGTAAAGTCGGCATCGGTCGGGGCGGTGACGCGCACCCATTGCAGCGCGTCGCCCAAGGTTTTAGTGATCAGCATGGTAGGGCTCCTTCGTTAGTGATGGAAATCGTAGACAAGGACATTCTCCACTATTATATCGCCTCCACCAAGCCGGAGATAGCGAAGCCACTAAATCTGGCGATGGAGAAAAGAAGGTTACGCTGCTCAGCGTGAAGTTATTCCTAACGTTTCACCGTGTGGTTCTGATGGCTCGGTTTCTTCAGGACGGCCGGAATATCTGCAACAAATTACGCGTTTTCAGCATAGCAGACGGGTAGACTCGGTTCAGAGAAGTGAACATATTCTTGGACATGATCGAGCCTATTTATTGTCAGACAAAAACTCCCTCAGGCAACTCTTAGACCTGAGGGAGAAAATTTTAGCTAACTGTTGAATCAGTTTGGTGTTGAGCGGCGGTGACCGTCGACATGAGTGCCGTTGGCTTTAGTGTAAGGTTTTACAACAACAATTTTTTTGTGCTGTGTGCCACTTGTGCTACTTTTCGTTTTTGCCATCTTTATACTCCTTTCGTGTTAGTCATAACCGCAAAGCAGTTGTGCAAATATAGAGTATCACAAAACGGCGCAAAACACAATATGATGTATTAAATTGTAAATTTAAAAAGCTTAACCACAAGATATAGTGTTTAGAAAAAGCGCTGTTTATGACAGCTGTTTCCTAATTCGGCTGGCAGAAGAGCTTGTGAAATGCATAGTGAGTCTGGTATGTGATTGTACTAATTAAGCCACTCGGTCCGCGTCCGCATTAGTATTCAGCCCCATGTAAATTAGCTCGCCCAACGTCGCCACCAAGCAAAGCGGCGGGAAGAAGTAGGTGGCAATCGCCAAGGTGAGGGTGAAAGTCGGCATCTTCCAACCGTTCATGAAGCGCATGGTTGCCATCTGGTCGATTTTCTCTGCGGCTTTGGGGTTGGATTGTCGTAGCACATTGCGGATTTCGACACTCAGCCACACGAAGGCGAGGCTCCACAGGAAAAAGACCAGCAGGTAGAAATACTCCGGGCCGCGGGCGAAGATGTAGCGGCCAGTCCAGGCGGTGGCCACTGGAATCATCGACATCGTTAACAGCCACATGTTATTGACCCAGTAAATGCGCTTAGTGATGCGATTAAGTAGCGCGAATAAGTAGTGATGATTGTACCAAGCGACGGCCATGAAAAAGAAGCTGACCACATAGGCGAACAGGTAAGGCACATCGGCCAAAATGCCGGTCCAACTGGGCGTCTCTGGGGTCTTAAACTCCAAGATCATAATGGTCATAATGATGGCGACGATGGCATCGGTGAATGCTTCCACGCGTGATTGTTTCATAACAATTTCCCCTCAAAATAAGATAGCACTAGCATAGCACCCGGGGATGGTCATTAACATCTTGTTATTTATCGACTAACAAGTCCGTTGTAGCGGCAAAAATGGCCCGGTATGCTAGTCCGACTATCAAGGGGGCGGGGCTTGCGTTGTTAGAGTGGGACTGAACAATGAACCCAATGATTTGGCAGGACAGCGGCCAAGCACTGGTGTCGTTATTCTGGTGTAAGATAGTGTCATCGACAAGTAGCTATTTTGCCACGAGAAGGGAGCCCCAAAATGAAAGCAATCGTTGTGACTCAGCCAGGTGGGCCTGAGGTTTTGACCTACTCGGATGTGCCGATGCCCAAGGTTCGGCCAGGCTGGACTTTGGTTAAGGTGCGCGGTTTTGGCATTAATCACTCTGAAATCTTCACACGTGAAGGTCAATCGCCTTCTGTCCATTTTCCCCGCATTCTCGGCATCGAAGCCGTGGGCACCATTGCCGAAACGAGTGCACCGGATCAATTTACGGTCGGGCAGACGGTCGTGTCGTTGATGGGCGAAATGGGGCGCGCTTTTGACGGTGGTTATGCCGAATATGTCCTGCTACCGAATCAGCAGATTTTTCCCGTGACCACCGACCTGAGTTGGCCGGAGCTCGCGGCGGTGCCGGAGACCTTTTACACGGCCTTTGGCATCTATCAGAGTCTGCAGTTGAAAGCTGGTGAGCGGGTGTTGATTCGCGCCGTCACCAGTGGCGTGGGCGTGGCCGTACTGAAACTGATGAGAGCTTCTGGTTTGGCGCTTTCGATTGCTGGAACGACCAGGTCGGACCACAAGGACAAGGCCCTCAAGTCACTGGGGCTCGACACGATTATTCATACTCCAGATGCCAATCACTTGCCAGCGAATGCAGGTGAATTCGATAAAATCATCGATCTCATTGGCCCTTCTGCGGTACGGGACACCTTGTTGCATCTCGCCGAGTTTGGCATCGCCAATGTGACCGGCGTGCTGGGAGGCGTTTGGACAATTGACGACTTTGATCCGATTATGGATATTCCGAACAATCGGTATTTGACTGGTTTTAGCTCGAATGACGTCAATGCGCAAAAAATCAACGCCCTGTTTGCCTTTATCAAGCAACATCACGTTAATGTGACGCCGGAAAAGGTCTTTCGTTTGGCCGAAACGCGGGCAGCGCATGAATATCTGGCCGAGTCTGCTGGGTTGGGCAAAGTGGTGGTGCTGCCTTAGTCAAGGCAGTGGTGATTGGAAAAAATACTGGTTTTCGAATTTGTGCTGGTTTACCTTTAACCCAGCGGGCAAGCGCTCGCACCAATTCACTCGTTCCTCGCTTTCATACTGTGCTATGCTAACCGCAGAAAAACTTTGGAGGCACAACATGACCCAACCTCACCGCAGCATTCGCCAATTCACCACCGAAAAGCTCACTGACGCCGAAATCTCTGACCTGATTGACGTCGCGCAACATACCGCGACCTCGCATTACCTGCAGTCCATGAGCGTCATTCACATCACGGACCCGCACTTGCGCGCCGCGATCGCCGGCATTTCCAAGCAACAATACATCAACCAAAATGGCGAACTCTTCATCTTCATCGCTGATCAGTACCGCGCCAGCCTCAGCGCTGCGCTTGGGCACCATCTCGGCTCCTTCGATAAGTTTTTGCAGGCGGCTTCGGATGCACTACTGGCCACTCAAAACGTGGTGACGGCAGCGGAGGCGAAGGGCTTCGGCACCGTAATTCTGGGCAGTATTTTGAATGACCCGAAGCAGCTCATCGACCTGTTGGCGCTACCGAAGTTCACCTTCCCAATCTGCGGCCTGCTTGTCGGCCATCCCGACCAGACGCCTCAGCTGAAGCCGCGGCTGCCGCAAGCTACTGTCTTTTTTGAAAATACTTACGCGCTGCCGAGCGACTATGATCAGCAGCTCGCCGCTTACGATGACATTATTCGCGACTACTACGCCACTCGCGATACCAACCGGCGAGAGGAAACCTTCTCACACCTGTTGGCCGCTAGTGCGGCGGTCACGCCGGCCAAGCGGTCAGAGCTGTTCGCAGCAGTGAAGGCGCAGGGCTTTTTGTCAGCAGGGTATTAGCTGATTGACTTGGCCTTGTGATCGACGAGAATTACGTCAAGACCCGGCCCGTCTGTTACGCGAATCTTGCGTGATTGGTGGGCCGGGTCTTGATGTTCAGCTGGTGACACGACGACCGCTTCTTGCTTGCCCTATTATTAAGCGTATGGCTTGCGCGTGCCCAATCCATGAAAGCCCTAGGAGGATGTTGGCCTGCACTAGCTCATTGCCCGCTTACCACTCGTTTCTCCCCAAAATCTGCGGCGATGCTCGCCGTGGTTAAACCAACAGTGCCTGTTAATTGTCCTCGGTGCTGAGCAACGCCATGGTACAATAAGCTCGGATTTTACTTGCGATGACGAGTGCCGGGTGCGTTGGCATGTCATTTGTGGGCATTGGTTAACGAGAAACCAAAAAATTATGCGGGGTAGAATTATGGGCGAGACGTCATCCATTCACAGCCAGGAACGCATCATGACCATCTTCATGCGTTTGCTCGCAGGCCAAAGTCTGGCCAAGCAAGCGCTGGCGGATGAGTACCACAAGTCAGCGAAGGCCATTCAGCGCGACCTCATGCAAATCAACAGCGCCATCGAAGCGGCTGATTTTGCCGACCAGCTGGCGTTGGTGCAGCGGACTGAAGGTAGATACTTGTCTGAGGATTATGGGGCGATATTTGCGTGTTACCATACTCTAACGGATAATTGAAGTTAGGAGACTACTGGCACAGAATAAAGTCGTTATGCACTGCTTTTTCTGCCGAATTCATTGGCGCAATAGGTTCATGTATCAAAGGTAGCCTTGACTGGACGTTGTTTTCTTCAACGAATTGCGACGCTAATTACGAACTGACTTGTGACCGAAATACCTTGTTGCATATGGAGGCGAGCCAATGAAAGAGTACTTTAGAATCAGAAATAGCATAGTTGGTACTGATATTTCGGCTAGAGATGACGCTGAGCTATTTCCGATCAAGGCTGATTCGCTTGGTCGCATTATAGACACTCGTAGAGAGGCAGTATTTTTAAAAGGATGGATTCGTGTCGCGTTAGTCCCACATCATGAGGTGTATGTATTATTCTCAGATCTGATTTCTGCGGCTGAATGGCTTCCTTTCGACACGTACCAAGGCATGGTGACGAATGCTAAAATAATTGAACCAACCTGGTTAGATCAGGGGCTTCATCAATTTGAGTTGGTCAGGTCACTGGCTGTCAATCAATGGATTCGTAACGATATAAACGAACCCGCAACCCTCGCACATGCCGTTCTGCGCGTGGGCACAGTGGGGCGAGTGCTACAACTTTCGTGGGACTTTGAAGGTTCAGACGATAGGCAGTACTGGATGATGGAAATTGAGACTGCTGATGGGCAGCAATACGATGTGATGTATCCAGATTTGCTTAAGGCAGCCAAACCTTATAATCGTTGAGTCGGCTCTATTTTATGGATTTCCAGGCACTTTCGATTGTTGATATGTTCGTATCAAAAGGCAAAGGCTCTGATTTCGATAGAGGGAGTAGCCGAATGATTACAAAACAGAAAATCAGAAATTTCTTTGAAGCGGGTATGATTGCTGATGCCTTGGGTGTGCCGGTTGAATTTAACCAGCGCGATACTTACACTGTTTCAACGATGCAGGGCTACGGGACGTATAATCAGCCTGCTGGCAGTTGGTCAGACGACTCGAGTTTGACGCTGTGTTTAGCTGAAACATTAGCCGAGAAAGGCGACGCCGATGCCTGCATGACCAAATTTGTAGATTATTTGGAACACGGCTCGTATACACCTAGTGGGAAACTGTTTGATATCGGTAACGCAACGCGTGAGGCCATTTTCAACTTTGAAATAAAAAGTACCTCAGCAATTGAGGCCGGTAGCCGGTCACCTTCCGCCAATGGCAATGGTGCGTTGATGCGGATTGCCCCGCTTGCTTTCGCTTGCCTGAAATGTGCGAGACCCGAGCGACAGCGTCAAATACGTGAGTTCACCACCATCACTCACGGCCATATTCGTTCAATCATTGCGAATGATCTATATGTTGAATGCTTGCGGGCAATGCTACTAGGCATGCCTTTAATCGAAGCAATGGCTGAGGCTTGGGATGTCATTGAGGTGGCTGGGTATCCGCAGAAAGAGTTGGCGCTTTTCAAGAATATTCATGATACAACTTTCGCAATAACCCCCCGTCAAAATATTCGATCTAGTGGTTATGTCATTGATTCATTTGAAGCAGCGATGTGGTGTGCGCTTAATGAGCAGACGCTGAGAGGAGTGTGTTTGCTAGCAGTTAATCTTGGCGAAGATACCGATACGATTGCTCAGATTGCTGCGAGCTTGTATGCGGCGGGGCATCTTGATGAGCAAGCCCCACCGCCATGGCGATATGTACTGATTCATACAAGGCAGGAAGAGCGAATTGTTGAAACATTTGCGGAAAAATTTTGTGATGAATGATGATTACACTGACACTACTTGCTGAAACAGATCCAGTTCGAGAATATGCGGTTGAAGCTGACGATGTTTTTGGTCGGGTTCGAATTGACAAGTTAAAGCCTATAGCCAGATACTCCGGTAACTCGCTGCTCATGTTTCCTCCAAAGTGAATTGAACAATTCGCCTCAGGCACACTTGATCTTGCCGATGCTCCAAAGCGGTTTTCATATGGTTTTGGATGGGAATTCACTTAATTTTGCTAGAGCGAAGTTTCTTTTGGGGGCATACCATTAATACAAAGGACAATCAAACACGAGCTCTTTCGGTGTGTTGCCAACTATTACAGTAGCCAGTGTGTTTCTCTTATTTATATTTAGCAGCGAATCACCAAGTGGACTTGGTACTCGCCGCTACAATCGCCTGCTAGGATAGAGTTATCACAATAAGGCGGTATATGACGATGGAGAAGCTTGCTGCACGTTATGGCAGAGGACTTTATCAGCTAAGCATCAATCGCGGCCTATCACGCCAGTTGAGAGAACACGCGAAAGATATCAAATTAAATGAGTTTTTGCGTATCGAAATGGGGACGGCATCCCTGACACTAGACACTATGAATAAGAGTAGACTGTATTATAAAAAGAGCTCAGAGTCTTAGGCATCGAGAAGTGTCAACGTCTAGGATTCTAAACTCAAAATGACGAACCGTTTAATCTTGCGAGGCAAATCTGTCAGAATATCGTAAATCCAAAATCGATATCTTTTGAAACATCAATTGTTGCTTCAGGAGTGACATCCGCGCCCCAGCTGTCAATTCCGCCGACTCCGCGAACGGCTCCCAATAGTGTCAGAACAGTGCGACGAATCGGCGGTAATTCATCCTGATGCTCTGCCGATTCGATTTCTTCTGGTGTGTACGGCAGGCAACTGAAAGCAAAATCGTTATCAGCCTGAAAAGTAAGTGTAACGGGGCTTGTATCTCGTTGGGCATTGTTCAAGGTTGTGGTACGAGTCACCGCAACCTTTTTTGTTCGCATGTGAACCCCACAATCCTGAGGTACGAGATAAGGTGTCATTGGCATTCCGGCAATTTCGAATTCTCCAGTATGGGCGCCGTGCATCCTGTCAGGATAAGTCTCACCAGATAGGCCGTTATATGCAAAGCTTTGTGCGGGCGTTGGCATCGTCCATCGATAACCGAATGCTGGTAGAGGTGGCAAAGCTTGGTCACCGGTGAAGTGAATTGCTACGTGAAGTGCCGTCGTTGTCAGCCGATAGGTTATGGTGACATTGGTGCTTGGCTTTGTTAGGGTCTCATACGTATATTTCAACACCAAAGCCTGGCTGTTGAGCGCTTCAGAAGGTTCGATAGGGACAGGTTCTTCGTCAATCGTGGCATCACAACTAACGCAGCTAGGAAACATGTCGCTGGAATACCAACCTGCCGCACGAATTGGAAAGCGTTCTTTGCCATTTCGTCCTCGATCGTTATCTGTGGTTCCTCGCCAGTAGGCAGGTTGGGGAGCACGGTAAAGCCACTCTCTGCCTTGTGTACGTAAGGAAACTAGACCGAGATGACGATCAAAGATGCAGTGCATCCGTGGCGTGCGTGAGCCAATCACTTCACCATCAGGGATGATTTCGATGCTATTTAGTGAATTGACCATAATAATAGGCTACCTCCTGAAGGGCTGGCTTTGGGGTGCGATCTGCGAAAAGCAGTCCATCTCCGGAAAATGCCCCGTTATTTGGGCGATCGTCGAAGTCACCGCCGTATCGCAACTGTGGCCGAGTGGAATTTGTATCCTTGAGCAAAAGTGCTTGGTCAATGAAGTCCCAGATAAAG
Organism: Lacticaseibacillus suilingensis; assembly: GCF_016861845.1. Taxonomy (GTDB): domain Bacteria; phylum Bacillota; class Bacilli; order Lactobacillales; family Lactobacillaceae; genus Lacticaseibacillus; species Lacticaseibacillus suilingensis. Next base: position 9,245 of record NZ_BOLV01000004.1, read on the forward strand.
CCACCGACAAAATTTTCGTGGTCTTTGATTAGTTCCATGTACTGACCTAATCCGCCAACAGAATTACCCATTGAGTGCATGTACTCGCATAGCATCACTGGTTTCGGCGAAGAAGCCAAGAACGGCTCAAGCTCCTCAGGTGGAGTGTACATCTGACTTTCAAAGTCCGAGATAGACGAAGCATAGGCTCGGTTGTGTGCCACGCCTTCGTAGTGAACAGGGCGTGATTGATCAACTGACTTGAAATAGTCGTTCATCGCTTGGATATCATCACCGGCGTACGATTCGTTTCCCAGGGACCAGAACAGAATGCTGGTGTGATTCTTGAGTGTTTCGTAGACCGTTTTTGCGCGATCCAGTACACACGGCAACCATTCCGGCAACGACCCAGGGACGTTATATTGCGGCTTGGTTGGTTGGCTAACCCAGCTACCGTGCGATTCCATATTGACTTCTGCCATCACATAAATTCCGGCCTGGTCACATAAGCTGTACCAGGCGAGCTGATCGGGATAATGGCAGGTGCGAACCGCGTTGATATGGTTTGCCTTCATCACTTCGAGATCGCTACGCATGTCAGTGAGGCTGATTGCCCGACCAGTATGACAATTCCACTCGTGGCGGTTGACACCGGTCAGTATTAAGCGTTTCTGATTTAGTAGTAGTTCGCGATTTTGAATTATGATATTCCGGAAGCCAAAGTCGTATGGTATCACCTCTGTCACTTGGCCGGTGGAATCAAATAAAGTCAAAATGATGGTGTATAAGTAGGGAACCTCATGCGACCATTGAATGGGGTTGACGACCTTTAATTGAAATTCTGTTTTCTGCTTTGCCTCAACGGTTGCTTCTTCGCAAAGGGCACCGGCCTGATCAAATATCTGAGCATGAATTCTCTGAGTCACTGGTGTTACCTGTAAGCAGGCTTTGACTTGACCGATAGTGGAATCTGAGGATACCGGATTCAGCGCAAGGTCGGTCAAGTGCGCAGCTGGCAAAGCCAATAATTCGACGCTTCGAAAGATACCAAAAAATCGGAAAAAGTCCTGATCTTCGATAAAACTAGCGGTGGAGTATTTATAAACCTGGACTGCAATCAAGTTTTCCCCACGAGTTAGAAATGGGGTTAGGTCAAACTCTGATGGGGTGAAACTATCTTCGGCATAGCCCACAAACTGACCGTTAACCCAAAGATACATCGCAGCCTCAACACCGGCAAACTGAATGTGAACATCGAGGTCTTTCCACTGTGCAGGCAGGGTTATTACTCGCCGATAGCTGCCGACTGCATTGTCACTAGCCGCACTAAACATTCCTGTTGTATCCTGCCCAGTAACCGTACCAGGTGCACGCCGCATCATTTTAGCTGCCCAGGGATAGAGTGTATTGATGTACTGGAGCTGATCATAACCAGCTAGGGCGATGTGTTGTGGCACCTTAATGTAATCCCAATTTCGATCATCGTAGTCCGTGGCTTCGAAACCCGTGGGCCGATCCAGCGGACTCTTAGCAAAATGGAAGCGCCATTGTCCGTCGAGACATAGGCGTAAACTACTTTGCCGCTGCTGTAACTCTTTTTCATTGCGGTAAGTAATGTGGTCGCTATGTGCCGGAAGCTGGTTAATTCGGAAAGTTGACGGATCATCTAACCATTGTAGTTTTGGCGTCATATGCTTCTCCTGTTCTTGTTGAATGATTAACGAAGTGCTAATAGGACCTTTTGAATGATGACGAATAGGGGAAATAGGTTTTCCCGGTCAAAGGCATTTCTTGACTGATAATTGTCAAGATTATAGTCGATACATAATGTACTAAGTGTGGTATGTAGTGGCGAGTTTCGTTTAGTAATGGCGATGATTGGAATTGTGATTGTGCTAATCACTCCATTCATGTCAGTGTTTTTGCCAGAACTGGAAATGCAGACCAAAACGTCGCCTTTGGTGAACCCTCGAGCACGTTGCTCAAATTGGAATCGGTCATTAATTTGTACTGCAAAACATCCCAAATTAATGAGTTGTCTTTCAAAATATTCGGTCGCAATGGTGGAGGCTATGGTGCCATATAGAAACACACGATTCGCCCCTCTAATTTCTAGCGCAATCGGATGCAGATGCGAGAAGGAAATCTGGGTGTTCAGTTGTTCAATACTCAGTTCAAAATCGTCTGCCTGTTCCTGCTGGCGCGAATATTTGAGCTCTGTAAAGGTATGAAAACCCATTTTTTGACACACACGGTAAATCATGGTCCTTCCGACAAAGAAGTGTTTGGCAATCTCACCTGCGGTCAGGTTAGAAATATCAGTATTGAGCAGATATTGATAAATTTCGTATTCGGCATCGGTGAGGCTATCTTCATTAAAGCTTTGACTAGTCATTATAATTACACCATTCCCGTCTGTGAATGCGCTATCACAATGGTAGTGTATATCATCTCGAACCCTTTTTCGAATGGAAAAATAAGAATGGACAAGTGAATCTTTCGGGGGACATCTGTCCACAATGAAAGCGCATTCTAAAGTCTGGTGCTATATTTGGCTCATCAAACGGGAGGTGGAGATCGATTGACTAAGTTGTTAACATTTCCGGACGGGTTTTTATGGGGAGCGGCCACGAGTGCCCCTCAAACAGAAGGGGGGTATGACGAGGACGGCAAGGCCCTGACGATTTTTGATCGGTGGAGTCTTGACCGCCCACAAGACTTTTATGAAGAAGTTGGTTCTTTAGAGGCGTCTGACGTTTATCACCGTTACGTTGAGGATGTAAAATTGATGGCTGATGTCGGTATGAATTCCTACCGAACCTCGATTTCCTGGGCGCGGTTGCTGCCAGACGGTAAACATGTAAACCCAAAAGCAGTGATCTTTTATAACGATTTAATTGATAAACTTTTGGCTAACCATGTTCAGCCACTAATGAACTTATTTCATTACGACATGCCGGTACTTATGCAGGACAAAGGCGGCTTCTTAAATCGAGAGGTTGTTGATGATTTCGTTCACTATGCCGAAACCGCATTTTCACTTTTTGGCGATCGAGTTAAGCTGTGGAGCACTTTTAACGAAGCAAAAGCGCAACCATACGGCGGGTATCTTTCCAATGGTCAACCAGATGGCTATCCGCCCTTCCATCACAATGCGGTTGAGGCAGCGCAGGTGATGGCACATTTAATCTTAATCACTGCTATGTGTACAGAACGGTTTAAGCAGATTGTACCTGATGGAAGAATCGGTCTGATTGAGGATAGCGTGCCACAAATTGCGGGGGATGACAGTGCTGAAACTCAAACAGCCGTTGCGATGCTTGACGCCCTGAGAAACAGGGTACTGTTAGATCCTGCGACTAAAGGAACTACTCATCCGTTGGTTAGCCAGTTTCTTCGAGAAACCGGATTACAGCCGGTACTGACTCCGGAGGAACGAAATTGCATCCATCAGAACACAGTAGATTTTGTTGGGCTGACATACTATAGGCCAGAGCGGGTCAAAGCCCCTTCTGTGCATTATCGTGATATTGCAGACAGAACTCAGATTGATTTGGAAAATGTTGGCATCGAGGTTCATCCTGAGGGCGTGCGTATGAACACTTCACGTGGTTGGGAAATACGCCCTGAATGTGTTTATGACATAGCCATGGACATGAAGAATAATTACAACAACATGCCATGGTTTCTTGCGGAAAACGGAATGGGCGTCGAGGGAGAGAGTGACAATATTGGGGGGACTGGATCAACTCTCGGTTTGATTATTGCTATCTTTATTGTGGGACGCCAGTCTCAGCAATATAAGACAATGGCCAAGTTGACCTTAGTGCCAGGTATTTTTGGTATCAACGAGCCTTTGATCTTCGGATTGCCAATTGTGCTGAATCCGATTCTATTTATCCCGTTTGTGTTCGGGCCAACGATTACGTCAGGTGTCTATTTCGCCTTAATCAATGCACATATCATTCCTAATATTCCAATCACGATTCCCTGGACTACGCCTCCATTTTTAAATACTTTCTTGGCGTCTGGTGGCCAGATTATTGCGCCGATTGTCCAACTTCTATGCTTAGCATTCTGCACCCTACTGTATATTCCGTTTGTTAAAGTTGCAGTAGAAGCTGAACGTAAGGAGATGCTTGATCGGGAGGCTGAGGTTAAGGCAGCATAGCACTCACTTGACGACCGTGATACTTACAATTCGAATAGCTCAGCCATTCAGGAGATAACCTCTTGAATGGCTGTTTTTATGTTGAAACGCTTCTAGATAATATTGGGGGATTAAACACCGGCGCTTGAGTTTTTGAATAGTGATTGAAACCCCGTTTAAATATATGAGATAACATGTATAAATCCAAAACTTTAGGATTCGAAATCACCTTGGAGGAAAGCACTATGGGAACAGGAAATTTTGGGTCAAGTGCCTCTGCTTATTACGAGCAAATGGAATATCCGTCAAAAAATTTTCCGGTGATTGTCAGACGGAACTCTGGCGCTCATCTAAACTACCCACACTGGCACAAGGAATGTGAGATAGTGTATGTTCTAGAAGGGACACTCACGTTCGGCATTGGGGGCACTATCAAGCATATCAGAAAGGGTGAAATCTACTTCATCCCAGCGGGCCAAGTACATTACTTTTATATTTCACCTGGTTGCCGGCGATTTGTGGTGCAGTTTTCGGTGAGTCTGTTTGGAACACTCCCGTTTTCTGGCAATGATTTTGTTGTTGATCGGCTTCTGAATTCGATTGATGGCAACGGTCACCACTGGTCGAAGCAACTTCGCCGTGAAATTCAGTCGAACATAAACAGGATTGCGGAAAGCAGTGAAGGTGAGAAGAATTGGGACCGCTTTGTCATCATTTGTAGTTTATATAACATCGTCTATCAACTAAAACTTCATGCCCCGCGGCTTGAGAAAGAAACCATATCTGAAGATAAGGTTGGCTATATTTCGATGGTCGATGAAATCTTTAAATACATCGACAATCACTATACACAGAAGATTACGATTAAAACCGCTGCCTCGGTTCTTGGCCTGCAACCGAATTATTTTTGCCGGTTTTTTAAGAAGTACACAGGCGAAAGTTTCTTGAACTTCTTGAATAAGTACCGACTGGCGAAAGCATGTTACATTTTGGAGAATAAGGAAGAATCCATCGAGGACGTGGCCTACCAGTCGGGCTTTCAGAGCTATCAGACCTTCTATGCCCAATTTAAGCGCCATTTTGGGGTGTCACCGCATCAATACAACAAAGATAATATTCAAGAGTAATTCGAATACGATTCTGCATATCCTTCGCAGAACAGTCGCTTATACTTAGCAGTGTAGAAAGCGCTTACTATTCCTAACAATTACGAAGGAGGAAACATGTGATGCGAGAACAATTTGTTAAGAAATTCAATAGTTTTCGTGAGGGCTCTGCAAAGGTCATGCTTGCCATCTCCAATCAGCGTTATATCGTTGTATTGAAAAATGCCATGCCTGGCTATGTGCCGTTCACCATTATGGGTGCGATTGTCCTGTTAATTGCTAATTTTCCATCGCAACATTACCTAGATTTTATGGCCGGAGTGTTTGGGGCTAACTGGCAAGCCCCACTCAATGATCTGATGAACGGTGCGATGAATATCGGGTCATTATATGTTATTGCCTTAATTGCATATGAAATGAGCAATTATCACAAAGATCGTCCCATTTTACCCGTCATTCTTTCAGAAGGTATCTATATTTACCTGAGTCAAATCACCACCGTCAAAGGTGTGGCCATGATTGCCATCTCTGAATTTGGAGCCAGCAACATGATTGCCGCAATCCTTCTGGGGATTATCGTGCCGGAACTCTACCACTTTCTGATTGGCCATGTCCCGACCATCAAGATGCCTGAATCAGTGCCGCCAATGATTGCACAACCATTTGAAGCCCTAATTCCGATTTTGCTGATATTTGTTTTGGCTTTCGGTGTTCGAACTCTTTCTGCGATGACGCCATTTGGAACGTTTGCTGCAGCGATTAACGGCACAATCGGATTGCCTATGCGCGCGTTGAGCAGCAATATCTGGGGTTATCTATTAGCAGTATTCTTTGTTGAACTGCTTTGGTCCTTGGGTATTCACGGGAACAACGTGGTGATGAGTATTCTGACGCCATTCCTATTGATGAACAGCGATGCCAACCGCCTGGCCTTCCAAGCCGGGAAAAAACTTCCTTATATCATCACCAACGAGTACTTTGATTACTTTGGGAATGTTGCGTTTTACATGTGTATCGCCTGTCTTTTGATTGCCAAAGCCCCTCAGCTTAAGCAGGTTTCAAGACTTGGCTTTATTCCTGGACTTTTCCATATTTCCGAGCCGTTGGTATTCGGCCTGCCAATCATGTACAACCCATTTCTGGCCACAGAATACGTTCTCTTCCATGTTGCTGGTGCTGGTTTAACATATTTCGTGATGCACATTGGCCTCGTAGCACCGCTGAACGGGACTGGCGTGCCTTGGACAACGCCAATGATCTTACATGGTTTCCTGGCCTCAGGCGGGCATATTTCTACCGGGATTTGGCAGCTTGTTCTTGCAGTCTTGTACACCGTGGGTAGTATTCCGTTTGTCAGAGCATATGACAGAAAGTTGATGAGTGATAATGCAAAGTCTGAACGAGAAATTAATGAATCTGCAAATGACCCCGTTTAGTTCCAGAGGGAGCTACATTGCATTAATCGAGAAGGGGCCGGATACCGTCACGGCCAGTGACGTGGGTGAAGTTCCTCAAGACGGACTCTATCTAAAATCACTTCACGGGATTTCAAGTCATGCGCCAGCCGTCGCACGTGTTTTTCCTACTCTAGACGGCGAAGAAGTCGACTATGATTATTTGGTTGATCCAGAAATGGTTACACTAAATACAACTGAAGGCCATGTGTACTTTCGCTTTGATGTCTCAGGCAATCTCATGATGTCAACTAAGGGCGCCGGGCTTGGAATTGGACTGGATTTTATTCCCGATCCAAAATCAAAGTTTGATCATGCGATTCAAACCCTTGCGGACGGCATCGTTGTCAACAGTTACAAGACGCTGACAAAATATTCGCTGAAATTACTACAAGGACAATTCAAACTGCAGAAGTCGTCAGCCTATAAAAACGCCTCGCTGCACCCAGACGTGATCTTAATTTCGCCAGGATCGGATGATAAGTGTCAGTTGAGCCTGGCGGAAGTCAAACACTATATGAGTTGGGATTACGACAAATTGCAGCATGCGGCTGAGGAAGCTGAGCCATCTAGCATGCACTTCCATGATTTTGCTGAGCGTTATCATGCCGCCGTGCCAGACGACCCCAATCCTGAAGTCACTGACTTAGCGTTATACACCATCTGGACCTGCATCGTCAGCCCACAGGGGAACCTTACCCGCGAAACCATTTGGATGAGCAATACTCATTTTCCGGGAATTTGGACATGGGACCAGGCCTATGTAGCGCTCGGGCTTGCCGGCATCTATCCTAAACTAGCGTATGATGAGCTGATGGGCCCGTATGATTTTCAGGATGAATATGGGCAACTACCAGGTTCCTTTAGTGATTCGACAGTTCGATGGAACTTCTCGAAGCCACCCGTTCAGGGGTTGGTCTTAGACTCCTTTATTAAGCTCCAGGAGCTTAATCGAAAGCAGCTGACTGAATGTTATATAAAGATACCCAAACAGATTGATTATTGGCTGAACTATGCTGATTTGAACCATGACGGGCTTCCGGAATATCAGCATGGGAATGATTCGGGATATGATAATTCAACCGTTTTTGATAAGTCGGAATATGTTACAAGTCCTGATTTGACGGCTTATCTCATTCGTTCCTACGACGTTCTTGGCGAAATTGCAGCTAAGTTGGGTCGAAAAGCCGATATCGTCAAATGGGATACATTAGCGGCTGAGTTGACGAAGCGGTTTGTTGATAAACTGGTGGTGAATGATCTTCCGGTCGCTCGAGATGGGTTGACGTCAGAAGTTGTGGATAGTAAATCGCAGCTACCACTAGCAGCGCTCTCCATGGGATCACGGCTGCCCGAGGCAATTCGAAAGAACATTATTGCGCTATATCATTCGACTGATTATCTTACGGATTATGGTATTGCAACAGAGAGTACCAGTAGCGCCAAGTATGAGAGCCACAGCTACTGGCGTGGCCCGGTTTGGCCGTCTGAAATGGCCAATATCTACATTGCCTTAAAGCTAGTCCATGAGGATGAATTTGCTGCCGACCTAGCCAAGCGCTTTTGCAGGGCCGTCATCCAAAGTGGTATCAGGGAGAATTTTGATGCACAAACCGGTACTGGTTATGATGATACCGCTCATACTTGGACAGCAGGGGCATACCTGTTCTTTACACGTGAATTGTTCGGTTCCAAGTAGGAGATAGCGCGCGACCGATTGGCGTTTTATCATTTTGTGCCAGCCCGTCATGAAGAAAACTACATCAGATAGTCATCTAAGAACGATTTCTTGGATGGCTATTTATATTGGTCAAGTGAAGAAGACTATTGGAAAGTAGCCAGTCTTCTGGAGGGAAAGATACAAGCATTATCCTTCATAAACACTTCGTTCGATCGCCTAAATATCGTCTTTTACCTCGCGCACCTCTCTGCTTCTCGACACGGATTGCGTGGCCAAAGCAGAAACCTATACAGTGGCGCGCAAAAACTCTGCTAAGGACTTGAGGGAGAATGCATCTTATTTCAGACATTACCCCAGATGAAACGGGGATTGCCTTTGCGAAAGCGACCTAGTGGTGAGAATACTTGTCGCGTGTGCTCTTGCTTGACCACCACGTTAGCAGTATGGTTTAGGCGAGAGTTGCCAGTCGTGGCCAGATAGTTTTTCAAAGGAGGATGGCTATGAGTCGAGCAAAGCGCAAACGTAAAAATGCCATGAAGCGACACCAGACGCAAACCATTGAGGTGAACGTGGATATGACGCCGATGGTTCAGAGTGCTATTGAGGGGTTGAAGGTGAGCCTGCAGCCTTCGATAGACCAGTGGGCGCAGCAGTTGGCCCAGTCGGTTGTCAATCAGGCAACCGCTGCCCAGGAGGACCCGGCAGATTATGCGCCGCTACCGAACCTTGATGAAACCGACGATGACGATGAAGTACCTGATGTTTCTCACGAGGACGGCGAGTCCATGGGTGAAGATGAGGATACGGACGCTTGGCAGGAAGATGAAAAGCTAGCATACGGTGATGACTGGGATGGCCTGGGTAATGAAGACGATGAGGATGACGACGATGATTACTAATCGGCATGGCGGGCTTTCGAGTCACCCAGCCAAATCTTCCAGTTCCCCTCAATCATTGAATATAGCGAAATGAAGACCGCCCAATTTTTGGACGGCCTTTTTCGATTTCACCGCAATATTGGCGCGAAATGTCATGGCCGTTGCCGTCCCGGCTCCTTATAATGAATTTCATCATCAATTCAGGAGGCAACAAACATGGCAGTTATTTTTATCACCGGAGCATCAAGCGGCATTGGCAAAAGCACGGCGCAGCAGTTAGCGCAAGCTGGGCACACAGTATATGGTGCAGCACGGCGCGTTGAGGCGATTGAAGCAATCGCGGGAGTCCACGCGGTGCGGCTGGATCTGACCGATGACGCCAGCATTCAGGCAGCGGTGGCGCAGGTGTTGGCCGAAGCCGGGCACATTGACGTTCTGATCAATAATGCCGGTTATGGGTCCTATGGTGCCGTCGAAGAGGTGCCGTTGGCGGATGTGCGCCGGCAGTTTGAGGTGAATCTGTTCGGCGTCGCAACGTTGACGCAAGCGGTTCTGCCGGGGATGCGCGCCCAGCATCACGGTCGCATCATCAACACCAGCTCGATGGGCGGGCGCTTTACGACCTACTTTGGCGCGTGGTATCATGCGACTAAATATGCGTTGGAAGCCTTCAGCGATGCCTTGCGAATGGAAGTGGCACCGTTTGGCATTCAAGTCAGTCTGATTGAACCCGGCGCCATCAAAACCGACTGGGGTCGGATCGCCGCTAGCCACTTAACTGAATCCTCGGCAGACGGCCCGTATGCGAGTGAAGCAGCGCGGGCGGTGCAATTGCTTACCGGAACCTATGAGAGCCGCTGGTTGTCCCAGCCCGCAGTCGTTGCCAAGGCCATGGTCAAGGCCTCGACAGCGCGCAGGCCCAAGCCGCGTTATCTGGTCGGCTTTGGCGCGAAGCCTTTGGTGTTCTTGCATGCGATTTTACCGACGCGGGCCTTTGATTGGTTGGCCACGCGGTACCTTTAGGAGTAGTTCATGAAATTTACGTTACCAGCTGCATTTTGCCAATTTCTAACGGCGCTTAAATTGCCTGTCGCCGATCTGTTGGCCGAGGCCCACTTGACCCAGGCGGTTAAAAACGGTGAACTCAAGCTTTCGCCACTGGAATATTATCAGTTGATTGCCGCAGTCGAACCCTACCTGACGACGCAGGATGTGCTGCGCATTTGCGAAGTGGCGAACATGCAGCAATTTGCCACGCCGGTCTATGCCGCGCTGGTAGCAGAAAATGGCTTGGCGGCGTTGCAGCGGCTGGCGACGTATAAGCATCTCATTGGGCCGGTGACCATGACTATCACGGATCAAGGAACCACGGTTGAGGTGTGCTACCGGTTTATTTATTCGGAACTAGCGCAACTGAAACTGGCAGTGCTGTTCGAGCAGCTGCTGGCAGTCAATATCCTGCGGGCAGGTAGCCAGCAGCAGATTGTCCCACTGGTGGTGGCCAGTCGCTTCGACTATGACTCGGCCTTTACTGCTCATTTCGGCTGCACCGGGACGCGGCGCGATGGCAACTGCCTAATCTTTGCCAAAGAAGATGTTCAGTTGCCGTTTACCAGCGCAGACGAGCGCATCTCGGCGCTACTCTCGCCGATTCTTAGGGCCCAATTAACCGCCAGCGATGGCGATGATCCCCTGATGGCGGCGGTCCAGCAGCAGCTGGTCACGAACCTTGCACGCGCCGATGATCGGCTCGTGAGCGTGGGCAATCAGCTGGGGATGAGTCCGCGCAGTTTGCAGCGGGAGTTCGCCCGCCGCCACACCAGTTATAAGCAGGTACTCGCGCATGCCAAAAGAATGCTGGCCATCAATTATGCGCAGAATTTTCATCTACCACTGGTTGAAATCGCGTATCTGCTCGGTTACAGCGAACCGAGCGCTTTTTCGTGGGCCTTTCGCCAATGGACAGGGATGAGTTTTTCCGGCTATCAACAGGCGCAGACTGTCAGTTAGCATTTACAATATCATCGTAAAAGAAGCGACCTAGAACTTTGGACAATCGAAGTTCTGGGCCGCTTTAGTTTATCCGCGCAGGCCAAAATTGATTTTACCCGACAGGCTGACAAAGAACGCCGCCAGTTCAGCGCTGGCCTGATCTTGGCCATCCGGCCCTTTGCCCAGGGCTGGCCGGCTGAGTACGATAGCTTTGGGCATGACGACTTTCGGCTGCTGTGGCTGTTCAGTTTCAGCCGGCGCTGCCGCGGGTTCTTTGGCCGTGACGTAAACATCGACATGCTGCGTGGCGGCCGTAAAATGATGGCCCTGGGTGGTGGCATCAGCGGCCAATTGCAAACCAGCAGGGATGTGCTTCAGACCATCGGTGGCGTGATAAGCCAAGGGTTGGCCAACGACTCCTTGCAGGCAGTGCTGGTAGAACACTTTGCCTGTCAGCAGGTCGATAAAGCGTACGGTAATCAGCCCGTGAGCCACTGGTGCTGGCGCGGGGGTGCCAGGTTTGCTGACTTGAATGCTAATCTGGCCTGCGTCTGCCTTCGTGAAATGATAGGTGAACGTGGTTTTGCCATTGATGGTGTAGCCGGCCGGGGCGTGCAAGGTGACCGTGATGCTTTGGCCGACGATTCCGTTCAGCGGCAGGTAGCCCAGCACTTTACCGGTGGCGGCATCGACGTAGGCCAGCATGGCCTTGGCCTTAACGGGTTGGGCCTTGGCTGGCGCGGCGGGGGCTGGCGCTTTTGGCGTGACTGGTGGCTTGGCCTGGGGTTGGCTGACTGGGGCCTGTTTGACGAGATGAAACGTCATGGTGCCAGGCCGGGTCGACGTGAAGCGGAAGGTTACGGTTTGGTAGCCGCCGCGCACGGTGTAACCGGCTGGTGGCGCAACTTGATAAGTGGCGCTGCTGCCGAGCGTGCCTGCGACCTGGACACTTTTCAAAATCTGGCCGGTGCTGTCATCGACATAGCGAATCGTAGCGCTGGCTTGGGTCGTGGGGGTAGTGGGGCCTTCCGCGTGCACAATCTTGGCTGCCGGGGTCCCTGCCCACACTAAACCAACCGTCGTGGCGGTGAGTAAGATCAGATGGGTGAGGGCAAGATGAGTGTCAGACATCAGCACCGCCTCCTTTGAGGCCAGCATTCGTCCGGGTAAACGTGAGGATCAGATCTGCCAGCTCGGTCCAGTCATGCGGCGTTGGCGGATTTTGCCAGATCACCTGCGGTAGCTTCAAACTTGGGGCGCGAAAATCGGCAATATAAATATCGGTTTCTGCCGTTAATTTGTGCGTCACACAGATGTTGGCGTGACTGAACGCGCGCAAGGTCATGGTGACATACTCGCTGTAAAGCGTGCCTTCGGAGAAGTCGACGCAGATGTTCACGGTGCGCCGCAAAGCGGTTTGCGGCACGGCGCTGATCAGCGCAAACATCTCGCTGAAGTACAGGTTGATGCGGCGATTGGCGCTGAGCTTGAGATCTGGCCGCTCGTCGAGTTGCCCGAGGAATTGCTGAATGATTGCGTCAAAAGCGGGATATAAGTCGGCGAAAAAGGTGATTTGGCTGGCATCGATGAACGTGGTTGGCTCCAAAAACGCCGTGGTTAACCTGATATGTACCGGCATTAGGCGGGTGGTCAAGGCCTCGATGGTGTCGCCGGTGAGGTTGACCTGGTTGCTTTGGGCCACATCGGCGATGAACTGGCGCGTGAGCTCGTCCGCTCGCGGGAACAGGCTCGGCAGCTCGGTGGCCGGCAAAGCCAAAAAGCGCTGGGTGACCAGGAACTGATACAAATAATCGAGTTCGCTTGCGGTCAAATCTTCAGCGTCACTATCCGCAACCGCGGCTTCGAGGGTCGAATAGCCGGTGGCCTGAAAAGGCGTCGGCACTGCCGGCAACGCATCACCGTTTTGACGGCGCAGCCAGCTGACTTTGAGAAAGGTGGTGAGCTTCACCTGCTGCGTCGGCAGTAAGTCATGTCCGATTGTCGCGGTGCAAGCGGCCAGGAGCGGGGCGATTTTGCCGTCTAGCTCAGGAAACGGTGCCTTCACGCCGGTATACAGTTCATAAAACAGCTGGAACAAGTACTGGCGCAGCGCAAACTCGCTGTGCTCGCTGCTAGCCCGGCCGGGGTTGTCGCCAAACCGGTGTTTCAGCGTGCTGGTTTGGCGGAAAAAGACCGCTGCGGTGAGGTAGTGGTCTTTGGCAAATGCGGTAGTCGTGGTTTGTTTCGAGTACAGGAAATAGTAGGTGAACGCCTTGAAGCTCGCCGACTGTTCCAGCAAATAGAGCGTGGCTTGTTGAACGACGAAGGTGTTCAGGTGATGCGCCTGCCACAGATCCTTGGTGGATTCTTCGATGTAGCACGGCGGCTCGCCGCCCACTGCTTTGAATGCCGCATTGATCGCCGTGAATAGTTTGTTCAACTGGTAAGTCGTGAGCTCGTATTGCGATATTAAATCGTTGCGCGTGACCGTGTTGGTTGGTGCGTTGTTGAGTTGGTGAATGACCGCTAGTGTTAGTGTGTCATCCTTATTGAACAAAAAGTCGTATCTCATGGTTGCTCCCCCAAGCTTCATTCCACTTCTCTTCGATTGTAGCGCACCAACCCTATAAAATGGGATAACGTGGGGAAATCGACACTATCGTTTTTTTAAATTATTTACAAAATAGTGATAGTCAATCCCCCTTATCAATGGCTTTTTGCAGCGGTATCATTCACTCGTAACAAGAAATCAAAAATCTTGCTGATAATTGCATAAGCAAAAGAGTGGAGGAGAAACATGTCTAAAGAAACAAATGAAGCACGTTCACGCATGATGCAGGCAACATTCGAGCGTAAGGAACATTTCCGGCTTTACAAGTCGGGTAAGCTTTGGGTGTTTGCTGGTATCTTCGCGTTGAGTACGGCCATTGGGTTGAGCCAAACCAACGACGTGTCCGCTGCCACCACGGATCAAGCTCCCGTGGCGACGAACACTGATAAGAATAACCAGGCCTCAACAGTCGCTTTGCAAAGTGCCCCAGCGCAATCCGCTGCCAGCACCGCTGCGCCAGCTGGCAAAACAGTGACAACCGCAGCCAAGTCGGCGACGGCAGCCCCAGCCCCAGCGCCAGCTGCTGCCGATGATACGACAGCACAAGATACGACAGGCACTGACAACTATGCCCAGTCACAAAAGGATTTGCAGGACGCCGCCAACGCTGCTAATGATGCTGGCTTGACCGTCACTAAGGATCCAGATGCTACCGTTGATACAACTAGTGACAACGTGCAGGCTGATGCGCAGAAAGTTGCGGACAGTACCGCTGATACGATTGCGCAGTTGCAAGCAGCAACTGAGAAGCAGAAGGCAGACAACAAGGCTTATGAAGACTCAATTGCCACGCGGCAAAACGCCTTAAGCGGTAAAGCATTCGATCCTCTTGGTAACTTTACTGATGATCAAGTTAAGGGACTGCTTGGCGATGATATCCAGAATATCACTGTTGTTCACGAAAATGTCCCCGCAGTGGCGGCTAATGACGCGGCTAAGCAAGCTGAAACTGATGGCGGCTCACTTGAAGCCGGTGCCCAGTGGATATATAAAAACAGCATGGTCGATGCAAAGACTGGCCGTCATGTGGACTTGATTGAAACAATCACAGACGCTCAGGCCATTGATCCAACTAGCCCCATGATTTTGCAAAATACGTATACTGGTGAGGATGGTGTTGGGACAAATAAGCACACATCTTATAACATCAAATCAATCACGTATAATTATCAGTATGTGGACTCAGAGACTGGCAACCCAGTGTCGCTTGATGCTTTCTATGATGTTACCAATCTGTTTACAGCAACACTAACTTTTGACAATGGTGATGCCAACGCTAACCTCTATGGACCTTCTGTGGAAGCTTCAGAGGACGGTGATAAGCAGGTATTCAGTATTCCTGTGGACAATGATCAGCTGACTAATGATGGTTATTCCTCAGAGGTATTCGTTCTGCAGAAGAACAGTCAAGGTACTACTTTCACGGTTCAGAGCAGCAATCCGAAACCTACCGCCCCGAAATTTACGACCTTGGGCGGCATCTCAATCTTGAAGCCAATCGCGCCTAAGACAATCGAAGACCCAAGTACTTATCCGGCCTCATATCAACTGACTAATCTGAAAGTCGCCACGCAATACACTGTTAACTACATCGGCGGTCCAGATGGCGATACCAGTGTGTCCAAGCCAGTCGTCTGGACATCAAGCACGGCCGCTGATGGCACTGTCACCTATACGCCAGATGTAAACTCCGTCGCAACAGCAACGCCAAGTATTGATGGCTACAAGGCTGACGCAGACACCGCATTCACTCAGACATTAACTGCCACTACTGATGTCCCAACTGACAAGACCGCTACGGTAAACTATACGAAGAATGCTGATCCAGCAAGTCTCACGGTGACAATCGTTGATGATACGACGGGCGAGGTTGCTAAAACCACAGAAGTTGACGGCAATGTGGGCGAAGCAGCAACCAAAAGCATTTCAGACACAGGTTTCGGTGGATTTGAGTTGTCAGACGAACAACCGGATGCTGCCAAGTTCAATGCGACAATAGATGGTTCGACCATCACTGTTAATCCGAACGTCACCTTTACTAGCGACGATTCTGACAACATCACGGTTCATGTTCAACACATTATTAATCACATTGGTACACCGACGGATCCGAATGATGGCAACTATGCAGCCACCCATCGGACTTTCACGGTTGATGTCACGGGTGTCGCTCCGGACGGCGTGACTGCCGATGTGACGCCGACCAATGGCCAACAATCCTTCGTGATTACCCGGTCGATGGATTTTGATGAGGCTACTTCGAAGGTAACTTTCTCAGAATGGCAACCAGCCGAAAATGCCCCTCAGACCATCACGGCAGCCGCCTTGGATGGTTATACACCAAGCGTAGCGACTATCGATGCAACAACCTTGGCCGCTAAATTAAACGCATATACTGCTGATCCAGCCAATGTTGCGAACACATACACTGACACCATCACTTACAAACAAGCCGCAACAGATCAAACCGTCAACATCCATTATGTTTACAAGAATGTTGATGGTTCTGAGCTGCAAAAGACGATCACTCTGACCGGTAAGTCAGGTGATACGTATAAATTTGATATTCCTGCCACTATTGCCGGCCCGAATGATGATGCCGGCGCCAAGCTGGATGATGATAATGGCAAGCTCGATACGACGACGCTGTACTACTATGCTACTGCTGATCTCAATGGTGGCCAGTACAACAGCTTGGCAGATGACAGCGCCACCGATGGACAGTTTGGTACCACTGGTCAGGATGTTTGGGTGATGTACGTTGCCGCACAAAAGGCAGCGAGTTTCACGCCTTCAGTTAAGTTGGTAACCGGTGACGATGGCAGTAAGAATTATGTTTTTTATGTTACCGGTGATGATGGCAAAGAAACAGAAGTCGGCACTGTCCCAGCACCAAAAGACGGTACGAACGCTCAGACGCCACAAGTTAAATTGATCGACAATGCCGATGGTACCAAGAGTTATCTCTTCTACACTACTGATGATGCAGGCAAAGAAATTCCGGTCGGTACTGTCCCTGCACCAAAAGACGGTACGAACGCTCAGACGCCACAAGTTAAATTGGTCGACAATGGCGACGGTACCAAGAGTTACCTCTTCTACACTACCGATGATGCAGGCAAAGAAATTCCAGTCGGTACTGTCCCAGCGCCAAAGGACGGCGTAAATGGCACAAACGCGCAGACCCCGCAAGTTAAGTTAGCTGATAACGGTGATGGTACCAAGAGCTACATCTTCTACACCACCGATAATGAAGGCAAAGAAACTGTGGTCGGTACTGTTCCAGCGCCAAAGGATGGTGTTAACGGCGCAGATGGCCAAACTCCGCAGGTCAAGTTAGTTGATAACGGCGACGGCACTAAGAGCTACGTTTTCTTCACCACAGACAAAGACGGTAACGAAACAACCGTTAGCACCATTCCAGCACCAAAAGACGGTGCAGCAGGTGCCAATGGTAAAGACGGTCAAACGCCGCAAGTGAAGTTGGTTACCAATTCTGATGGCTCTAAGTCCTATGTTTTCTACACCACTAATCCTGATGGCAGTGAAAATACTATCAGTACCGTTGCTGCTCCTGCTGACGGCAAAGACGGCGTCGATGGTAAGGATGGCAAAGATGGTGTCAACGGTACTAATGGTATCAACGGTACAAATGGTACTAACGGTACTAACGGGACCAATGGTATCAACGGTACAAATGGCACCGATGGTAAAGATGGCAAAGACGGCAAGGATGGCGTCAATGGTCTGAACGGCCAAGACGGCAAAGATGGCGTTGACGGCAAAGACGGTGCCGATGGCAAAGATGGCGCTGATGGTAAAGACGGAGCCGATGGAAAAGACGGCGCAGACGGTAAAGATGGTCTGAACGGTCTCAATGGTCTCAACGGCTTGAACGGTCTTAACGGTAAGGACGGTAAAGACGGCAAGGATGGCGTCGACGGCCTTAACGGTAAGGACGGCAAAGACGGTGTCGATGGTAAAGATGGCCTTAACGGCAAAGACGGTAAGGACGGCGTCGATGGCAAAGATGGCAAGGACGGCATTGACGGCAAAGATGGCAGCCTCGACGTTGACTGGGGTGGCAATCCAACCGTTACCACCAACAACACGACTGGCAGCCACAGTAACACCACCGGTACCGATGGCGGCGTCACCAATGGTCAACCAACCACGCCGATCAGTTACAATGGTCATACTGGGGTAACCACGAGCTTGACCAACGGCGACGGCTCCAAGCTGACCAATGGCTCGAACCTGGTCGCTTACACTGGCACTATCGGTACGTCGACGCTGGGTAATGCGGCGAAGACAGCAACTACGGCGACGGCCACTACTGGCTCGACCAGCACGTTGCCACAAACGGGCGATGCTGGGGCCGATATGGGTCTGGCGATGTTCGGCGCCGGCTTGACCGCGATGGCCGCGATTTCCGCCTTTGGGGCGACGAGCCGCAAGCGGCGTGAAGACGACTACAGCGATTTGTACTAAACAAGTTAGTGGAGGTAAGGCATGAGCGTTCAATTAAGTATCATTTTGCCAGTTGATAATGCACCCCTAAGTGAGTTGATGATGCCCCTGGCGTCGCTTAACAATCAGTTGGGGCTGATGGGTAATCAGGTGGAAATTCTGTTGGTGGACAACGGTGAATTTCACCTCGACCTGCCGGCACAGTTAAATCTGTTTGTTCAGCTCACGGTGCGCACGATCACGCCAGATCAAGTGTGCGGTCGTATGGCCGCCTTTGAGGCCGGCGTGAAGGCAGCCAAAGGTGAGTACATCATGCTACTGGATGCGAACAATCAGCTTTACCATCCGTTCACACTGCAAAATCTGTTTGGACTGCAAGCGAAGCATCCTGATGCCGATATCATCGGCGGCGCGACGTTGCTGCAAGGATTGACCAAGGACCGGCAGCCCGTTTATCGGGCCGGCCGCAGCCAGACCTCGCTGCATGGGCTGATGATCAGGCGCGCACTGTTGATGTCAGAGCAGGTGCAATTCGATGATCAATACGGCGAGTACAGTGAAGAATTCACGGCCCGCCTGGTGCGCCAAGCGGCTGGCGGAGTGGTCGAAGGCGAAGATATCGCCTGCGTCATTTTCAGCAGTCGCACGCATGCCATCACGGGTCAGAAGCCGCAGATCAACGAGCAGTGGGTCTTGATGATGGCTGGGTATTTAGCGCAGCTGCGGGCCACTTCTGAGCGGTTCGACACGGAATATGCGAAATTCATCGTCCGGTTCTACAGCCAAGTGCTGCAGGTGCCGGCGGCGAGTCGCATGCCGCTGACTACCGCCGTGGCGCAAATCGTCAAGACGCATGCCGACAGATGGCCAGCCGTTCAGCAGTTTGTTGCTGGCGTGAAGCTAACCGATAAACATGCACAAGCGCCATGGGTCGCGGCGCCGGCATCATTTGCCAATTACCTCGACCAACTGACGCGAATTGCAGGCGTTGCAATAAGAAAGAGGGGGTAACTCGTGGCGGCACACAAAAGAGCACCGCGGGCGATTGATTTAACCGGGCAGCATTTTGGCCGCTTGACGGTATTGCGCAGAGCTGGCATCAACGCCGCCAATGGCAATGCGCGCTGGGAGTGTCAATGTGAGTGTGGGAATTTGGCTGTGGTCGATGGCTATGGCCTGCGTAAAGGGACGACCGCGAGTTGCGGTTGTCTGCGCAAAGAACTCGCGCGTGCTCGCGCCGGTCATGACCTGTTGCCATATGTGGATCACGAGGCGAAAACGTTGCGGAATGCGGAAGGGATTTATTACAGTTCATTGGTCAAGTCCAAGCGCAATCGTAGTGGTACGGTCGGCGTTTCCTTCGACCAGTCGCAGCAGGTCTATGTGGCTCGCTTGCGGTTTCATGGCGAACTGGTGCTGAATAAATCGTCCCATTCCAAAGCGGAGGCGATTGCCTATCGCCGCGAAGCAGAGCGCCGGTATTTCCCGCAAAAAGGCGATACCGGGTGCATGCTGCCGATGGATCATGATCACAAGTCGTCGTCCAAGCGGCGACGGTCATAACGCCAACGCGATTGGCGGGTAAAAGAGCGACTGTTGGTCAACCGACCGGCAGTCGCTTTTTGCTGTTTAGCGGCTATTGCTGCTGGATGGTACAATAATCCCAGATGAACTTCAGGTGGAGGCAAAGCAGATGACCAAAGACCGGGTAACGGCATTTATTGACGCGGTACTAGCGATTGTGATGACCATTCTAGTCTTGGAGCTGAAGGCCCCAGCGCAGGTGTCCTGGGCTGGCTTCTGGGCGCTGCGGGATCAATTCGTGGCGTATGCCATCAGCTTCTTCTGGATCGGTACGATGTGGGTGGGGATGCATAACTCCTGGCACAAGGTCCGCACCATTTCGAAAACGACGCCGTGGCTCGCCATCGTTTTGCTGTTCTTCAGTTCGTTGTTTCCGTATGTGACCAAGATTGTGGCGGATAACTTCATGAATGTGGGTGCGCAAGCCTTGTATGGGGTCGTGGTGCTGGCGGTGACTGTGGCTAACTTGTTCCTGTATCGGTCGGTGCTCGGTAAGGCGCGGCGGACGCAGTTACTGAGCTGGGATATTCTGGTCAAAGTGATTGCGCTACTATTAACCCCACTTTATCCGCCAATCATGGCGATAGTGACACTGCTGGCCGGGGTTTTCTGGGTCTGGGAAAGTCTGCGCGGCGCGACCGCATGAAAAATGGGTCTACTCAAACTGAACGAGCAGACCCATTTTTGGTGGGGACGGGCATTTAGTACACTGGCC
Source organism: Lacticaseibacillus suilingensis (assembly GCF_016861845.1). Classification (GTDB taxonomy): domain Bacteria; phylum Bacillota; class Bacilli; order Lactobacillales; family Lactobacillaceae; genus Lacticaseibacillus; species Lacticaseibacillus suilingensis. The sequence goes on from NZ_BOLV01000004.1 coordinate 29,865, forward strand.
GCGTTTGGCCTTGAGTGGCCGGATCCGCCATGCCGATGCTGTCATTGGCGGCAAAAGTCGGATCGGCGACGATTTTCAGTACCACATCGGCGACGCTCTGCCGCGAGCCAGAGACGCCTAAGTAAGGTTCGTGGCGGGTCGTGATGGTGTAATTGACCTCATCGCGGTCATTCAGCCACGGTAGGCGCAGGGTGGTGTAAGTCAGGCCGGAGTCAGCCAGCAGCTGATCTGAGGTTTGGGCGGCTTTCAGGCCGGACGCGACTTGGCTCAGATTCCAACGCCCGAATTCGCCAGGCACCTCATTGTAGAGGCCGAGAATATTGGTGAAAATGACGCGGTCAACGTGGTGCGCCTTCATGCCGGCAATCACATTGCGAGTCGCGGCGTTATCGCGGTCATGATCCACCACCGCCACGAAGACCATGTCCTGGCCAGTCATTGCGGCGGCCACGGAGGCGGCGTTTTCGAGGTCAACGTCAATCACGGTGACGCGCGGGTTGGCGGCCAGGTCTGCGAGCCGTTCTGGCCGGCGCAGCCCAATGGTTAGATTAATCTCGGCGAAGGCTTTTTCCGTCAAGATTCGGTGTTCAACAATGCGAGCGATTTGGCCGTTAGCAGCAAGAATTAATAGATTCATGTTTTATCTCCTTATTTCCGATTGATACCCAGGCTGTCACGGCTACCTAATGAAGGGTCATGCGCGAGTCGCATCACTAGGTCCGCGATACTAGCACGAGCAACGTCATGGCCGCCGAAGGGTTCGCCTTTGTGGGTCACCTCATAATCAGGACTGCCGTTATCAAACCAGCCGGGCCGGATGATGGTGTAGTTCAGCGGCGAGGCCTCAATAATGTCGGCGGCGCGGCGGTATGGTGCGAGTACTGGATTGTGGTCGAGGTTGCCACCGGCGCCAACGCTGGCGGGAATTTCATTGTAAATGCCCATCGAGCTGATGAACAAGAGGCGGTCTACGCCGGCTTGCTGCATGCCGGCGACGAGCGCTTCGGCCATGGACGGCAGGTCGCCACTTAAGGCCGCGAACACGACGTCCTGATTTTGTAACGCTTGTTGTAAAGTGCTCGGGTCAGTGACACTGCCTTCAAGGATATGTTCCCGATTAGGGTTGAGGGCGTTGATCCGGCTGGTGTGGCGCGCCATTAAAGTCAAGGCATCTTTGGTGTTTTGCAGTAAATAGTTGCGGGTGACCTGACCAATTGAGCCGGTAGCACCAATGATTAAGATGTTTGTCATGGTAAATACTCCTTTGTTTTAAAAATCTGGTATGAGCTCGTATTCTTGGTGGGATGCATATAACAGGCGCAGGGCGTCGTGGTCGTGCAACGTTGCGAGGTCAACCGGGTGGCCAAACCGTAGCGTGTCCAGACGGCGGATGTCTGCCGCCCAAGCTCGCAAATGACGCTCGCGGGCAGTGAGCCGGGTTGCGGTTAGAACATGGACGAGCCGATTTGTGTCCTGGCTGCTCCAAGCTTGGCCAGCGTTGGCCAAGATGGCAGTTAAGGCGCCATTAAGCGGCCGGTGAGTGCCAGAACCGTGGCCAGCAAGAAAACGATTGAAACGCCTCAACCCAGCGCTGCCACTGAAGCTGACCTGATTATACTTAAAATCGTGCAGGTATGCCGTTAGGAGTAACAAGTTGGTATCGCGCGGCGGCAAGTCCTTAAGGTCGGCCAGATACAAAGAAAGGTAAGCCAGGCGCTTAGCATGTGCGGCCTGATAGTGCACAGCGCCTTGTGCGAGAGGAGCGCTGAGTAAGGCTGCCAATATCGCAATCAGCCGGCCCTCGGAGGTGTGCCGGTGAGAGGGTGATAAGCCCGTATTTTCAAGCGTTACTTGAGGTTCGATCGTCGTTAAGAGACAATCATCGGTTTGATTGCCGGGGGCTTGATGGCTGATGAGCAACTTGACACTGTGATGGTGGTAGAGGTAAGCCGCGACTGGGGGCGAACACAGCGTCCAGTCAAGCCGAAAGTCGCCATTAGTTGCAATCACGGCGTAGTAATGAGTAGGGATAGCCATGAGCTTCACCATCACTGTCGCTAGTGGGAGCGGCGCTCACCTGGGCTGATCAAAAAGATCGCGGTGAGTAGCGCTAGCAGCAATAAGCCAGCGCCAGTCAAAATGGCGTGTTGAAAGCCAGTGATGGCGTTAGTAGATTGGCCTTCAACTGCGACCAAAATTGATAAGCCAATCGAGCCCCCGATTTGGTGCATCACGTTGACTACGCCACTGGCAGCCCCCGCATCGGCGTCGCGGGTATTGGCGACGCCAGCGGCAGTGAAGGGACTCAAGGATAGCCCTTGGCCAACGCCAATCACCGCCATCGGTAGGGCAATGCCCAACCAGTACCCGGTGGCCGGCGTGAAGCGACTGATCCAAAACATGCCTAGGCCGGTCAAGAAGATTCCAATCATCAGCAAGCCCCCGTTGCCGAGATGTGCGGTTAAACGAGCGACCTGTAAGGCAATCAAAAAGTTCACAATCGTCAAAGGGAAAAAGGCGATGCCGGCCATCAATGGGGTGAAGCCAAGCTGACTTTGCATCAGCTGTGGCGTGATAAACCAAAAGCCCAGCATCGCTCCCATGTACAGGAAGCGACCGAGGTAGGCACCGAGGCGTTGTCGCTCGTTGAAAAGACGTAGTGGCATGATGGGCTGGCGCGTATGTGCTTCTTGCGCAATAAAAAGTCCTAGTAAGATGATGGCCGCACCTAAAGTATACAACCGCCCGACCGTACCGACGATGCTATAAACCAGGGCAATCATGCCCAATAATGACGTGAAGGTGCCAAGCCAATCTAGCTTGCCAGCTTGAATTTGATCGTGATGTAGGTGGCGAATGGATAAATAAAACATCCAAACCGCCAGCGGGACGTTGATAAAGAAACCGACCCGCCAGGTCAGCAGACTGGCGAACACGCCGCCGATGACGAGGCTGACCGAGGCGCCGATACCGGCCATGGCGCCGTAGTAGCCGATGGCCCGCACCCGCTGCTCGCCGGTATAAGTGTCCATTAGTATTGCCAGCGTCGTTGGGGCCAAAATCGCACTGCCAACGCCTTGAAATGCCCGGGCCGCAATGATGACGACTGCCGAATTCGCCGCGCCAACCAAGAAGGAGCCAAGGCCGAAGATGACTAGGCCGATTTGAAAGACGCGGCGGCGGCCGAATAAATCACCAGCCCGACCACCGACGAGCAGAAAGCCGCCGAAAGTGAGTGAGTAGGCGCTGGAAACCCAAGATAAAGTGCTCTGGTTGAGGTGCAGATCCTGGGCAATTTTGACGGTACCGGTGAAGATAATGGAATTATCCAGTAGAATCATGAAGTAACTTAATAGAATGACCAGTAAGATCCAATCAAAGGGTTGTCGTTTGTGCATATTGGGCCTCCGTTTTTGTTGATGGATCCAGCATAAGGGTTAGAGTTGGTGGAAGCGCAAGCCTTTTTTGATTTATTTTGGTTCCTGCTATCACAGGCTTTTTCATGGCCAACGCGACAACTGCTCATTCAAGTGGAAGGGACGGCCATGGTGAATGTTCTAAAATGCTGTTACACTACGGGTTAGACCTGCTGTAATTAGGCCTTGCCTTAGAGTGGGTATAAGGGGTTATGATAAACACAGCGTTTTTCGAAAGGAGCGATTTGGATGACCTATACCGTTCAAGAGGTGGCTAAGAAAATGGGCTTAACCACCTATACCGTACGTTACTATCACGATCACGGTCTCTTGCCCTATGTCAAGCGAGACGAAAACAATAACCGCGTGTTTGATGATGTGGACCTAGAGTGGGTCCATTTGATCACTTGCCTGCGTCAGACCGGGATGCCGCTGGAAAGCATTAAGCATTATTTCGACCTCGTCATTGAAGGCGAAAGTACTGTGCCAGAGCGCTACCAAATCATGCTGGCGCAACAGCAGCGAACATTAGACGAGATTTCCGAGTTGAACCACCACTTAGAAACAATTAACAAAAAAGTCGCCCATTATGCCGATGTGTTAATTAACGCCAAGCCGGATACTTATGAGCCCTCCAACATTGCTGCTACGTCTGATTCCGAACCGGACATGGTCACGAAAGCCTAACGCAAACACGCGTCTACCCTTAAGGTAGACGCGCGTTTGCGTTAACGCTGAGTTATTGTGCATGAACGTCGAAGGCCCCAAGGAGACGGGCGGCCACCCCCGGCGCATCGGGGTCGTGGCGGCCGTGACCTTGGTCGAGGGCCACTAGCGCGGTCATTTCGTCATCACCCAAAGCAAAGTCAAAAATGTCTTGATTAGACGCAATGCGCGTTTCGTGTACAGACTTGGGGAAGACGACCACGCCGGACTGATACTCAAACCGTAAGATGATTTGCCCAGCATTTTTGCCGTACTTGGCGGCGAGCTGTTCAATCAAAGGCTCGTGAAGCAGCTGTGAACTGCCTTGGCCGAGCGGCGCCCATGCTTCTAAGCGGGTATCGGTGACTGCCATTAGCGCGCGTAGTGGCTGTTGCTGAAAGTAGGGATTGAACTCAACTTGGTTAACGGCAGGCTTGATGGTGAAGTTTGGAATAAACTTTTCCCAGAGCTTAGGGGTCATATTGGAGACGCCGATGGAACGGATTTTGCCTGCTTTTTGGGCTGTTTCCAAGGCCTGCCAGGCGCCGTCCACGTCGCCGTAGGGCTGATGCAAAAGGTAGAGGTCAATGTAATCCAAGCCGAGCCTCTCCAGAGAAGTTTCAATGCCAGTCGTGGCGGCGGCCATGCCATAGTCTTGCAACCAAAGTTTGCTAGTGACCCAAATTTGTTCACGAGGAATACCAGATTCGGCAATGGCCTGGCCAACCTCTTGTTCGTTGAAATAGGCCGCGGCCGTGTCAATATGGCGGTAGCCGAGCCGCAAAGCGGTGGCGACCGCCTTTTGGGTCGATCCGTCTGCCGGGATCTGAAAGGTGCCAAACCCGAATGCGGGAATTTGATTGCCGTCATTTAAAGTGAAAGTAGGAATACTATTCATGAAAACCTCCTATTGATTGATGATTAGCAGCGACTTGATGGCTTCGCGCTTGTCCATGGCTTCATAGGCTTGTTGCACGTCGGCTAAGGCAAAGCGTTTGGTGAAGACATGCCCGGGGTGGATCTCACCGCTTAACACGGCATCGAGCAAAACGCTGCGGTCGTAGGTGGTGACCGAGGCAATCCCGCCGCGCAGGCCCACATTATTCCAAAATGGGGTGGCATTAGCGTTGGTGGCTTCTTGCGGCACCCCAACGCGGCCGACAATGGCACCCGGCCGCGCCACGCGAATGGCGGTGTCAACGGACAGGGCCGTACCGACGCATTCCAGCACCGCATCGGCGCCGCCTTCGGTCATGGCCTGCACTGTGGCGACGGCTTCATCGCCGCGTTCTTCGATAATATCAGTGGCGCCGAACTCACGGGCCAGCGCCTGGCGATCGGCGTGCCGACTCATGGCGATAATGCGATTGGCACCCATCAGTTTGGCCGCAATGACCCCGCATAGCCCTACCGCGCCGTCACCCATGACCACCACGGTGTCGCCGGGTTTTACCTCGGCGCTGGCAGCGGCATGGTAGCCGGTGGCCATGACATCAGATAGCGCCAGCAAGTCGTTGAGCTGCTCATCGGTGTAGTCTTCGGGTTGCCCGGGAATTTTGACCAGCGACCAGTTGGCCTCGGTGAAGCGGACATATTCGCCTTGGAACCCGCTGGAGCCGTGTTCGGTGGCGTTCAGGCAATTGCCTTCAAACCCGGCGCGGCAAGCTGCGCAATGACCGCAGCCATGGGTGAAAGGCAAAATCACAAAATCGCCGGCTTGGACATTGGTCACCGCCGTGCCGACGCTTTCGACGATACCAATCGCTTCATGGCCGACTGGTGAGCCAGCGGGGCGCTCACTGAGACCGCGGAACCACCACAGATCCGACCCGCAGACACAGGCGCGGACAATTTTGATGATGGCATCAGTAGGTTTTTGAATTTCAGGGTGGGCGAACTCGCGAATGGCGACTTGGCCTGGTTCAATAAAGACAGCAGTTTTCATGTTTTTTTCTCCTTTAGAGTTGGTTTAACCAAGCTTGAAGCGCGGTGGTTGCAGCCGGTCCGGCAGCTTCGAGGCCCTTAGCGGTGACGCGGTTGCCCGCGGCTTGCTTAAAGGCCGCTTCGTACTCACCAGCGCTACCAGCGTCTGTGTAAAATGGCGCCAGTTTTGCTTGCCCAGTATCAGCACTGCCCAGAAAGCTAAGAATCGGCGTGGCCGGGGCGCCAGACCATACCGGACCACCGACGAGAATGAGATCGTAGGCGGTGAGGTCAGGCAGGGGCTGGGTGAAAGCCGGCAATTGGCCGGCACTGAGTTGTGCTTTAGCCATATCCGAGGTTTCATACATATCCCGACTGAAGGTACCAGCGGGGACCTTTAGTTCATAAGTATCGGCCTGGGTCAGCTGCTGCAACTGATGTGCCAGTGCAGCGGTATGACCGGACCATGAGTAGTAAACAATGATTGTTTTAGACATCAGCGACCTCCTTAAGTTGAGATAAGCATAGTCCCTTCGAGTAGGTGTAAGGCAAGCGCAAATCAAAAAAATATTTAGGCACTTGAATTGATCCTGTGTTGCGGACTTGGCCCGGTGGCGGCGTCAATCTCCAACCAGTGGGAAATACAGCACAATGAGAATGTTAGGGCCGCATCGGGTTGGTTTAACTCTCGGGCTTGATTGGCTTGGTTAGGGCACCGATGCGCTCACGCAGCGCCTGCATAAGCTGCGGCTCGGCCGCGGTCAAGGAGCACGCGGGCCCCAGGAACAGTAGCCAGTTCACCAGCGTTTCGGCAGACTGATACTGCGTGACGGTCAGCGTGGCCTGATGTTGAAAGGAATCAAGATAGGCTAGCTGCGTGCCGACCGGATGATACTGGCGAAATTGGGCAATCGCCGCTGGGCCTAAGGTTGCGGCCAGGCGCACCGCGGGCTGTGCGCGCTGTTTGAGTCGCCGCACTTGAGCGGGCGACCACTGAGCCGACTCGGCGACGGCGGCCACGCTGGTAAGGTCAGCAACCGGAAGTATCTGCTGTTGGGCAGTGGTGCCGTTGATTCCCGCCATCAGCCACTGTTCGGCGGAACGATACAGCTTGAGCAAATACCACTGCTCCGTCTTGCCAGCATGAGTCACCATGATTTGCCGAGAGTTCAGGGCCAAGGCAATCAGCTGTTCAAGCATCGGCGCCGGCAAATCAAATAATTCCAGTAAGCCGGTGGCTTGGGCGTTAGTGCCTTCAAACACTAGCAGCGCATTAAGGTCAAGCAGACTGTCTTGCTCCGTTTGGGGAATGAGGCCGAGTAATTTTTCGGTCAAGGATTGGCGGCTAGTCAGGTAGGGAAGCTGCAAATTTTGTGAAGCCATAAAGGCCGTAAACAGCGCTTTGACTTCGGTAGTGGTGAAGCGCACGGCCGGCAGTAGCGTATTTTGATGCACGACAAATCCGCCATCGCGGCCCACGCTGGCTTCAAGGGGCATGCCGAGGGCTTCGATTTCCTGGACATCCCGCAAAGCAGTCGACCGTGAAATGTCGAATTCGACCATCAGTTCGCTGAGGGTAAAAAAGGCGCGGTTATTGATGTAGCGCATCATCACATTGATTCGTTCCGTTTTTTTCATTGGGGCTCCTAAATGGTGTCATTTTTTGACACGATTAAGGCTTATTATAACCTCATCAACCAAGAGGAGGACAAATCAATGTCAAATTTCAAAATTGAATCAAAACCAGCTTTCACGGTGGCCGGTATCGGCACCGAACTGACCGCGGATTACAACGATTATGCTGCGATGGCGGCGCAAAAGGCTGCTTTTTGGCAGCAGCTGACCGCTGACGGCGACTTGGACGCGCTGACCGCCGCTGCGCAAAATGATTACCTGTTTGTCGCCAACGAAGCCATTGACAACAAAATGATGTATTATGCTGGGGTTGAAACCGATCAACACGTGCCAGCGGTCACTCGGCAAATTCAGTTCCCGGCTAGCGATTACCTGATTGTGCCAGGCACCGGTAGCGATGCCCATGCCTTGGCAGAAGCATTGACAGGGCAAGCGTTTGGCCAGACCTTGGGTGAAGCGAGCGACGTGGCTTATGTTGGCGGTCCGAATGCAGCCGTCATCATGGGTAAAAGGGATGGCCAGCTGTATGGCGAAATGTGGATTCCCGTCGTTCATAAGTAATGATCCGCGCCTGGCCCGCAGCTGGTTACGGTAGGGTCCGAGTTTAATGTGAAACATCGTCAGTGGCAGTGATGTCACTGATTTTTTTGTGTCGGCATGCAAGATACGCCAACGCTTTCTTCGATTCGCCAGCCGGTTGAGTTGATAGCGGAGACGGTGGTTAAGGAATTGGAAAAGAAGATACGACAGAATAAGCAGCAGGAAGAAGCAACTGCGCCGGCGCGTATTTACTTGCCTGTGAGCTTCCAGCAAGGGGAAACTACAGCGGTGCAGTCAGATGCGACTGCTGAAAGCTGATTCTATGGTGGAATCTTTATGAATCAACAAAGGCGATTACCTGAAGTTGTGAGGTTAACAACTCAAGGTAATCGCCTTTGTTGTGCCAAGAGTCATGGCTCAGCACGAGTTAAAGCATTGGCCGTTCAGGGTGATAGACCACAATGGAGCCCTCATCATAGCGATTGCGCGTAAACGAATACTCAAACGGGGTCCCATCGGCCAGCGAAACAATCTGCTCGACTTCTAGCATCGGGGTATCCGAGGTGGCGCTGAGGTAACGACGATCATAGGCATTAGGTTGCGCCGCCCGAATGATGCGATACGCGGCGCCAATCGTTTCGCCCAAGTCTGCGCGCATATAGCGATAAATGGAATGCTTCAACACGCCTTGATTGAGACCCGGCACGACTTTCACCGGCATGATGGAGTGCTCCATTTTCCAGGGAACGTCATCCACAATGCGCAAACGGTAAAAGTCGTAGACCGCATCTGAGAAGGCGAGGTTAAGGTTCTCCTGTTCTTTGGGTTGCGGCAACCGCACGTCGTAGTCAATCACATCGCTAGTGACAGTGTGGCCGCGCATCAACTCTGTCGTGCCAACATACTGGTCGATGGTGAAATCAAACTTAGACAGCAGATTAATGTTCTGTTTGACGTAAGTGCCTGAGCCTTGCTTGCTGTATATCAATCCTTCGTTAATTAACAAATCCAAAGCTTTTTGAATCGTGACGCGACTGGTCTTGAAAATCACCGCGAGTGAAATTTGATCAGGTAAAGGGACCTCACTGGTATATTCGCCCTTCAAGATCTTAGATTTCAGTTGCTTCGCGATATCAACATATTTTGCCACTTGTCTACCCTCCTAAAAAGCGCTGCCATCGGGACTTAAAGCTCTTTCTGAAAATTTGAATAGTCAGATATACTTATTTGTCTTTGCCAAAGGTGTATCCAGCGTCTATATTGCATCATGGAGGTGGGACATGACAACACTAAATCAAGATTTTTTGTGGGGCAATTCAACCTCAAGCATGCAAACTGAAGGCGCTTGGAACGTTGATGGTAAAGGTCCGTCGGTATATGACATTAAGGAGGCTGGAGAGCACAACGCTGATTGGAAAGTGGCAATCGACGAGTATCATCGCTATCCCGAAGATGTTGAGTGGATGGCGAAAATGCACATGAATTGTTACCGGTTTCAGATTTCCTGGAGTCGGGTGTGTCCAGAAGGCGATGGGGCCTTCAACGAAGCGGGAATTGCTTTTTATGACCGATTGATCGATGACCTTTTGGCGCATGGCATTGAACCGATGATTTGTCTGTATCACTTTGATATGCCACTGAGCCTGGCTAAACGCTACAACGGGTTCGTCTCCCGAGAAGTTATGGAAGCTTTTGTCCGTTATGGCAAGGAAATGTTAAAGCGCTTTGCTGGCAAGGTCAAATACTGGATTACCTTTAACGAACATAATTGTTTTACCTATAATCCTGGCCTTGACAGCGGGGGCAATCTGACCGCTCCTCGCGATATTCACACGCTTTATGCGCTGAGTCATCATACCTTGCTTGCTCACGCGAAGCTAACGGCGTTTATTCGTAGCCATTATCCTGATTTGAAAATTGGCGGCATGTTAGCTTACGCAGAAGTTTATCCGGCCTCTTCGGATCCCGAAGATGTTGAAGTAACGCGGCGCATCGATGAATTTGTGAATAACAATTATCTCGATGTTTTTGCTCATGGTCACTATTCACCCGAAGTGCTGCACTTCATGGCAGAAGCAGATTTGATGAGCTTGATTGAGCCAGGAGATCTTGAAACCTTGGCTCAGACAACGAGTGATTTTATCGCCTTCAGTTACTACGCCTCCTCCGCTATTGACCACACGAAAATTGACCAACAGGCGCCGGTCAATTGGTGGTTTGAACAAGGCACCGTGCCTAACCCCCATTTGGTTTCAAGCGAGTGGGGCTGGCAGATTGATCCGACCGGGTTCAAGAACGCCTTAACCAAGATTTGGAATCAGACGGGTTTACCTGTTTTTCCCATCGAAAATGGTTTGGGCGTGCGCGAACAATGGGATGGTGAACATCCCATCGATGATACTTATCGCATCAATTATCATCGTGATCACATTCAGGCGCTTAAAGCGGCAGTGCGTGATTACGGGGTGCCAGTCTTGGGTTATCTAGGCTGGGGGTTAATCGATATTCCAAGTTCCAAAGGCGATATCGATAAGCGCTATGGGGCGGTGTATGTCAATCGTACCAACCACGAATTGCGCGATTTACGCCGCATTCCTAAGCGCAGCTTTGAATGGTTCCAAAAAGCATTTGGCTCTAATGGTGAGGATTTAAGTTGATGAATTCTTTATAGGATTGGAGTGAAAAAAATGGAAGAATCTAAGAGTCGTAAATTCTTAGATAAGTTCTCCGAGGTGGCCGGCCGTATTGGTAACCAGGTTCACCTCAGGTCATTACGTGATGCGTTTGCCACCATCATGCCATTATTCATCCTGGCAGGGCTGGGAACGTTGATCAATAACGTGGTGTTCCCTTGGATTGCTAAAGGTGAAACGTTGGCTCACCTCCAAGTGTGGGGGACGCTGATTGCCAACGGGACATTGAATATTGCCGGCTTAATGTTGGCTCCGGTCGTTGGATTCATTCTCGCGCGGAATAAAGGCTATCGTAACCCCTTGACTGCAGCGGTCATTTCACTGGCCAGTTTGATTGTGATGATGCCAATCACCACCCAGATGACACCAGCAGGCAAAACGGCAGCCATCAACGTTACCGGCGGTTTAAGTTTTGCTAACTTGGGCACCACGGGAATGTTTGCTGGGATTATCATCGGCCTGTTGGCAACCGAAGTCTTCATTCGGCTAAGCAACATCAAGCGGCTGCAGATTAACTTGGGCGACCAAATTCCGCCGGCAGTTGGTGATTCATTTAATTCCTTAATTCCTGCTCTTATGACGTTAAGCTTGTTTGCTCTGATCAGTGCTTTGCTCATTGTGCTGTGGAACAGTAATCTGATTGCTTTGATTACCATGATTATCCAGGAGCCACTGCGGCGGATGAACACCAGCCTACCAGGTATGCTGCTGATTTACTCCTGTGGTAACTTCCTCTACACGTTGGGGATTCACCAAGCGGTTATCAATGGGACTTTGCTCGATCCAGTGCTGTTGGTCAACATGGCGAAGAACACAGCTGCTTATGCCGCCCATAAACCTATTCCTTACATCATGTCCAATACCTTCCGGGATACCTTTGGCATGATGGGAGGCACCGGCTCTACGATTGCTTTGCTGATTGCAGTTTTCCTGTTTTCTCGCGTGAAAGCCAACCGCGACATTGCTGCTTTGTCAGCTGTGCCTGGGATTTTCAACATCAATGAACCGGTCATCTTCGGGTTTCCAATTGTCTTCAACATTCCAATGATGATTCCGTTCGTCTTGAACCCAGTGATTGGGATCCTGATTGCCTATGCAGTTACTGCTGCCGGTTGGATGAGTCGAGTCGTCGTGATGGTGCCTTGGACCACCCCACCTTTGATTAGTGGTTTTCTTGCTACCGCCGGGGATTGGCGCGCTGTCATTGTCCAAATTGTCATTTTAGTCATCAATATTGCAGTTTATGTACCGTTCTTAAAGGTCAGTGAAAAAGTCACTGCTAAGCAGGCCGAACAGGCCCGTGCAGCAGCTGAGTAAGGGTAAGAATACTTTCGATTATGGAGGATAATCATGAAGCAAAATGAGATTGGCAAGCTGGTCACCTTGGGTTCGGCAACGGTGCTGGGTGCACTGCTGATGCTCGCTGGACCGCAAAATCATGGGGTGTTGGTTCACGCTGATGATCAAGCACCTGCTTCCCAAACTCCGGAAAAGACGGCTGATGCCGTCTTTTCTCGGATTAGTGATGAAAGCGCCACCAATAATACGCAAACGGATGCCACCACGGTTAAGTCGGATGGTGACCAAGCGACAACGCAAGTACAGACACCAGTCAAGTCGGCCACGCCTAGCACTGCAGCTGATGCCGAATCTGATGCAAGTCAACCGACAGGGACAACAGATCCAGCTGATTCAAAGGATGATACGACTCAACCAGTCACTGCTACTACTGAAACGAGTGCCACGACCGTTGATGATGTTTGGCATGATGGCGTAACTGATGCTTGGCAAGAACGCTGGCTGACTGAAGAAGGCAGCCGAATGGTCGAAAATCCTACAGAAGGCGGGGTTGGCGGCCAGGATGTGACGCAATCAGATGATACCGCGCGAGCCACGATGCCATTGAATGCTGCGTATCTCGGCAGTGAGGATTATGACAACGAATCAGACATCATTACGCTGTCAGATGGGCATAGCCCTTATCAACCAGGCGAAAACGTCTATCAGTTCAAACTAGATGCCGCTACATGGACCAAGCAAGCCCGCCGCGGGCCAAGTTTCACTGATGATGGCCAAATGGTACTACAATCCGATGGTTCATACAGTGTTGAACAGGCGAAAACGACAGGATTAAGCCTAAAGCCAGGGACGCGCCTAGCCGTAACGATTTCACAAATCAGTCCGAATGCGACTTTTGAACTAAAAATCAATGCGGGTAAAGAATTCAAGATTGTGACGGGCATCAATCGTCCGGGTACGTATTATTTTGACCTGAGTGCTTATGGCGACGACTTGTGGTCGGCCAAAGACATCACATGGTTGCCTGCCATTGTGAGTGGGGATGATACCGCGACCTTGACCATCAGTGACATCCATCTGGACTACAATGCTGGCTTTGATGCGAAAAAGAGCCAAGCGGAAACCTACACGAATTCTTGGCGACCTGACCGTCTGGATTACACGGCGGATTATGAGTCAGGCATGAAAGTGTCAGGGACAGACTTCTTTAAAGACAAGAACACGATTGTGCGGACCGTCAACGTGAACGACCAGGGCAATCTGTTTGTGAATGGTAAGATCTTTGGCTCAGATCCGCAGCTGATTGGAAACACGCTGGTGTTCAAAGCGAAGACGAATTGGGCAGGTATCAGTTTCTCACAGACCCCGGTGAAATTGACCTTCTACGCGAACCTCCAAGATTTGGAAAATGAGCAAAATGCTTTGGCAGCCCCAATCGAAGGCGGCTACTATGCAGCTGACTTTTCTAATCTCAAGAATTCAACCCTGTATATCGCTTACACCACGGCGGCCCTTGCCCTCGATGACGCCAGCTTTTCTGCCCAAGCACAGGCAGCCGCGCAAGGCGATATGGTCGCCGCGCAGCAAGCTGCGACCGACCGGGTCAATGCCTTCTATGCTAAGATTCCGCAGCCAACTGCGCAACAACTGAATATTTTGGATAAAGGTACCACCGCGGAAAGTCAGCTTCAGACCTATTACAAGGCCTGGACGATTATGCATGAGAGCAATATGGATCCAGAACTTGGCTATGACTATGCCTATCCAACTTATGCCACCAGTAAAGCCTATATCTGGCACAATGGCTCGGAAGTAACCCGCTATGCGGCATCTTGGGAAGCCTTCTACACCATGCAATACGAATCCTTCATCGATCCTGACACGGCTTGGCAGAACTTCATCGGCCAAATCTCACAGGTTTCCGATGATGGCTCTTTGGCCGGTGAAGGTTTGCCGGTCAATCGGGCTCGGGTAGCCCTGATTCTCTACAACAATTCCACCAGCACTGAACAGGGCCTGAACGGCTTGAAGCAGACCTGGCAGAAGATTGAGCAGAATCTGAAATGGGCCCTCGAAAATCCTTATTGGGTCTTCCCTGGGAGTACCGGTTCGGATCAGCCTGATACCGACTTCCTAGCCTCGGCAATCATTGATATCCCATACATGGAGCAACTGTACGATTTGCTTCAGGCCAATGGGGTTATCACGGATGCGGCCGCTAGAAAAGCAACCCTGGAGCAGATGAAGGCCGAGCAAATCAAGAACTATGAGGATTACTTCTTCTTTGGGCCAGATGGTAAGCCAATCCAGAAGGTGCTAAAGAAGGATGGCAAGCTCAGCGATCCTAATCCTGATATTGTCAATGAGTTGATGGTGACCAAGGCCCTGCACATGCCTGGGTTGACTGATGACGAATATGCCAAAGTACTCTCCTATTTCAACAGTTTGTTTGACTCAGACCAGGACTTTGGTCACATGGGAGTCGACAAATACGAAGAATGGGCTTATACGGTCTACGGCTTGTTGGAACATGGTCAAAAAGATTTGGCGATGCAGCTGATTGACACCACGCTGCGGGATGCCCCACGTGCGCATACCTTAGGCGAAGAATTGCGCGGCGGTGAAGACGGCAAGGATCCATACATTGCTGGTGTCCATGTCAGTGCCTTCGGTTCTGCGCAGATGATTGACGCTTTCTGGATGGCCAATGGGCTGCGTTATGATGCCGGCGGCTTGCGCGTGTACAACTTGACAGCCGATGGCGCGGTCAGCGGCATCCGCTCTGGCAACGATGTCTACAGTTACACGTTAAAGGATGGTGTTGTCACGGACTACAAGAACGGCAAACTCTTTAAAGTTGAGACCATTGGCCCGGATGATGACGATTTTGTTGATTTGCGGACTGCACCGGTTGTTGATCCGACTGCGTTGAAGGCGGCCATTGCTGAAGCCAATCAGATTGATGCGGCTAAGTACAGTGCTGATTCGGTTAAGTCGTTGGATCAGGCGGTAAGCCAAGGGCAAACCGTGCTTGCCGATACTTCCAGCACGCAAGCGGGGCTCGATGACGCCACAGCGGCCATTCAACAGGCGCTCAAGGATTTGGACTTGATTCAAAAGAAGACTCAAGTGGGCCCGGCTTTATCAGTTGATCCTGCTGACTTCTATGACCATACAAAAAAGGCCGTGACTGCAGGCCCTGAAAGTGTCGTTGTAGCCAAGCCTTTAAGCCATACCGAAACGCCACAAACCAAAGCGGCCAAGGCGAAGACAACCTTGCCAAAGACTGGTGAGGCCAGTTCGGTCGAAGTTGGAATCCTTGGCGGGCTGGTAAGCGTGCTGGCTTTGCTGGGGTTGGCTAGTCCGCTACGGAAGCAAGATTAGTGGCTAAATTAAAGGCAAATAAATTTGATATTGAATATGTGGAGTTGGGAAAGGAAAAGAGGCGGCAATAGTTGAAAAAGTGGGACTCGCACTGTGCCAAAGCACTTTTACTCTTAGCACCATTAGCGCTAGCTGTTACTCTTGTACCACAATTACCGAACGTACCGGCGCCAGCAATTGTCCATGCGGCTACGGTTGATGACGCGGCTGATCACCAAAACTTGGTGCAGCGAAGTGTCGATACGATTGATGCGATGCCTGATTTACCCAATAATTTTAAGCTGGTGGATTGGAAGGCGAGAGGCAAGGCGCTGATTGACTTTGTCTTTAATCCGTCAGCAACTAATTTTTCCGAGAAAACAGAAATTTCAGTCGATCCATCGCGCTCATTTTCGACGATTTATCGTGATGACAGATATGGTGGCTACATGCTTCCGGCCTTTTATGGCGAAGACCGGCCATTAACTGATAACGTAGCGAATAACCATTACGGGGCGGACGATCAAGAATCAATCTCAGTGACCAGTGGATTGATATCCGCTTCCTTAATGGGTATGAATGTGAACCAGGAACTTCCAAAAGAGCTACAAGGCTCGGTGGCTGGGGAAGTCAAGGATGCCGATGCACTTAACATCAAATATGAAACGTATCTAGATGATGCGTTGAAGTTTTTCTGGACGAAAAAGGGCACGAATATCTTTACGAATGTGCCCAATGGCTCAATGAGCACACTTCAGAACATGCCGGGGGCGTATCAAGCCTTTGATGATTTCTGGTACATGTTGATTGCGAACCAGAATTTTTTCCGTCTGGCCTACCTAAATAAGGATTGGCGACCAGATTTAATCAAAGACTTGCAAGAAAAAGTCGCTGACAAGATGGTGAAGATGGTTGATGCCTTGGGCGGCCAGCATTGTGACTTTAACATCCAAGGGTATGACATGATGAACATGAAGGTAGTCACCACGGCTCATCGGATGCAGCCAGACGGTGCGGTGGGGACGGCATACCTTCTATATGATGCCTATAACATTTTCAAGGCAAGTGATCCCCAAAAGGCTGAGCAGTATTTGACCTATGCAAAGTATTGCATGGATTATCTTGATGGCTTAACCAAGAATCCGTACTACGAGAATATGCTGATTGATGCGGTTTATCTTGCCAACCGGATGAACGCAGAGCAGGGTACACATTACAATACCGCCAAATATATTGGCTGGATCACAACCGCGGCTGGTAGCTCTGTTCGTCAATGGGGTGGGGTCAACTACACCGCAGACGGAACAGATGTATACGGATTAACCGGTAACCCGAAGAATGGCCTAGCCTATTTCTTTAACTCAATTTATCCCATGACCTCTATCCTTCCGGCTGCCAAATATGATCCCAGTTATGCAAAGATGACGGGAAAATGGGCGCTCAACATTGTTAATGCGACGCGTTACTTCTTGCCAACCGAATTAGCCGCGGATCATCAGACTGATGGTAATTACATTGGCAAGCCAGAAGGTAATGTCATGGCTTATGAGGCTTTGGATAAACAAGCTAATGGTGTATCAATTTATGGTAATGGGGACGTCGAAAAGAATCGCACCACAGGGTGGAAAGCCGGCAAAAATGCCACCAACTTTGGTCTCTATGGCGGCTTTTACACCGGAGTGCTAGGGGCTTTGGTTTCTGGAACTAATGTGTCTAACATTCTTCAGCTTGATTGCTCAAAGACTGATTACTACCAGGATGATATGTATCAGACGTATCTTTACTACAATCCGAACAAACAAACAGAGAATGTCAAAATTGATCTAGGTGAAGACAAGTTCGATCTTTATGACTCAGTAACAGGGACATATTTGGCAAGAAACGTTTCCGGTCAGCAGAGTTTTAAGATGCTTGCTGATTCAGCACGAGTTATCGTTCTTGCACCAGCCAACAGTACCCAGGTCGTTAAAGGCAATCAGGTGTATATTAACGACAAATTGGTTGATGGCACTAGTGCTGAACGTACTGCCAAGCCCGGCACCGATTCAGTGGCTAACATCACTATTGAAGGTAATACGAGCTTTAACTACTTTGGCGAGCAGCATCAGTTTTCTGCAAAAGCTAGTCCGGCAACAGCAGAAGACTCACGGGTCTCTTGGTCCTTGCAAGATGCAAGTGGTAATGCCAGCAAGATTGCTAGTGTTGATCAGCAAGGTAATGTCACCAGTACGGTCAATGGTACGGTGTACCTAGTTGCCACAGCGCTAGATGGTTCTGGTGTCAGCGCCAAAGCTAAACTCACGATAACGGGTCAGGATGTGCCTCCGCTTTCCCTTCATAAGCCAGTTACGGTTTCTACCCAGACTGGAGATTCGGGCGGCGATTTAGCCGTGGATGGCGAGGCAGGCACGCGCTGGAGTGCAGATAAGAACGAAGATCATCCCTGGTTGATGGTGGACCTAGAGCATACATCATCGATTCAAGCCATTCGCTTGAACTGGGAGGCAGCTCGGCCGCCAAAGTACGAGGTTCAAGTCTCCAATGATGGGAAAACCTGGCAAACTATCAAGGTCGAGGAAGATGAAGGCAACACGCCTAAAGTGGTGACAGTTGTGCCAACGCAGGCGACCGAGGGACGATTTGTCAGAGTCTATGCAGATGAAAAATCTAGTTGGGGCGCTTCTTTGTATGAAGTGACAGTGTTCGGAAAAGTCGCGATTACCCAGCCTGTGACAAGTATGACTATTTCTGGTCCGACCACGGTCAGTGTGCCCGGTGCCGCGGTTAAATATGCTACCAAAATTGTGCCCGACAATGCAACTGACCAGCGCGTTATTTGGTCGGTGGTTAACTTAGATGGTTCGCCGACCGATTTGGCTACAATCAAGGCAAGCGGCTTGCTGACCCCTAACCACGACGGTGTTGTTCTTGTTCAGGCGAAAGCTGTTGATGGTAGTGGCGTGGTTGCCGAACAGGCAGTGGTACTTTCTGGTCAGGATCTGCCCAATCTTGTACTTAACAAAGCCGTCAAGGCCACGCAACACGAGGATGCGAACCCTGATAGTCACATTAACGATGGTGATCTTGGAACGCGCTGGGCTTCTGGACGTACTGATAATGCCGAGGTAACTTTTGACCTTGGGGCACCAACGACGGTCAACAAGGTCATTCTGCAGTGGGAAACTGCCTCTGCCCAGGCCTATAAATTGCAGGGGTCTCTTGACGGGGAAACCTATTCAGATCTGTTAACGAATAATGACGGCCAGGGCGGGGTCGAAGTCGAAACGTTCAAGCCTACAAAAGTTCGGTATCTTCGTCTTCAATGTCTAAAGGCCCGGCCTGGTTTGGCCTTTTCACTTTGGGAATTGGCAGCCTACGATGATAGCCAGGTTGATAAAACCACGCTGAAAACTGTCCGTGATCAGTACCTAGGATTGAGTGCGTCCGGGTACGAGACTAGTAGTTTTGCAAAGCTCCAGGATGCATTAAAAGTCGCGGAGAAGGTAGTGGATGATGAAGCGGCAACCCAGTCAGATGTTGATACTAGCCTTCAGACTCTGGTGACAGCGGCCCGGAACCTCACTCAAAAGCCTGAAGTCAACTTTGATAGCCTAGACAATTTGATTGCCAAAGCGAGTGGGCTGCATCAGGCAGACTATACCGGTGACAGTTGGACTGACTTCTCTAGTGCATTAGCCGCGGCTAAGCAATTACGGCTAACGGCGAGCCCAACGCAGCGAGCAATCGATGCGTCAATGCAGCAACTGACCGACGCAATTCAAGGCCTTAAATTGGCAATGAAAGTTGATACGCATGCTGCACAGGCTGCCCTTAGTAAGCTGGCATCATTACACGGTGCGGATTACACCAAAGAAAGCTGGCAACATGTAACAGCTGCAGCAACCGCATTGAAAGCCGCGTTGAAACAAACCACGACCCAAGGAAATCTGGATAAGGTCACAGCAACTTTGACTTCAGCCATTGGGGCTCTATCGCCAAATACGGTTAAAGCCCAGAGTCAAAATGAGCCAACTGCCAAAGCAGACAGCCACTTGAAGTCAAGTTCATCCAACCAGCAACGAGCGACTACCGTCAAAACTAAGGCCACCAAGAAGACAAAATTACCAAAGACTGGTGATCAAACTGCTGCATTTGCCACAGCTACGGGTGCTATGATTGCGTTCGCATCGGTGATGTTTGGCCTTCACCGTCGGCGGCATTCTGAAGAAGACTGAATGCGGCATTTCTATTGATCGGTGTCCAAAGTAGATAGTCAAGTATCATGCTTGTTAGACTGGCTTCATCAGGTTGAAGCGATGTCACATTTGTTCGTTGCCTCTTTCAAGTAACTATTTCTTGCCCCTCCCATTCAGAAATAGCGACAACATTGACGGTAATCGATTTGCATAATAAATGAGATAGTATGCAAACTTGGTACGGCCAGTCGGCTGTATGTAGAGAAACATTACAAATTTGATAAAGATTTCATGGCCAGTGGCATGCCTGTCACTGGCCTTTTTGTTGACTTATGAACAGTAAGCTAAAAAAGCACCGATGGCTTTGTAGTCAATCGGTGCTTGAAATCGGTGATGCAGAGGGTCGAAGTTAGGCTTTCCCTGCCAGCCATTTCACCGCGGCTTCACCGACGCCATGCGCCGACTGCGGGTTCTGGCCAGTGATCAGGCGACCATCCACGATGACATTTTCAGTGTAAGCGGCGGTTTTGTGATACGCCGCCCCGGCCGCTTTCAAGGCATCTTCAGCGAGAAAGGGGACTGCCGTCGTCAATTGGTTGATGGCTTCTTCTTCGTTGGTGAAGCCGGTGAGCTGTTTGCCGGCAATGAACGTGCTACCGTCAGGATTTTGGATGGGCAGCAAACCCACGACCCCATGGCAGACCGCGGTGATGAGGCCGCCTTGGGCGTAGATGGCTTCGGCGATTTTGGCGATGGCCTGACTATTGGGGAAATCCCACATGGTGCCGTGGCCGCCGGCATAGTAGATGAGCGCATAGTCTGCCGGATTGACTTGACTGGGCGCCAGAGAGTTGGCCAAGTTGACTTGACGATAGCGCTGGTCGCCATAATAGCGCCAGTTCAGCTCATCCATTTCGGACTCGGCGATGCTACCTGGGTCAAGCGGGACGTAACCGCCAGTCGGGCTCACATAATCAACGTCAATGTCATGCGCCGCCATGACATCATGGAAATGTGTGGCCTCACTGAACCAGACGCCAGTGGCTTTATTTAGTGTGCCGAACCGAGCCGTGTTCGTGACCACAATTAAGGCTTTTGTCATAGATCAATGCTCCTTCACTTATTATTTGTAAGAGTGGCACCATTATGCCCAGCTTTATTTTAGATGTCAAATCCGCCAAAATGGTATGGACCTGCTGTCTTTGATATGCCTAGAAAGCATTGCCAATACTCATAATGAGCATTGGCGATATGGCTAAAGCCTGCCTATACTGAATTTGATCATTCAATCTGAAAGGAAGCATTCACAATGACAAACAACGAACAAGCAGTCAAAAACGGGATTTTCGCGATGGGCGCCAAGAACGACGGCTACGCGCAGTATTTTGTCGGGCAAAGCTATCTCAATAGCCTCATCAGCGATCCTGATATCAACGTCGGCGTCGGCAACGTTACCTTTGAACCAGGCTGCCGCAATAACTGGCACATTCACCACAATGGTTTCCAGCTCTTGCTGGTGACCGGCGGCGAAGGCTGGTACCAAGAAGAAGGCCAGCCGGCGCGCAAGTTGCATGCTGGCGACGTGGTGGTGACGCATGATGGCGTGAAGCACTGGCATGGCGCGACCAAGGATAGCTGGTTCTCGCACCTCGCCATCACCGCCGGCACGCCTGAATGGCTGGAACCAGTGACCGACGCTCAGTACAACGCATTGGAGGACTAAAATCATGGCGAAAAAACAAACGGCTGGCCGCGACAACTTAGGGGAATTCGCCCCGCAATTTGCCGTGTTGAATGATGATGTGCTGTTCGGTGAAGTTTGGGCCAAGGAAGATGAACTGTCGGCTCGCGATCGCAGCCTGATTACCTGCGCCGCGCTGATGGCACAAGGCCTGTTCCCACAGCTCGAATCGCACATGAAAATCGCTAAGGCGAACGGCGTGACCAAAACTGAAATGGTGGCCTTGATTACCCACTTGAGCTTTTATGCCGGCTGGCCAAAAGCCTGGTCGGCGTTCGGCCTGGCCAAGGACATTTTCGGCGATGAACCGGCGGCCAAGTAGCATGACTCATGTGTTGATTTTAGGCGCGAATGGCCAAGTCGCGCAGCTGGTGCGCCGGCGCCTGCTTGCCGAAACGGATGCGCATTTGACGCTGTATCTGCGCCGGGCTAAGCGCCTCGGCCAAATCGATCCGCGCCGCGAGTCGGTGGTGGAAGCTGATGTTAATGACTATCAGGCCCTGTTTCAAGCGATGGCTGGGCAGGACATTGTGTACGCCAACCTCGGCGGCCCATTTGAACCGCTCGCCAAGAACATCGTCAAGGCGATGCAGCAGGCCGGCGTTGCGCGGCTGATTTACCTGACTGGCCTCGGGCTTTACCATGAGGTGCCAGGCGAGTTTGGTCGCTGGCTGGAGGCCTCAATTGGGCCGGCGGTGATGGATGACACGCGTCGAGCCGCTAAGCTGATCGAAGCAAGTACGCTCAACTACACCATCATTCGGGCGGCTTATATGACCAACGCTGACCGGATTGATTACGAGTTAACAGCCAAAGGGACGCCGTTCAAAGGCACGATTGTCTCCCGCGCTAGTATCGCCGATCTCATCGTGAAGACGATTGTCAAACCCGAGCTGCACCGTTATAGTAGCCTTGGGATTGATCAACCGGGCACAGATGGTGATCGTCCGTACTAACAGGGAGGTTGCGGCATGGAATTGCGCTTACTTGAATACTTTTTGGCCATCGAAGATGCGGGCTCGATTTCCCGCGCGGCGGAGCGGCTACATATTACGCAACCCACGCTGTCGCGCCAGCTCAAGGGCTTGGAGGACGAGCTTGGGGCGCCGCTGTTCACCCGTAATAATCACGGCCTGACGCTGACAGAGGCTGGACTGTATCTGAAAACGCGGGCGCAGGAAATTCTGACGCTAACCGAGCAGACCCAGCAAACTTTTGTGAATCAGCAACACCAACTCTTCAGTGGCAACATCAATATTGGGGCGGTGGAAGCCGACAGCAGCCATGCTTTGGCCAAGGAGCTTGCCGATTTTACCCAAACCTATCCGGCGGTGACTTTTGACTTATTTACCGGCACCAGCGATGAGCTATTTGACCGTTTGGACAAAGGCTTGATTGACCTGGCGCTGCTCTTGGAGCCGGTGAATGCCGAGAAATACGAACGCATTACGCTGGCGCATACCGAACGCTGGGGGCTGGTGGTCAACGTCGACGATCCGCTGGCGCGCCAGCCGGTGATTGAACCCAATCAACTGCGAGAGACGCCTTTGATTATCTCAAGCCGCGCTCCGGTGCAGCAATTACTGTCAGATTGGGCGCAGCTGGACTTGGCGGAGCTCAATATTGTTGGCCACTTCAATCTGATTTTTAACATCCTGCCGCTGGTGCGCGCTGGGGTCGGGGCGGCGCTGACGATTGAAGGCGTGATTGAGCCGAACGACCACCGGGACGTGAAATTTATCCCGTTTTCGCCGCGGGTCCAGACCCATACGGTGCTGGCTTGGCGTAAGCATCGGCTGCAAACGCCGGTGACGACCGCGTTTATCGATCGCTTTAGGAAATAGTAGCCCATACTGAAAAGCGCGTTGATTAGTTTTTCGCTAATCAGCGCGCTTTTGCGGTACCGTCAAATCAGTTCGTCAATATGTCCTGTCAGCTGAAACGACTGGTCCGTGTATTGCATCAGTTCAATCATGTTGCCGTCAGGATCATGCGTCCACATTTGCCAAGTATGGGAATTGCCAATGTTGGGCTTGGTGTCGATGGGGGCGCCATGCGCCACTAAATTCTGATAGCTGGCTTGAATATCATCGACCAGAATGGAGAAGTGGCTGTAATGGGAGGTGCCATCGCCCAAAGTTGGCGCTTGAGGCAGCGGCTGGTCGACTGGGAACAGCTCCAAGAATTGCCCCGGCGCCAGTTCCTCGAACACATAGACGATACCGTTGGGATTAGTTTCCGCCAGCTTGGCCCAGTCGCCGCGGTTCTTGACGCCTTTGTAGGCGCTGAAGCGGACGATGGTTCTCGGCTTGGCGCCCAGCGTATTTTCATAGAAATCGCGCAGGGCCGGTAGTTGGTTGGTGTAAAACGCGAGGTGCATGATGGATTGGTTTGCCATGCGACAAACCTCCTTTACCCGAATTTGGACGGCTTAACGCTGCGGGTGAATGGTGGACAAATCGGTCATCAGTTTGCCGACGTGGGTTTGATACTTGTGGCCATAGATAATGGCAAAGAGCGTGTCGAGCAGATATTCAAAGCTGATTTGTGAGGCGAAGGTGCTGACCTTATAGAGCGCCGATTCTTTTTGCGTGACCACCAAAGCGCAGGTGGCGTTGGTCAAAAGTCGGCTCTTGGCATTGCCCGTGAGCACCAACTGCGGCGTCTGACTTTGGCCCAGCCGGTTAGCGATGCGCAGGTTGCTGTCGCCGCTGTCAGAGTAGCTGAGGAAAATGGCGAGGTCGTCAGAGGTCAGGCTGGTGGCCACCCAATCAGCATCGTTATACTCGTCGGCAATCACTGGGTAGAGGCCGATTTTGCTCAGCTTATTTTGAAAACTGCGGGCGCGAATTTGCGAGTCACCAGAAGCAAAAATAAAAATCCGGTGCGCCGTTTCAATCAGCTGAGCAGCCTGGGCGAGGTCAGCCGCCTCGAGCGGGGTCAGCGCAGTTTGGATGGTGTTAGTGGTCAGATCCGCGATGTGCTTGGCCACGGTCATGGCCGAATCACCAGGTTGCACAGGAAAATTCGCATCGACGGCTTTAGGCTGCAGGAGCTGCGCCTGCACTTCCTTGATGAGGCCCTCGTGCAAGGCGCGATAGCCCGGATAGCCGAGCTTTTTGGCCAGTCGGACGATGACCGAATGCGAAGTGAAGGTCGCTGCCGCCAGCTCCTGGCTCGTCATCTGGGCCGCCGCATTGAGATGAGCTTTAATGTAGGCCAGAATCTGGCGCTCGTTGTCACTTAGATTTTCCGTTACGTTAAGCTTGTCCATGAACGTCATGATAAACCCTCCTCAGTTGCTGTGCCTCACTTTGCCCGCCATTAGAACAAAATGTCCGGCCTTTTGCTTCAAATATACACTAGTTTGGCACATTTTGACCTAAGCCGGCTAAAAGCCTTCCCACTAGCGGTCTGGCGGCTATACTAACCGTGTTAAGGAAAGGCGGTGCCGTTATGCCAACGGATCAAGCACTTCAAATTTTGGAACAACAACTTACTTTTAAGCATTTCACCAGCGTCGACGCCTTGCGTTGGGCGCAGATTGTGGTTGCCCGTGTGCAAGCGGATCAGCTTAAACCAGTGGCACTGCGGGTGGTGCTCGATGATCAAATCATCTTGCAATACCTGATGCCGGGGCGCAAAGATGCCGGCTGGGTCGCCCGTAAGGTGTACACGGTGCGCCAAACCCACCA
The DNA here is from genome assembly GCF_016861845.1 of Lacticaseibacillus suilingensis. Classification (GTDB taxonomy): domain Bacteria; phylum Bacillota; class Bacilli; order Lactobacillales; family Lactobacillaceae; genus Lacticaseibacillus; species Lacticaseibacillus suilingensis. Next base: position 55,071 of record NZ_BOLV01000004.1, read on the forward strand.
CAGCAGCTTGTACACCTTCCTGCATCGCGAGGAAGCGCCATACCGAGACTGGCAAACCGATGACCGTTACGCGATTTGCGGCGGCGGATTCCCGCTGGTCATTGACGGCGAGCTGCGCGGGGCTTTTGCCATTTCCGGGTTGGTCCATGATCAGGACCACGCGTTGTTGGTCGCGTCACTGCAACAATTGCAAAAGGAGGAAGCAAAATGAAATTAGCGATTTTTGGCGCCGGGATGATAGTGAAAGACTTTTTGACCATGATCGACCGGGTGCCGAACGTTCAACTGAAAGCCATCATGGGCGTGCCGGCAGATCTGGCTACCATGGAGGAGATGCAGGCGGCGCACCACATTGATGAGGTGTATACCGACGTTGCCGCTTGTTTGAGCGAAGCGGATATCGATACCGTCTATGTGGCGCTGCCGAATTTCCTGCATTATCGTTTCACCAAGCTGGCGCTGGAGGCGGGTAAAAACGTTATCTGCGAGAAGCCCTTTGTGCTAACTAGCACGCAGGCGCAGGAACTGGCCGCGCTGGCGGAAGCTAAGGGTTTGGTGCTGGTGGAGGCCATCACGAATCAATACCTGAGTAATTACGCCGCGATTAAGCAGCGGATGGCCGCGCTAGGGGACATCAAGGTGATTGAATGCAACTACTCCCAGTACTCGCACCGCTACGACGCCTTTCAAGCCGGCACCATTTTGCCCGCCTTTGATCCGAAAAAAGGCGGCGGGGCACTGATGGATCTGAACATCTACAACATTCATTTTGTCGTCGGGCTGATGGGGGCGCCGCTGAGCGTGCATTATTACGCGAATGTTGAGCGCAACATCGACACCTCAGGCGCGTTGGTGCTCAACTATCCAGGGACTCAGGTGGTGTGCGTCGCCGCGAAGGATTGCTCCGCGCCGGTGCGCTCGACCATTCAAGGCAACCGTGGGTCGATTCAAATCGCTGGCCCGGTGAATGTGCTGACGGGCTTCACTGAGGAACTGAATGACGGCACCAAGGAAACAGTCGATGAGAAAGTCGACCAGCATCGCATGTACGAAGAGTTCGTCGCGTTCGAAGCGATGATTGCCGATCACGATTTGGCCGCCGCCAAGCAGCGCATGGCGCATTCGCTGGCCGTGATGAACGTGGTCGACGCGGCGCTGGCCGATGCCGGCATTAAACTCGGCTGAGTAGCAAAAATGGTCCCAGCAGCGGGATGAAACTGCTGGGACCATTTTTTCGTTAAGCGAAGATCAATTTGCTGAAACCGTAATTCAGTACGATGACGACGACCTGGTCAATCAGCTTCACAATCAGCGGTGAGCCGTGCATTAAGGTGAGGCCGACGAACAAAATCGCCGTGTCCGCCAGCAGTGACGCGCCGCGCAAGGTGAAGAAGCTGGCACCTTCTTTGATCACGGTCCGGAAGGTCATGTCGGCCGAGTTGAACACGACCTTTTTGTTGGCGATGAAGGCAAACAGCACGCTGAGGACCCAGGCGATAATGTTCGCCCAGAACCACGGCATCGCCAGGTGAGTCAGGCCGAAGAACAGCACCACGTTAATGCCGGTGGTGAGGCCCCCGACGATCAGGTAGCGCAAGGCCGTGCCGTATTTGCTGTAAAGGGTAGTGATTGGTTTTTCCATGAAAAGGCTCCTTTCTCAGCGCCGCATGCAGGTGTAAATCAATGAGGCGGTAGGCTGCGACTGGCCGTTCACCGTTAGCGGGTGGGCAGCGAGCTGATAATGGTAGGTGTGGGTGACGTCGACTTGCTGACCGCGAGCGGTGATATTTTGCACGGTAATCCGATATTGTCCAGCGGCGAGTTGGTGGTGCAGGCGCGCCACGCTGCCAGCCATCTTTAACCGATAGTGTTGCCCGGTGGCGAGGTTCGTGAGGGTGACTTGCACCTGACTACCAGCATGGGTCTGAACGGAAAAATAGTTGGCGTCGGCATTCACATCAACGACTTCAGTCAGCACGGTGCCTGGCGTCACGGTCTTGGGCTTGGCGTGATACTGAACGGACAGCTGGCTACGCTGGGCGGCAATCACTTGCTTTTGTGGCAGCTTGGCGCCAAGCAAACCAGCGGCCCCAAAGGCGACGAGCAAAGCAGTGGCACCACTGAGGAGGCTAGCTTGGTTCGCCCAGCGTGGGCGCGAGTGGCTAGCCTGGTGCGGGATGGCGGCCAATGCCACCCAGAGCAGCGGTAAAATGGCTTGGCCGTAGCGCGGTTCAACTTCCCAGAGGAGCGTGTGGAAAGCCAGATAGCCCAGGGCAGTGGTCACTGCCAGTAGCGCAACGATTTGGTGCGGGTTGGTGAGATCTGGTCGCCACTGCAAGAGCTTTAGCATCAGGGCGCCCCACATGAGCAGGGTCGCGGCCACATAACCAATCACGGTCAGGCCTTGATACAAGCTCGCGTGATTGCTGTACCAACTGGGCGCGGCGCGGAAACCGCCGTTATACCAGCGCTGAATGCCTTGGACATTAAGGACGATACCTAACTTCACCAGCCACAACCGGACGACGCCAACCACGCCGAGAGTTTTGATGCGCTTGGGGATGGTTTTCAAATCATACTGCTGACGGGCGGCTTGGCTGGGCTGCTTGATCGAACGGCCGACATCCTTGCCGGAGTAGCCGCCGTTGCTGTGCTGGTTGTAACCCATCAAGATCCAGTTGGTGGCCGGGAACGAAAAGGCGGTGCGCGGTTGATAATTGGCCGCCGCATCGATGACTTTGGTCGCCGGCAGACTCAGCCCGAAGCCCAGCACGATCAAGGCGATGGGCAGGGTCAGGTTGGCTTGCCGCCACAAGTGCTGGCGGGCCAAAATCAGTCCGACAATCAGCAGGGCTGGCAACAGGACCACCAGATTAGGCTTGAGCATCGCGCCGAGGGTGACGGCGACCACCAGTCCGCCACCGGCCAGCCAGCGCTGGCGCGGTGTTTTTTGCGGCCAGTTGAGCAGACTCCGCATGATGATGAGCAGCACCAGCATCGTTGGCAAGTCGGAGTAGAAGACTTGCAGGTAGTAGGTGTAGGCAAATGGGGTCAAAGCGAAAAACCCGAAGGCCGCGACTAGCAGGCTGGCGCGATGACTGAGCTGCCAAATCGTGTGTAGGGCTAGGGCAATAAAGCTGTCCAACACCAAAATACTCAGCAGATGCACCGATAGATTGGTGCTGAAGCCAAATAGTTGCGTGAGCCGCAGCCACAGCGAGAGCAGGTAAGCCAGCGGGACATTATTGGCGTAGCGCCAGAAGTAGGTGATATCCCAAGTCATGTGGCCGGCCGCAAGCTGATCGGCTTGCGACAGCACCCGATACGGATCGTGGTAGACCGTGTTGGGCATCACGTGCAACACGACGATTTGGGCGACCAGCATCGCCAGCAAGCCGAGGCCAATGCCCCAGCGCAGTTGCTTTGCGGTCAGGCGGTCAAGGCGCGGCGCCCCGCAGTAAAGCCCGGCGCCCAGGAGTATCGCCACCACCAGCGCCGGCACTCCGAGCACGCTGGTCAGGTTCCCAATGCTGCCAATGAGCAGACAGATGATTAAAATTGCTGGCAGAAAAGCGGGTTTGATTTTTTTCATACCCTCACCTAATCCAGAATCGTTTGCACCGTGTAGCGTGGACGATGTTTAACTTCAGTGGTGAGCTTACCGATGTATTCGCCAATCACGCCGAGGCTAATCATCTGCACGCCGCCAACAAACCACAGTGACACCATCAACGACGACCAGCCATGCACGGTCAGCCCCAACGTCTTCATCACAATGGCATAAATCACCATGCCCACCGCCAGCAGGCAAGAGAGGGTGCCCAGAATGAGAATGAGCCGCACCGGCGCAATTGTTAGGCTGGTAATCCCGTCCCAGGCAAAGGCCAGCATTTTTTTCAGCGGGTACTTGGATTCGCCCGCCATGCGCGGGGTGCGCTTGTAGAAGACTTCGGCAGTTTTGAAGCCGAGCTTAGGAATTAGGCCGCGAATGAAGATGTTGCGTTCTGGATACTGCAGGAAGGTTTCAACGGCGCGCTTGGACATCAGGCGAAAATCGGCGTGGTTCGGCACCAGCTCAACGCCCAGTAGCTTCAGCGTCTTGTAGTAGCCTTGGGCCGTGGTGCGCTTGAACCAACTGTCGGTTTCCCGGTTATTCCGGACGCCGTAGACGATGTCGGCGCCATCCGCGTAGGCATCCACCATGTCGACGATTTTGTCAGGATCATCTTGCAGGTCAGCATCGATGGTGACAATCATGTCTGCGGTTTTCACGGCTTCACTCATGCCGGCGATCAGCGCTGACTGGTGACCGAAGTTGCGAGAAAAGCGCAGCCCGCGCACGCGAGAATTCGTGGCGTGCAGGTTTTCGATGATTTCCCAGGTGTGATCCTTGGAGCCATCATCGACGATCAGGATGTCGGCACGCTGGCCCAGCATGGTTTGCGCGGCGATTTGGTCTTCAACGGCCAGTAATTTTTGCACCGAGGAGGTCAGCACCTCTTCTTCATTGTAGGCTGGAACGACAATCGTTAATTTTGATGTGGCCATGATTTCAACATCCTTTCCGGTAAAAACTGACGCATTTTAGTTTGAATAAAGGCTTGAGCGGGCGTGATGAGCAGCCACCAACCGCCAGCTAAGCACACGCTGGCGAGTACATCAGAGAGGTAGTGGTCGCGCAGATACACTCGCGAAATGGCCACCATGGCAATCCAGCCAATGCCAATCAATATGGTAATCAGCTGGCTTTCTTGATCTTGAATGTGTGGTAGGCATAGCGTCCACAAGGTGAACACGAGCAGCGCCGTGCAAAACGTGTGGCCGCTGGGGAAGCTAGCGCCGTGATCCAGCACCAGCTGATGGAGTGGGCGACTGCGGTCAATCAGCAACTTGAGGCCTTCGGTGATGGCGGAGCCGCCGAGCTGCAGGCCAGCGAACCACAGGCTGGTGACCGGCCCTTGTTTGAGCCACAACCACAGGCACAACAGCGCAGTGAGGCCGATGACGGTGGCGGGACTGCCGAGGGTCGCAACGACTTTAAAAATCGCGGTATTCGTCGGATCGATGGCGCGCGCGGCCAAAGTGCTGGCGGCGGCATCCAATTGCGTAAGCCAAGCGGCATGCGTGATAACCCCGAGGGCCAAGGCGGCAAAGGCCATCAAGCTGAGTCCGCCCACTAGCTGTTTCCACTTAGTCGGCATCGGCGGCACCTCCGCGATGGCGCAGCGCCATGAAGGCGGCCGGCGCCAAGGAAATGACAACGATGGCCAGCATAATCAGTTCGAAATGGGTTTTGACGATGGCGATATTGCCGAACAGGTACCCGGCGCCGAGGGCTACCGCCACCCAAGTCAGGCCGCCAAGCACGTTGTAGGCGGCAAAGTCCCGGTAGCGCATCTGGCTCACGCCAGCAGTGAAGGGGATGAAGGTGCGGATGATTGGCATGAAGCGGCCAAGGAAAATCGCGGCTTTCCCATGCCGGTCGAAGAAGCGCTGCGAACGTTCGAGGTAGGCCGGTTTGATGAAGCGGCTCAGCTTGGCGCTATGCGCGAGGCGCAGGCCGAAGTGTTCACCGATTTCAAAGTTAAGCGAATCCCCAAGCACCGCGGCCACGCTGAGCGAGCCGAACAGCACCCAGATGTTCAAGCTGTGGTTGGCCATCGCCGCCAGCGAGCCGCAGAGAAATAGGAGTGAGTCGCCAGGCAGAAAGGGCAGCACCACGACGCCGGTTTCAATGAAGATCATGGCGAACAAGCCAAGATAGATGAGTGAGCCGAATTGACTGATGAGCTGCGGTAATAATTGATTGAGGTTAGGCAGCAGCGTAATGAGTGCGGTCATGATGTGTTCCCCCTTGACTGAACTTTCAGGATGAACCCAGCATAACGGCATTCCCTCGGCGCTCCCACTCATGAAAACTAACGCGAAACTCAATAATCTTCAGCTTTCAGCGCGGCGGCGCCGGTATCAAGGGTAATTTAGCTGAAAAATATTCAGATTACTAATATTTGGCTCAAAAAAACCGCTCAAAAATATTTTTGAGCGGTGCGAAAATGGTTATTTGGTAGGGAATATCAGCGTAAAAATGGTGCCATGCGGCTGATTGTCCGCCACCGTCAACTCACTATTGCTAAGCTGGGCCAGTTGGGTGGCAATCGCCAGACCCAATCCGGTACCGGCCACGGTGCCGCGCACATCGGCGCTGCGGTAGAAGCGCTCGAAAATATGGCTCTTATCTTCAGCGCTGATGCCGCTACCTTGATCTTTCACTGCCAGTGCTGGCGCCTCATCCGCATGTTGCGAAAGCGTAACTGTGATTTGGCTATCAGCTGGCGAATACTTCGCAGCGTTGGTGACCAGGTTGACCAGAATTTGCTCAATCGCGCTTTCGTTGCCGGTGATGGTGATATTCGGCTGGATCTCGGTGGTGACGGTTTGCTCGAAGGTGCCAGCGATTTTTTGCATGATGGCAGCCACCGTGGCGCTGAGATCAAGCGTGGTCAGGTCAAGCGCCAGCCGGTCGGCGCGGGAGAGCTGCAAGAGTTCATCAATCAACTGCTGCATTTGCCGCGATTCTTCGGTGATGTAGCCCACCGACTTGGCGATAATCTCCGGGTGATTCTTACCGTGGCGCTCAATGAGCTGCGCGTGACTGCGAATGGTGGCAATCGGAGTGCGCAGCTCATGGGCGGCGTTCATCACGAACAATTTCTGTTGCTCCTGTCGTTCATTCAACAGGCTTAAGAGCTCGTTGAAATTACCGGCGAGTTCCGTGACTTCGGTGGGTTGTGCCGGTACTGGCAGCTGCATTGCGCCAGGTTCTTTGGCGCCGGCAATCATCTGGGTTGTGTGCGACAGGGTGGTCAACGGATCCGTCAGCCGCTTGGTCAGCCGGCGAATGTACAGCGGGGTGGCCAACAGCGTCACCGCCAGCAAGATGGCGGTGACTTCAATCACGCGCAGCAGCACGGCCAGCTGAGGATTCATGTTTTGCCACAACGTGTAGTAGATCCCGCGCGCGTGCACCATGCGATGATAAAGCAGCCCGATGCCTGGGCGATAATACACATTGGTTAAAAACGGCACCTTGGTCGGGGTCACCTTCAAGACTTTTTCCGCATGCGGCGAGAAGTATTGACTGACTTTGGCATCGGCGCGCTTGTTGTGGACATAAACATAAGTGGCGCTGGTGTCCAGGGTGCTGTTCTTGCGCCAGCTTTCCCAGTCATCGTCGCCATCAATGTCGGTTTGCTTGAGGCTGGCGCTGATATGGCTGGTGGTGGTGCGGACCTCTTCCAGGAGCTGATGGCCCACAGCGATGATGATGCCGGCCCCGAGCAGCAAGGTCACAATGATAATCAGGCGCATTAAGCTACGCAGCATAATCGCCGCGCTGGATTGTTTGTTTTTTTTCATATCAGTGCCTTATTCTGCGACGTGTTCGGACAGCATGTAGCCTATGCCGCGCACGGTGTGAATCAGCTTGGGTTGGCCCGTCGTGTCGATTTTGCTGCGGAGATTGCGAACGTAGACGTCCAAGATGTTCGGTTGGCCATCAAAATCAACGCCCCACACGGTGTCCAACAAATCCTCGCGTGAACAGGGCTCGTTTTGGTGGCTGATGAGCGCCACCAGCAGCTCGTATTCTCGCTGGGTGAGGGGGATGATGGTGCCGCCGCGGGTGACGCGTTTGGCCTCGGTATCCACGTTCAAATTGCCAGCGGTATACATGGCGGCGGTGGTGGCCGCCGGCTGCGAATGGCGCAGCGCCACTTCGACCCGCGCAATCAGTTCTTCCATCTCAAACGGCTTGGTCACGTAATCGTCGGCGCCGCCGGTCAGCCCGGCCACTTTATCGCCGATGTAGTCCCGCGCCGTCAGCATGATGATCGGCACCTGGCTGGTTTTGCGAATGCGGCGTAGCACACTGAAGCCGTCCAAGTGCGGCAGCATCCAGTCCAAAATAATCAAATCAATCTGGGCCTCATTCTGCCGGAACATGTCCAGCGCGACCAGGCCATCATTAGCCCAGAGCACGTTGAAGTTCTCGAGTTCGAATTCGGTTTTGAGTGAGTCGGCTAAGCCCGCCTCGTCTTCGACTAGTAAAATGGTAGATTTCAATGTTTTTCTCCCTATGTGAATCGTGCCTCATGGTTGTTGTCTTTAATATAAGACTTTTAGCGGCCAGTCGCTACTGACAGAAACTAAAGTGAATCTGAAGAAAATTAAGAATCGCCGGCAGCCCAGGTGATAGCGGGCCTCAGCGCCAGTGCTGATCCGTTCACCGGGTCAGCGGCGCTTTGAAAATGTGAAACTATCAGTTTACAATAAGTAAGTGAACATTAGCTTAAGCGGAGGTCAATCATGACAAACACAAAAACAACATTAGTACTACCCAAGCTCGGTCTTGGCACCAACAAGGTCGGCGGCCACAACCTTTTCCCGAATTTGAAGGATGAAGACGGCGAGGCCGTGGTCCGCCAGGCGCTGGACTCTGGCATCACGCTGCTGGACACCGCCTACATGTACGGGCTCGGCCAATCCGAGCGCATTATTGGCCAGGTGGTGAAGGATTACGATCGCAGTAAAATTCTGATTGCAACTAAGGCCGCCCAAGATCCAGCCAATGACTTGAAGCCCAACAACACGCCGGCTTTTTTGACCCAGGCGGTGGATGATGCGCTCAAGCGGCTACAAACCGATTACATCGACATCTTTTACATTCACTTCCCAGATGCCACCACGCCGAAGAACGAAGCCGTGGCCGCGCTGCAAAAGCTCAAGCAAGCCGGCAAAATTCGGGCGATTGGCGTGTCGAATTTTTCTTTGGCCCAAATCAAAGAGGCTAACTTGGATGGCTACGTGGATGTGGTGGAAGACCACTACAGCCTTGTCCATCGCGGGCTGGAACAGAGTGTCTGGCCATATCTGCAGCAGGCCCATATTGCCTTCGTGCCGTACTTCCCGCTGGCATCAGGCCTGTTGACTGGCAAATACAGCGAGGCGGATCAAGCGAAGTTCAAGCAATTCACACCGGCCCAGTATACGCAAATTATGACCGCGCTGGAACAAATCAAAGGCATCGCGGCAGGCTTGGATGCCACCGTGGCGCAAGTGATTTTGGCTTGGTACCTGCAAAATCCAGCGATTGCCACCGTGATTCCTGGGGCGCGCAAACCCGCGCAAGTGCTGGCCAATGCCAAGGCGCTGACAGTAACCCTGACGCCGGCCCAGTACCAGCAGATTGACCAGTTGTTCGCGTAATGTCCCTTCAATTATGACAGTATCCATTGGAAATAAGCCTTTGGTGTGATACTCCATGCGAATTGGATGATTTTGGGGTGGACCTCGCTGGTAAGCATGCGATAACGGAAAAATCAGAAATAGAGACCAGATCCACTGGCGTCTGAATCGGTAAGATTTAGCCTAAATCTAAAATGCCTCAGAACCGCGTTCTGAGGCATTAGATATAGAAGCTATTTATGAGGTGTGCGGTTCTCGTAGTGTGACCATGCCGACCAAATCTTAACGATGTGATTGACCTTGTCAATCGTGTAGATAACACGATGCTGAACGTTGATTCGCTTTGAGTAGATGTGCCTTGATTTTGGGTTCAGGATCTCTTGATTGTGATCACGACTGTACGGATTGATCTTTAGCGTATTAATGATCTCCATGAATGAGTCGTACAAGTTTGCCGCTTTGAGCAGGGGAACGTCCTTGTTTTTCACGGAACGATGGGGGATTACCTTCCAAGGTTGAGTACTCAATATGCGTCGTCCTCGTTAAAATCACCTGGCTGCTCGGCTTCCATACGCTTCATTACCACCTCAAGCGTGCCGGTGCGTTCCAAAAAGTCTAATTCTTCAAGTTGAGCGTAACGTTCCTTGCTAATCAGGATTACCCCCTTGTTTGGACCATCTGGTTGCTGAATGGTGATTTCCATTTCCTCGTCTTTGTTAGCAACGCGACTGAGGAGGTCAAACAAGTGCTTCCGAAGATTTGTTGGTGTGTAAGTTTGCATTTTATTCACCTTCCAAGTATGGAACTTTATTACGTACGCTATAATGTACGCTTATTATATGCACATTATAGCGTACGCCTGACGAAGCGTCAATCACTCGCGGTAAAATGGCAATTCACCACCGCAGATGCGTGAACATAACGGCATTTGATGTATCCAGAGATTGAGGAGTGGATAATGCTTATTTTGATGGCTACTAGCACCGGTATAGAGCGCTTGGCTTCCGGAGGCCTGGCGCTTTTTGGCTGTAGTGTGGTGCCACTCAATGGCTATGCCTGCAAGTTATAACGGTGACTTGCACTAAGCATGTTACCGCCTTCACGCATTGCGCTATACTTAAGTTAGTGTTGGCCGGGCTGATTGGCAGTCTGGCCGCTGCCGCAAAGGAGGATTATCATGTCAAAACTAACTGATACTTATACCTTGAGCAATGGCGTCAAAATTCCGCAACTCGGATTCGGAACCTGGCAGGTGCCAGCCTCAATCGCCCAGCGCGCCGTCGCCGACGCCCTGAAAGCGGGCTACCGCCATATCGATACCGCCAAGGCGTATCACAATGAACGTGAAGTCGGCTTGGCGATCAAAGCTTCCGGCCTAGCCCGGTCTGACGTATTCGTCACCACCAAGTTGCCGGCGGAAACCAAGACTTATGAAGGCGCGCTGAAGGATTTTGAATCCAGCATGCAAGCCTTGGACTTGGACTATGTCGACTTGTACTTGGTCCACGCCCCATGGCCTTGGGCTAAAGCAGGTACCAACTACGATCAGGAAAACCGTGAAGTGTGGCGCGCGATGGAAGAGATTTACCAATCCGGCAAGGCCAAGGCGATTGGGATTTCCAACTTCGGCGTTCATGAAATGGAAAATGTGTTTGCCGACGCCACGGTTAAGCCGATGGTTAACCAGATCCGTTACTTCATCGGCAACACCGAACCGGCTGTGACCAAATTCGCGCAAGACGCCGGCTTGTTGGTTGAAGCTTATTCCCCGCTGGCCACCGGCCGGTTGATTGGCAACGACCGCATTCAGGCGATTGCTGATCAGTACGGTGTTACCACCGCCCAGCTGGCGATTCGTTTCTGCCTGCAAAATGGCGTGCTGCCGCTGCCGAAAGCCTCACACCTTGAGCACGCGCAGAATAATGCGGATGTGGACGGCTTCGTGATTTCCGATGCCGATATGGCGCTGCTGAACTCGTGGCAATAATCGCACCACTTAAAGGGGAGGAAAACGCGATGGAATACACGACACTCGGTCATACTGATATCAAAGTGTCCAAGCTTTGCGTGGGCGCGATGAGTTTTGGCAAAGCCGGTACCATGCACGATTGGACCTTGGATCCGGCCCAAAGCAAGCAAGTGATCGGTGATGCGTTGGCTTTAGGCCTGAACTTTTTCGATACCGCCAATACTTATTCGGCCGGGACCTCTGAGGAATACCTTGGCGCCGCGCTGAAGGAGCTGACCACCCGCGACAAGGTGGTCATTGCCTCGAAGGTTTATTTCAATCCCGGCCGGCTGTCCAAGGAAGCCATCAACCGTGAAATCGATGGCACCTTGAAGCGGCTGGGCACGGACTATTTGGATCTGTACATCATCCACCGCTTCGACTATGACACCCCGATTGAAGAAACCATGGCCGCACTGGATGGTTTGGTGAAAGCCGGCAAGGTGCGGGCGCTTGGCGCCTCGGCGATGTACGCCTACCAGTTCTGCAATATGCAACTGGCCGCGCGTGACAACGGCTGGACGCCATTTTCCACGATGGAAAATCATTACAACCTGTTGTACCGCGAAGATGAACGGGAAATGATTCCGCTTTGCAAGCAGATGGGGGTCTCGCTGATGCCATACAGTCCGTTAGCCGCTGGGCGGCTGGCGCGGCCGAGCTGGAGCACTGATACCTTGCGCAGTCGCACCGACCGCGTGGCCAGCGGCAAGTACGACCATACGAAGCAATACGATTTGGAAATCACGAAACGTGTGCATGAGCTGGCCGAGAAGCATGACGCCACCATGGCCCAGATTAGTATCGCCTGGGAGTGGGCGAAAGGTGTGGCCGCGCCAATCATCGGCGCCACCAAGTCCAAGTACCTCGATGATGCCGCTGATGCCTTCAAGGTGAAGCTGACGTCGGAGGACATTGCCTATCTGGAAGAGCCATATGTGCCGCACAAAGTGATGGGCGCGATTGACCATAATCCGGCGCAAGGTGTGACGCTGTTAGACGCGGATGCACCTAAACCCACGAAGTAAAGAAGTGAAAGCATGGCCTAAATGCTTCGGGCCATGCTTTTTTTGCGCTTATTTAACGTGATAGGCAATCAATCGACTGCGAATGCGACAATTTGATGACAATAAGACAAGATTGATGAAAAATGTAATCTTCCTGTGTCATGGCTGTGACCTCCAGCCGTTAACATGGTGGTTGTGAATTAGTTAACAGAACACCCATAGGAGTGAATAATCATCAATAAATCGAGTGTAGCATGGCTCTTGTCCACCGCCGCGGCTTTAAGTGCCGCCGCCGTCGTGGGTCAAACCAAAACCGTCGACGCTGCCGACGCCAATAATTACTCAGTGAAATTCGATGACGGGTTAACGGCCATTGCGGCTGCCAATCAAACCAACGTCGTGAAATTGGCGACGAGCACCAAACTGGCTGATCAAAACCAGCAGGCGACGGTCAAGCCTTTGGCCGAGAAGACCGAGACGGCTGCTAAGCCAGCGGCGCCGACGACCTACACGGTTAAGTCCGGCGATACCATTTCTGGCATCGCTGAAAGTACTGGGGTGAGCCAAGCTAACCTGGTTGCGTTTAACAACTTGAAAGATGCCAATTTCATTTCGGTCGGGCAGGTTCTGAAACTCACCGGTACAGCCGCAACCGCCTCAAGCACCAGTGCACCAGCGGCGGCCGCTCAAAAGACCACCACGCAGCCGGTAGCCGTGAAGCAAACGGTGGCCACGACCACCACGACCGCCAAGGTGACGGCGACGGCGTACCACAGCAGTGCCACAGGCAACGAAGCCTGGGCCAAGGCTACCATCGCCAAGCGCGAATCTGGCGGTTCCTACACGGCGCGTAATGGTAAGTACTATGGTAAATACCAACTGAGCGTTTCTTACCTGAATGGCGACTTGTCTGCCGCCAACCAGGAACGTGTGGCTGATCAGTATGTATCTGGCCGTTACGGCAGCTGGACGAAGGCACTGGCCCATTCCAATGCTTACGGCTGGTACTAATCGCTTAATCTAAATAAAGCAAAGTGAGCGCGTTGTGGGCAACCATGACGCGCTTTTTGATTTACTAGATGCTCTCCAGAAGTGATTCACTTCTAATCACTGAGTAGTAGATCTATCATCTACAAAGTATTTGTGATCTAATATAGACATCAACATATTCATATTGGAGGGATGTTTATGGATAGGGTTAGCGGTGAGGGTGGGACCCCAAAATACAGTACAAAGGAATTCTCGTTCAATGATTTGAACAAAAATGGCATTACCGTTCCGAAATTTCAACGTGGACTGGTGTGGTCAGAATCTGCCAAGAAAGCATTTATTCAAACAATTGCGAACGGGTTTCCGTTCGGCTCGATTCTTCTTTACGAAACAACACCGAAACACTACTCCATTATTGATGGTCTTCAGCGATTTTCAGCATTGAAAAGCTTTCAGAAGAACCCGGGCTCATATTGGTCTGGAGACAACAAAAAAATATGGCTTCCGAAACTATGTAGCGTATTCGAACAGCATAATGTGCAGTTGGACGAGGCAGATATCAAATCTACTTTTGATGAGCTTGTCGAATCTCCTAATAGAAATGGTGATTCTATTTCGATTCTTACAAGGCATACGCCGCTTGACAAGACTTTTGATGCTGTAATTGACTATCAAAAGTTTGTTAAGGAGCTGGACCAGGCCATTAACTCTTTCATCAATTTGGATCTAGTGAAAATCCCAGCGATTATTTTTACGGGTACCGCAGATGAACTTGCCACCGTTTTTGAAAACCTCAACAAAACTGGGACAAAGCTCACGAAATATCAAGTCTTTTCAGCCTCATGGCAAGATCAGATGTTGCACCTTGATAATTCAGAATATTCAAAAGCAGTTTTAGAGATCCTGTCTAGGCGTTACCAAGATCTTCAATCCTCGGATGTTGGCAGGGGACTAGAGATCGACGGATACGACACTGACACTTTCAAAAAGGACGCTCAAATTAATCTTGCTGAATTTGCGTATGCACTTGGGGCACTAATTCTCAATAAGGTGCCATCCCTTTATAGGTCTGGCGATGACGCCCCACGGGATACGATTGGGTTCTATGCTTTGGCAATTGCAACTAAGACGGATAATCGGCACTTGGAAGATGCAATTAAGCAAATTGATTATGTTCAGGCCAACCATCAGGAGATCCTTTCAAGAATGAGCTCCATTGCAGAGAACATTAATCGGACTTTTGAACAGTATCTCCGCAAGCCCACTTATTCCAGCTCAAAAAAAATCAGCAAAAGCCTATGAAAATGGTATGAATTCAGATCTTAAGTTTCTTTCTTACGTGGCAGCGATGTGGTCAAGCGGGCAGGATCAAAGCGAGCAAAGATTGACTATGCGCAATTTACCAGCCTATTTTATTTCGGATGACTTAAAAAATTTATGGAGTGGGTCAGGCGATTCGAGACTTTCGACATTTTATGAGAATAGTTCAAATGAAGGCAAAGCTATCGCCAACTATTTGACAGCACTCACAAAAGAACAACTCGACAAAACCTTCTTGAATTGGGTGGAGGAAGACGCACAGTCTCCTAGCATTAGTTTTTCACGCCGTGTCAAATGCTTGGCGACCATTCATGCTAATTGCACCTATGGTAGTTTCATTTTGCCAGGTAGCAAACCGGATTTCGAACATATTATTGCGAAAAAGCTGCTGGGTCGCCACCTGAGTAACGGAAAAATGCTTTATGCGGAAGAGGGACTTTGTGGCGGGGCAATCGGGAATATTATGTTATTGAACGATGCGAATAATCGAGAAAAGCAAACTAGCAATCTTTGGGAAGATGCGTTAAGTAATTCTAAGTCTCATGAGGCTTCCGCCGCAATCGTGAATAATCCGAAATATATTCAGGCGTTGTCGTACCCTGACCAGGCGACTCTTGCGAAAGCGCAAGAAGGCCTAAAAATTGGAGATGTCGAGACTGCTAAAGCAGTGATTGTGAGCCGAGGTCGGGCAGTAATGATGGCCATTGCGGAGCGACTTGGAAAGTAAATTAGCCTGCGCTAACCAATTCGCTCTGAAAATTAATATATGTATACAATCTTATTGAATAAGAGCATTTCGATGACCGGATACCTTGAGAGAAATCCCTTCACAATAGCACTTGGTGTGTTCAAGTAGATTCGTACCCGCTACCGCCGACCTGATTGACAAAGATATCGACACCTTGGAGTAGGATGGCAGACATGAAATCTATCGTAACCGCTAGGATAGAAAAACTACTAGAGGATCTGCACACGGCCCGTTGGAAGAAGCCGGTTTTCATTATGGGGCAGAAACCAATTCGGGGATGTTGAAGGTGAGTTCAAAACAATCGTCGTGTGCACACACAATCGTGTGGGATACGACGATTTTAGATTTCTGTCAGGTCGAGGTGATGCCAGTCCCTAAGTTTGCTCGAATCTGGGCAGTGTGACGGATTGTTGCGAAATTACGACTGATATTACGACGATTTAATTACGACAATTCGATGACAATAAGACAAGATTGACGAGAATCGTAATGCTGCTGTGGTGTGGCTGTGACCTCTGCCCGTTAACATGGGTGGTGTTGATCAGTAACAAGCAAACACGCATAGGAGTGAACGATTATTATTAAATCACGTTTAGCATGGCTCTTTTCTACCGCAGCGGCTTTGAGCACCGCAGTTGTCTTAGGTCAAGCCAATCCCGTTAGCGCCGCTACAACTGGCAGCTACACGGTTAAATCCGGTGACACCCTGTCTGCCATCGCCGCCGCTAACCACACCAGTGTCGCGAAGTTGGCCACCAGCAACAAACTCTCAAATCAAAACTTATTGTCTGTCGGCCAAACCCTGACGCTTACTGATGAAGCGACTGCCACGACCGCTTCAACTTACACGGTTAAAGCAGGCGATACCCTGTCTGGCATCGCCTCAAGCACCGGCGTCAGTCAGGCCACGTTGGTTTCATTAAACAACTTGAACAATGCTGACTTAATTACCATGGGTCAGATCTTGAAGCTGGCTAATACGGTCACCGCCCAGTCCAGCACGGCAACGACAACCGCTGCCAAGACGACTGCCAGCCAGTATGTGGCCCCTAAGCAGACTACGACGGCCAAGACCTACACGACCACCAAGGCGACCACGACGACCCAGTCGAGCTCGTCATATCAAAGCACCGCTACGGGTAACGAAGCCTGGGCCAAGTCGGTCATCGCTTCCCGCGAATCCGGTGGTTCTTACACCGCCCGCAATGGCCAGTACTATGGTAAATACCAACTTACGGTTTCTTACCTAAATGGTGACTTGTCCGCCGCTAACCAGGAAAAGGTTGCGGATCAGTATGTGACAAGCCGGTACGGGAGCTGGAGTAAGGCGCTAGCGCACTCTAACGCTTATGGGTGGTACTAAAATTTAAAAGTGAATAGCCTTTATGGCGAGCGCGTTATGGGAAACCATGACGCGCTTTTCTTTCGCACTCAGAGCACATTTCTCAGAGTGAGGGAAAGAAGTATGTTAGTATTTAATGATTCCGACGATTGTTCTTTTTAAAAATTACGCTTGATTTCAAACGATTACCGTGGCATACTTTCGTTGTAATAATGAATACGAACGGAGGCGTGTCATGAATCTTGGCCGTTTAGTTGAATTTACATCGGGTGAATTGATTTCCAGACTCCAAGATCACGGCAATATTGATTCTGAAGCAGGGGAATATGAGCTATTCTCAGTCGATCAGACCTCAAGACGATTTCTGCACTCGCGGGAACGTTTGGAAGTTATTCAAAGTGGACAATTGATCTTGGGCCTAGCTCAGCAACATATATATGTGCCACAGCAATCGGTACCACCGTTGATTCTAACCGCTAATTTCGCGGCGATTACCGTGTCATCCAAAATTAACGCAATGTTTTTGAGTTGGTGGTTCAACGAAAGTAGTGAGGCCCAGCGGCAAAAGTTTCAGATTGCGCAAAGTGCAAGTGCTGTATTGACGCGCCTAACACTGCAGGACGTCAAAAAGATGAGCATCTCACTCCCTACGAGCATTGTGCAGCAACGGATTGGGGAAATTTACGCCAATCGGATTCGTGAGATGGCACTATTAGCAAAGAAAAGTAAACTTGTCGATCAAAGGGCCAGTGCTTTGATCGATCAGATTTGGAGGAGAACGAATGCTTAGTGAGTTAGGCTTTGAGAACGAGCTGATTGATCATTTGACCAAGATTGGTGGCTCAAAACAATGGGAATACTTACCGAACATCAAGACGACTGCGGGACTCTGGACAAATTTTAAACGGATTTTGGAACAGAACAATACCCAGCTTGATGCTCCACTGTCAGAAACCGAATTTGCTCAAGTTCGTAAGAATATCACTGATTTACATACACCTTATGAGGCTGGACAATTTATCTATGGGCTGAACGGCGTCACTCAGGTTGAAGTGGATCTTGATAATGGCCAACATGTCTATTTGACCGTTTTCGACCAAGATGAAGTGGGGGCAGGCAATACCCGTTATCAGATTGTTAATCAGATATGCCGGCCGGCTGTGATTCCCGGTAGACAGGCAAGACGGTTTGATACGACATTACTAATTAATGGCTTGCCAATTATCCAAATTGAAGAAAAACGCGCTGGGAGAGATGGCCGTGAGGCTTTAAACCAGATGAAGCAGTACATTGATGAACAGCAGTATTCGGACATTTTTGCGACACTTCAAATTTTGATTGGTATGACGCCAAACAGTATTCGTTACATGGCGAATACCTCTGCCGAAATGTTTAATACGGCCTTTGCTTTTCAATGGCAACGCGAGGCTGACAGCAGCAATGTTCGCGACTGGCGGGAATTCAGCAATCTGATGCTAAGCATTCCAATGGCGCATCAGATGGCAACGTCTTACATGATTCTCGATGGTACACATAACAAACAATCAATTAAGGTGATGCGTCCGTATCAGGTATACGCCACCCGGCGGATTATCGAAAAGATTCGGCATTTTCAGTTCGGTGTTGATGAACAGGAAGGGGGTTATATTTGGCACACTACCGGTTCAGGAAAGACGATCTCTTCATTCAAAGCAGCATGGTTGGCGTCTCGTCTGCCGAACGTTGATAAAGTCGTCTTCATGGTCGACCGTATTGCGCTGACGAGGCAAACTGCCAACAACTATGCGGCTTACGATCCAGACTCGAATGATGACAATAAAGATGGCGTGGTCTCTGACACGGCTAATATTAGAGCTCTGCATCAGGCCTTGAAACATTCAACCGGCATTATCGTGACTTCGATTCAAAAGATGGATAGACTGACTCAACGCCGTTCATTCAAAGGGCCAGATAAGAATATCGTTTTCATTGTAGATGAAGCGCACCGCTCAACTGCTGGCGAGATGATGCAGCGCATAAAAAAGAGTTTTCCCAAGTCAGTTTGGTTCGGCTATACCGGGACCCCGACCTTTGAAGGCATCACGACTCAACAACTGTTTGGCGATCTGCTTCATGCATACACGATCAGGGAAGCAATCGCCGATCACAATGTTTTGGGCTTCAAAGTTGACTTCAATACCACGCTCTCGGATCAGGTGTTGAAAGAGCAGTATCTACCTGATTTCTACCGCCAAGCATTTCCAAAGTGGACAGATGCAGAGATCAAAAACAAAATTGCACATATGTCTCCTGAAGACATGGATGATGCCGTTTCGCCTTCCGTTTATGACATGAATGATCAACATATTGAATTAGTCGTTCAGGACGTGCTCAGCAAGTGGCGGAATCGTTCGGATGATTATCGCTACAGTGCTCTATTCACCACCCACGTTGGTGGCAATACGGCCTCAACTCCCATGGCAATGAAGTATTACAAGGAGTTCAAGAGACAAAATGCCGATCTCAAGCGCCCTCTGAAAATCGCCGTTACGTTCTCTCAAGCAACTAACAACGGCGACAATCAATTGGACAACAATAAGCTGCTACGTTCGGCTATAGAAGATTACTCTCAGGCTTTCGGCGAGCACTTTGATGACACGACGGTCAAAGAATATACCGAGAATGTCATTTCGCGATTGAACCGGACGATTGATGATGGCCAGTATCTTGATTTAGTCATTGTGGTGGACCAACTACTGACCGGTTTTGATGCGCCGCAAATGAACACACTTTACATCGACCGCACCCTTAAAGGCGCGGGGCTAATCCAAGCCTATTCTCGAACCAATCGGATTGAGAATATGGATCATAAGCCCTTTGGTCGCATTGTGAACTATCGCTGGCCGGCCCATACCGAAAAGTTGATGAACGATGCGCTACGCGTCTATGCCAATCGAGCCTCTGCTAATGTTCAGGGTGAATTGATCGATGGTACGGGTGGTGTTATCGCTAAAGACTTCGGTGAGCTGTTAGAAGAGGCACGTGCCGTTGTTCAGACCTTGTCCGATTTGACGGCAGGTTTCAGTGATTTGCCGAAAAGCGAGGCGAAGCAAGAAGAAATGTATGATGTTTTGCGCAAGTACAATGGGTTGATCAGTAAGTTAAAGCAGGATGACAATTATGACTATGATCAACCGAATACCTTGCTGAAGAAGATTGGTTTATCCGAAGACCAAGAAACAATGCTGACGGGTTCTTTGGCTAATGAATTAAAAGAGCATATTGCAAAAAAACGTCATATTGATTATGCGGATCTGACTTTAGAAATGATGCACGTCAACGAAATTGAAGTTAATTACGATTATTTGGATGAGTTAATTGCCCAATTGGCCAATCAGCTGCATGAAGGCCAATCGAGCGCTGCTCAGTCGACATTTGCAGAAGTCACTAAATTGGCTGATCAATTGGAAGATCGAAAATATGGGAAACAGGTCAAACGGACTGCTACGGCAATGTTTAATGGTGAAGTCACCGCACCTTATTATCCGATGAAACCCAATCAATCACAGGATTTCGTTTCAGATCACACCCAGACCTCGCGCCGCGCAGAAATATCGAAGTTCCGCACGCAATGGGGACTACTGGACATTGATTTACCAGCAATGGATCAAATGCTGAGAAGGCATGCGAAAAATGCGGATGATCTCGATAGCGATGGTACCTTAACCAAGTTGTTGTCCCAAGGTCAAGCGCATTACAAGGATGACGCCAGCGATTCAGAGGTAACTGGTTTAAGTCGCATCAAATATCGTAATCAGTTGAGGGATGCATTAGAAAAATTGGCCGATCAACTTGTGGACAACTATTAGGAGGATAAAAACATGGAAAAACTAAATACCGCCAAGGACATTACAAGCCAATTGTGGGCAATGGCCAACGAACTGCGAGGTAACATGGATGCTTCAGAATTCAGAAACTATATTCTTGGTTTCATGTTTTATCGGTATCTTTCAGAACACCAGGAGCAGTATCTTTTGAACCAGAAAGTGGTAGAACCGGCCGCTGGGCAATCACTTAACGATGCCTACCGTAGCGAGGCTGTCGGTGATGACCTCAAAGATTATCAAGAGGATATCAGTAAAGCTCTTGGTTATGCTATCGATCCTGAATATACCTGGGATTCGATTCGCGATAAAGTCAACAATGACGAAATTCGGCCGTCAGACTACCAAGAAATGTTTGATGCATTCAACCGCAATGCAGCAATTAATCCCAATGCCAGCAGCGATTTTCGTGAAGTGTTTGCGGACGTTAACTTAGGCAACACACGACTAGGGGCGTCAACCACTGCCCGAGCGAAAGCCCTGAATGGCGTTGTTAAACTGATCGATCAGTTCGACTACAATGATGCCAGCGGGCACGACATCATCGGGGACGTGTATGAATATCTGATCGCTGAATTTGCAGGTAATTCGGGTAAAAAGGCAGGCGAATTCTACACCCCACACGAAGTTTCGGTGGTGTTGTCCCGGCTTGCAACGCTGGGTGCTGCAGAAAGTGGCCAATTCACCGTTTATGATCCGACTATGGGATCTGGCTCCTTGCTCCTGACCGTACAGAATGAGTTGAAAAATGGCCATCAGCGTGGCCGGGTTAAATTCCATGGTCAAGAATTGAATACGACCACATACAACCTAGCACGGATGAACTTGATGATGCATGGTGTCGACTACCAGAACATGGATTTGAGGAATGCCGATACGCTTGAGGGAGATTGGCCGGACGGGGAAGTTAATGGAGTTGATCACCCACGTAGTTTTGATGCGGTGGTCGCCAATCCTCCATACTCAGCGAATTGGGACAATAACGACAACAAAATGAAGGATCCCCGGTTCAAGGGCTATAAAAAGTTAGCGCCAAAGTCGAAGGCGGATTACGCTTTTGTCCTGCATGGTCTCTATCACTTAAACGCAACTGGTAGGATGGCGATCGTCTTGCCTCATGGTGTCCTGTTCCGCGGGGCGGCTGAGGGCATGATTCGGCAAGCCATTATTGAGAATAACTACCTTGACGCCGTGATCGGCATGCCTGCAAGTTTGTTCTATTCGACTTCGATTCCGACTGTTATTCTGGTCTTTAAGAAGAATAGGAAAACCAAAGACATTCTGTTTATCGATGCCTCAAACGACTTCGAAAAAGGTAAAAAGCAGAATCGACTGCGTGAGCAGGATATCGAGAAGATTATCTCAACGTATCAGGCGCGCAAGAACGTAGATAAGTATGCACATGTCGCAAGCTTGGACGAAATCAAAGAGAACGACTATAACCTCAATATTCCGCGTTACGTGGATACCTTCGAAGAGGAAGCACCCATTGATATCGCCGATGTGAAGAGGCAAATTAGCGATATTGATCAACAGTTGGCTGAGGTAGAAATGCAGTTCGCCGCGATGGAGTCCGAACTGGTGGAGACAGAGCAAAATGATAAATAAGAAAAGGGTAGTTCCGCAACTACGTTTTCGTGGATTCACTGACGATTGGGAACAGCGTAAGCTTGGGGAGATTGCCATAAGAGTCCGTGGAAATGATGGACGGATGAATCTTCCAACCCTAACAATTTCAGCAGGAAACGGTTGGATGGATCAAAGAGACCGTTTCTCTCAGAACATAGCGGGTAAAGAACAGAAGAACTATACGCTCTTAAGGCAAGGTGAATTATCGTATAACCACGGTAATTCAAAGCTGGCTCAATTTGGCGCAGTGTTTGAACTCGAGAGTTACAACGAGGCACTTGTGCCACGTGTCTACCACAGTTTCTCGGTTACAGCTGATGCTCAGCCTAAATTTATTGAGCAGATGTTTGCAACGCATCGCCCAGATCGAGAACTGCGAAAATTAGTGTCCTCAGGTGCGCGCATGGACGGATTGTTAAACATCAATTATGACGATTTTATGGGCATCAAAGTTTGGCTCCCTTCTATGGCTGAGCAACAGGCTATTGCAGGGCTTCTCGTGAAGTTAGACAACACTATCGCTCTTCATCAGCGTAAGCATGAGTTACTTCTGAAGCTGAAGCAGGCTTATCTTCAAAAATTGTTTCCTAAATATGGAAATAAGATTCCGGAGCTTCGCTTCGCTGGTTTTACAGATGATTGGGAACAGCGTAAGGCCTCGAACATATTTAAAAGCGTCTCAACCAAGGGATATTCGCAATTGCCAGTCCTTTCCGCTTCACAGGAAGATGGTATGGTTCTTCGCGATAATATCGGCATAGATATCAAGTACGACCAGAAAAGCCTCGCAGGTTACAAGCTGGTTCGTCCTGGGCAGTTTGTCATCCATTTGAGATCATTCCAGGGAGGATTTGCCTACTCCACGATTGAAGGCATTACTTCGCCTGCCTATACAATTATCGATTTTCTGGACAAAAGCCAAAACATTCCTGAATTTTGGAAGGAACTGTTGAAGAGTACTTCATTCATTGCGAGTTTGGTCACTGTCACCTATGGGATAAGAGACGGGAGGAGTATCAGTTTTTCCGATTTTGGGAATCTGAAACTGAATTATCCCTCGGCAAAGGAACAGAAAAGAATAGCCGAATTCTTACAAATACTTGAACGCGCTATCGCTCTTCATCAGGAACGGTTGGACCAGCTGAAGCAACTTAAAAAGGCATATCTACAAAAGCTGTTCGTCTAAGCAATACGAAAGGACGCCTCGCAGCGTCCTTTTTTATGCTGTCGATGTGCATGCGTGTGACTAGCCCAAACCCGCAAGGTATCGCATCACTTTGTCGTTATCCTGGTTTTCTAATTCTTGAATAATGTGCAGGTACGTCTGTTGAGTCGTTGTCATGTTGGAATGACCAAGTCGCCGTGCAACACTTGCGATTGATACGCCAGCAAATAGAAGCAGGGAGGCATGGGTATGCCGCAGACCGTGGATTGAGATGACTGGAACTTTTACATTTTCACAATGCTTTTGGAGCCGGTAATTGACAGTTGAGTTGAATACACGGCCATCAACAAAGATTGGTTCATCTTTCGGCATATCTTTAACTAGCTGAGAAAACTGCATTATGGTCTGCCAGTCGATCTGGACGTTCCGTTTCGATGAACGATTCTTCGTAGGCTGAAATCCCCCTGAAGAAGTCTTGTAATTCCATGTTTTATTGATCGAAAGCGTCTGGTGTGTAAAGTCAAAATCTTTCGGTGTAATAGCTAGCGCTTCTGCAAACCGTAAACCCGTTTTGGCAATTAGGAGAATTAACCAATCCCAGTTTGGAGTGGTCTCTAAATCCAGGTCGTTTAATACTGCATGAAGCTCAAATTGATTTAGATATTTAGGCTTTTTGGGAGCAGGGGTCTTACCTTTAATCACCACTTTATGTGTTGGATCCCGTTGCAAAAGTCCCTCGTCGATTGCGTCTATGAGAGCACCTTTGAGTTGATGGTGAAAATCGAGGGTTGTCTGTCTTTCATGTGTTAGCGCGTATTTGTTGAGTAACTCCTGATAGGACTTACGGTCGATTTGATTGAGTGAGAGCGTTGGTGCTAGTTCAATTAGTTGATGATAACTGATCCGATATTTCTGCAAAGTGACCTCACGTACAGCACCTAATTTGTAAAGCTCATACCATTCCCTAAAATACCGGTAGAAAAGTATGGTCGAACTTCTATGGTTTTCCATTGTGGTACCTCCTATTGAAAAGATTGATGATTTTGCATCATCAATGATTACTTTATCTGAGAAGGACACAACACACGATAAATACAGGTTAACTTTTCGGGGGTGATGCCTTTTGTTGATGAAGAGCAATAGCATCATCCAACAATGTCAGAGAGCGGGCGATCTGTTTTTGCTCAGCTTTAGTTGGAACGAACAATTTCCATTTTTTTACTTCTGACATTGGTACTAAATTCGTGATTGCTGACCCTGGGTTTGCTCCAGTCAGCCTCCGTTGCATCTGCGGAGATCTAATTAGCTGTAGAAAATACTCGGCGTCCATTTTGTTGTCGTCAATCTTAAATCTTATTAGGGCCTGGTTAAACACACCAGTCTTAATGCCCTCTGGGACTCTCGAGATACGTCCGATAGTCCCGGCTCCACTCATGATAAAGTCACCTGGGCGGATTTCGAATTTGGAGAGTTCGTGGAATGTCTTTTCGGAGATATTGTAGCGAGTGTCATATCTGTCGTAGATTGCATTCTGCTGTTCATAGACCGCATAGGGGCTTTCGGGAACGAATAAGGATTTTTTTAATGCACTTCCAAATGGCCCACGTCGGATTCCATCATCGACGTCGAGCATCCAGCTAAACTTACGCTGTTCCCAGACATAATTAAAAAACGACCCCACTCATGAATTACTGAATAAATCTGACTTTGTGTAGAATAGGACGCGAAAAGCGGCAATAATACCATGTAAATAACTATGTGGATTAATTGTTTCATTTCATTTTAGATGTTGTTGACCATTTTCAGTAACTATTCGGAAGCGTGAAAGATGAGTAATGCATGCTCGTAAACAGCCTAGGAGAACAAGAAGATTAGTTTAGACTATTAGGACATAATGCTGCTCGCTAGGTTAGAATAGCAGTAATGGACTTCGAGAAACTTTGGTGAGGTTTGTGGGTCGCCAGTACATTGGAATAAGCATCTGGGCCCACGAAGCAAGAATTGGGGGAGTACGTATCATGTACAATTATAAGCAGTTGAAATTAGGGAAGCACGGGCTGCCAACATGGGATGGATTGATACCAGTAGTCATGCAATTGGCTGGTGAGCAGGAAGCATGGCGGGGTCAAGAATTGATTAAAGAAACCGCCAACGCTATCGCTTTGCCTCCTAACCTGCGAAATCAAACATACGAAAAGTATCCAGATAATAATATCATTGAAGATCGTGTCACCTGGGCGTTATCGGATCTTGCTATATCTGGCCTCTTGGTTCGGCCTAGAAGAGGAACATACCGCATTACCGAGTTGGGTAAGAGACTAATCAGCCAGTATGGTGTTAATCTGAGTGCTAAGGAGATTCATGCACAAGAGGCGTATAAAGCTCATCAGCGAGAGCTTAAGCAGAGAAAAGTGAAGTCTTCAGATGAATCCCGCCATGAAGACGATGCGCCAGTAACATATAAAATTGATGAAATTCAACGTCAAATCGAGAACTATAACTCAGAGATCGCTGCCGATCTCCTAGAACGAATTCGCGAAGCGGAACCAGGCTTTTTCGAAAATCTAGTAGCAGATTTGCTAAGTCGAATGGGTTATCAGGGGCCTGAGGGTAAAACAATGGTCACGCCACAATCAAGAGATGGCGGCATCGATGGCATTATTAACCAGGACCCTCTGGGCACGAGCACGGTGTACTTCCAGGCGAAACGTTACGCTGCCGACAATATTGTCCAAAGGCCAGCAATTCAGGGCTTCTATGGGGCTTTATCAAGTGTCCACGCAGACCGTGGTGTGTTCATTTCTACATCAAGCTTTAGCGAAGGCGCCAAGGAACAAGCTAAGAGCTTTTCGATTGTGTTGATTGATGGCATTCGGCTCACCCAGTTGCTACTGCATTATCACGTCGGGGTGCAAGCGAAGAAAAACTATGATCTGTTTCAAATTGATGAAGATTACTTCAGTTAACAGTAGTTGGCTATCTATTTTGACCAGGCGGTAAGTCATTCATGGAGGAGTAAACGTTGGACGGAAAAGCAAAGGCAATTGTCGCGGAAGTGCTAAACTCGCCAAGCCTAGTCGTGCCAGTCTATCAGCGCAGGTACAGCTGGGGGAACGCACAAGTTGATCGAATGATGACCGATATTGAAAGTGCGATTCGAGCATCAAGAGCCAGTTATTTTCTTGGTTCAGTGATACTAGACAGTTCTCAAGGGGACTTCCGTGAGGTCGCGGTGATTGATGGCCAGCAGCGTTTGACGACAATTTCGCTACTGCTGATGGTGCTCCGCGACGAGTTAGCCGACAAGGATTCCACAACCGCGGAAAAAATCGACCATGTTTATCTGATTGATCCCTATAAGCGCGATGGTTCGAGCAGGAATCACCTGCATCCCGTTGCCGAGGACGAAGAACAATACCTAGATGTGTATGCTCATGGCGAGGCTGCCGCGCATTCCCTTTTTCGAGAGAATTATCTTCAAATGCGAAGCTACCTGCGGCAAAGTAAACTGACTCCAGCCGAGTGGTTCGATTACCTCGAGGGTCGGGTCACGGTGATGGCAATCACCGTGCAAGCCGGAGACGATCCACAGTTAATCTTTGAAAGCCTGAATTCAACGGGCTTGGATTTAACCGAAGCAGATAAGATTCGTAATTACTTGCTAATGAGTTTACCGCCGGCGCATCAAGCATCCGCTTTTAAAGTCTGGCAGAAGAACGAAGCAATTGTTCACAGTGAACAGATGTCGGCATTTTATCGCCATTACATGAGTTCAATGGAGAAAACCGCTAAGCCAATCCGTGAATCTGATGTGTATGAGCAGTATCGTCGCCTTTTGGGGATGGCGAGTAATTTTGATCGCGAACAGCAATTGACCTTGGAAAGCACCATCGCACACCGCTATGCCGAGGTTGCTTACCCAGCAGAAACCGAGGGGATGGACTTTCGGCTGAGAGCTCTGCTAATCCGATTGTCACATCTTAATACAGACGTCTATATGCCTTTTGCCTTAACACTTCTGAAAAGGTTGACGAGGCGGCCATAAGCCTCGATGAATTGATTGGGAGTCTGCGGCTGTTGTTAAGCTATCTGGGCCGGCGGTTGGCATTGCCACTGCAGGACTGAACAACTTCTTCGTGATCTTGAATCGTCAAGTCGAGCATGTGGCGGATCATTTTGATCATTATGATCAAGCTTTGGCCTATGTTCTCGTTCATAATGGCCAGTCAAATAAAGTCTTCCCATCCGATGAACAGTTGCAGACGGCATTTAAGACCCGCGATTATTATCAACATGCCAAGCCGGCTTTATGGTTTATTCTTGATGAGCTCAATCGTGCGCGTGGAGAGGACCAAGATATATACAGTAAGGCTGCAGACGGGCAGTTTTCAATTGAACACATCATGCCCCAGACCATGAGCAAGGCCTGGCAGCAAGCACTTGGCGATCAGGCTTCTGAAATCCATGATCATTGGGTTGACCGGCTCCCCAACTTAACTTTGACCGGCTTCAACTCCAAAATGAGTAATCGTTCTTTCACTGAGAAGCGTGATATGAAAGACGGTTATCGCGATACTGCCATCAAGCTTAACCAGTGGTTGACTCAGTACGATCAATGGAATGAAGTAACGCTGAAGGAGCGCGAGGAAGATTTATACTCGCGGGCTTTGCAGGTATGGCCAATGCCGGATGTTATGGATGTGGATGTTGAAACGCAACACAACGATGACATTGAACTGGGCGACGATATGGACGTGACGGGGTGGAAAATCGATTCGTATTCATTTTTGGACGTGGTCGATGAATCGGTTAGTTCTTGGAGTCAGCTGACGGAACGTATTGTGGACCAACTCTGGGCGCAGGACTCATCACGTTTCTATCAGGCGGCTAGCGATCCGAATGAGACATTGGTAACTTATACCAAAGAAGGCGACTCACGGGATCAGTATGAACCACTGCCCGACCCGGAAATTCAGATTCTGACCCGCCGCATTAACAATCAACGGAGATTGGGTTTACTAGGTCGTTTGATAGCTCTTTATCAGTACTCACTATCTGATATCAAGGTCCATCAAACCAATGGCGATCGGTTACTATTCACAAAGGCGCAGCGTGAATTAATCGCGAGGGACTTAATAATTGGCCTGAACAGCTTGAAGAGTGGGTATCCGATTACATTGGTTTCGAATGTCGGCGGCAGTACCTATGTCCGTTTTCGCACGCAAAATATCGATCACTATTTCGATCAGGTTTTCTCATTTGATGATAAGGACCTTCGAGCTTGGAGCAATGGCAGTCCATACTATTGGGAGTTTCAACTCAAAAACAGTAAGGGTGTGATTCTAAGGTTAGTGACGCACCTGACTGATGATGACTCGGCGTTGCATGGCGCCATCGATCGTTTGCTGGACGACTACGACACGCCCAGAACGCAAGGCAAGGGCTGGCGGACGGTTAAAGAAAGTTGGCAACTACCGCTTCAGGCAGCTGACCTTGATTTGGGGGACCCTGAGCATAATCAAATTTTGATCACGCAACAGCTGAAAGAACTGATAACTGAAATAACGCAATAGGTGATAATCGTCGTATGCCACACATCGTGGTGTACGGCGATTTTGTATGACCTCGATTTGAAAATGAAGTTGTCCCGGACAAAAAAAGTCTTATCTCAGATCGATATTTAATAACATCACCCTAGATGTCAAAGACGGTCTTGAATGTGGCTCCTACAATTTGTGACTGACATTGACAGTAGATTGATAGATAGCCATACGGAGGCATTTTTATTTGAAAACCCACGAGTCTTTTGTTTTCCGAGGATTTCTTCGATCGAACTATCGAGAAGCATTACTGTGGAATGAACGAAGACATGTCATGATAGATCAAAATGGCATGTTCGGGTTAAGGTACTTGTGATATGCTTGAAACAGTTTTTGACAAGAAAATGAAAAGGCATCCAGTACGCTCTAAAATATGGCTTTTTTCATATTACAAGACTAAATAACTTGAATAATATTTCAATCAGGGGCTGGGGGAATTACAGTGAGCGAACTTAGGCTTAATTGGGAAGAATTACACCATTTAAATCCAAACTTAAAAGGAAAGGTATATCAAACTGGCATTACGAGGGTTGCAGATGAGGCCTCAGACGTAAATCTTAAAGCGAG
The DNA here is from genome assembly GCF_016861845.1 of Lacticaseibacillus suilingensis. Lineage (GTDB taxonomy): Bacteria > Bacillota > Bacilli > Lactobacillales > Lactobacillaceae > Lacticaseibacillus > Lacticaseibacillus suilingensis. The sequence continues at coordinate 84,553 of NZ_BOLV01000004.1, forward strand.
ATGGATGAAAATCGGGGAGGAAACAATCGCTGCCAATCTGAAGCTCTACTGCCTTCAAAATATCCACGTGAGTTTAGAGGGGTATCAGGCAGTCAAAGATGCGTCGCTTGAAGGCATATATGCAGCCCTGTATCAGCGGTTAATTACCCATGTTAGAGGAACTAATACCGCCAACAAGTCCTTAAGAAGAGAGCGGGTTGATCGCGTCGTGGGTTTCTTGGCATCAGAGGTCGATCCCCTTGCAGTTGGACAATGGTTGACACCAGAGATTTTAACCAGCTCGGTCCGCCAGTTGTTGCCAGCTGATGAAGCCTTGAGAGAATATGCGAAAAAGAACGCTGGTAGATTAGATCGAACGGTGACCCCCACCCCAAGGGGGATTCATGTTCGACTTGAATATCGCTTTAAAGTTGCGGTAGGTGAAGGGGATACCCTGGGAGAGGCTGAGTCCATTGCCAAGGAGAAACTGGCCGACTTGCTTTTCGATGGTGATTTTCCGACGGTTCAGGATTCTTATCCCCAAAAATCTCGACAGCTACACACGCCGACCAGCTTCATGGTGTCCTGGGCACGTTTGTTTAATATTTCGGATGATTTGACCGCGCGTATCTTATTTTTTGATGCTAAGAATGCTTCAATGGACAATTTGATCGAATCAATTGGGGAGAGCCTTTGCCGGATTTATTGTTTCGCGAACCTATCTATGAATGAGAATGAGCCTTCCGAAACCATCCGAGATTTCATCGGTAAGCTGGCCAAGCTCGCGGCAATTCATCATGCACCATACAGTTTGGATCAATCTCGAACGAAGGAGATCGTTATCGACAGAGTGATCTACCGACTTTTTTATTATCTTAAGCCACTTGGCAAAGTAGCTGATCCCCAATTTGAGGAGATCCTTTCCTCAGTTTCGATGAAAACCGTACAAGCAGAGCCGGCCGTTGAAGTGGATAAAATCTTACCAAGACCACATGCCGATTCGGTGGCTGCAAGCACGCAAACGCGGCTAGTCACTAGTGTTTACCAAACGACGGTTAAACACCCGGCAGAATTGAAAAAACAGCAGCCGACAGTTGTACCCTTCGTGTGGACGCAGATGGACGATGCAATGGCAATCCGTCAGTGGCTCGACCGCTATCAAGTGCCTTACACCGCGATATTGCCTCAAGAAAAGGCGCCTCTGCCTTTTTTGACTCAATTTTTGGTTAAAAAACCAGGTTTAAAATTACTGGTGGCATTGTCACAACTTGACCGGGAAGAATTGCACGAGTTAGCACCGTTAATTCAGCAAGTTTTGGATCAGTCGGGTGGGGAGGTAGACTTGCTAGCGGGAAATCTCGATCAGGTCTTTACTGAGGCAAATCAAGTTAACGGTATCTCGGCGAGTGCTCTACTAGGGTTAATGAATCGAGGCGTAAAATTTGGTGACTTGGCAGATGATCAAGTGGGCGGCTTTATTGAACTCCGTGAGCCAGAGTTGACAATTGATTTGTTCTTGGCAACACCATTATCGAACAAATCATCACACGGAACGGTCCGTTTGTGTCAATATACGGTTTCAAAGACCGGCATTGGCCCGTTCACGCAGTTGGGGGTTGATTTTAGAACCATTCGCCAGCCAATTTTGCGTTCAAGACTAGAGAAAATCATGTTTGATGACGAGCTGACCGACTTAGGTTTTTAAGGAGCGATAATTCATGAGTTTAGTAGACATCCCAGAACCATCACGTTTTAGAATCGGCAATCTGTTTCAGGATAATAATTTCATTGTCCCGCAGTATCAGCGTAATTTTGCTTGGGAAGACAACGAGATCGATGATTTTTGGAATGATTTGGTGGAATTGGCAGACGGTCGGCGCAACAGCCATTTCTTTGGTCAGATTGTGACCTTCAAAAATCCCGATGGCAATCAAGAGTTGATCGATGGCCAACAGCGTTTGACTTCCAGCTCAATTTTGCTGGCGGTAATGCGAGATATTGCTTCTGAGGCCTACAAGCACAATCGTGATGATATGTCCCCAGATTCTGGGGATGTGTTGCGTGATGTACAACGCGATGTCCGTAAATTTTTGCGGGGAGAAGAAGACAGTCAACCTTCCCTTATGCTGCAACGTGGCAACCAGGATAAAGAAGGCAGGGATGCTAACGCGTTCTTTGCCACGCTGATTCATGGCGGCCCTGATCATGCGTACACGGAACCAACCAAAAATATGGTTGCAGCGTACAAATATTTCCAGAGGCATATTACAAGTTCTATTAATACCTCTAAGACTTGGGCGGGGCGCGTAGATCGGCTGAGTCAGTTGTTTAAAGCCTTCGTTGACAATTTCTATGTAGTGATGATTTCAGCACCGTCGCAGCGCGATGCCTTTATCATCTTTGAAACGCTGAACAGCCGGGGTAAAGATCTAAAGGCCTCAGATATCATCAAAAATCATCTGATGTATCTTTCCGGAGGCGAAATCGAAGAAGCTAATCAAAAATGGAACGCAGTCTCCCATGAGCTGAAAGATGATAGTGATCGCATTACGCACTTCATCCGAACTTATTGGGCGGCGCGGCAGCGACTGGTGGTTGAATCGCATCTCTATCGTTCATTGAGTCAAGAACTGACCAATGGGGCTAAAGGCAATGAATTTCTAGATGATTTAGAACAGCTTGTGGACCTTTATACGATGCTAGAAGGGGCCCCGCTGAACAAACTACAAAACTTTTTCCAAAACGAGGCCTTGGCTGAGCAAATTGATATCCTGTCACGACTGCGCGTCAAGTTGTTTTACCCCATTGTTCTTGCCTTGGCAAAACGTGGCTTTTCACGGTCTGACATGGTCATTGTTATGCAGAAAGTGATTTCCATTTTCATTCGCCATCGTACGATTATGAATGATGGTACTAACAGCCTTGAGACTGGTTTTGCCGTGATTGCCGAAGATATTTGGAATGGGAAGCTCAATTCCGTCAGCGCCATTAATGAGGCTATGACTGAGCGGCTAATGAAGCCAGATGCCCAAGTGAAGGGTGCATTCCTAAACCTGACCAAAGATGGTGGCCTGCGGGGACCAAAGAAGTGGACCTTGGTTTACCTGTTGGTTCAACTGTATGATGAAGAATTAGAAGAAAAAGCTTTTACGGATGATGACTTCCAACTGGTTCATGTCGGTGAAACGTCAGTCAGCCCGACCATGCTTAACTATATCGGCAATTGGACGCTACTTGAAAAGGGCCTAGTGTCTGATTATGAGAAGGCCGTGGGGGATAACCTAACGCGGTCGCGGTTGTTGAATCGGTCATTTATCACGGTTAACCATGAACTCGCCAATGACGTCGAGCAAGGCTGGAATGATCAAAAACTGGCAGCACGTCAGGCCGCATTTGCGTCAGAGTCTCTTGTGATTTGGTAGTTTTTTGAAATGGCAGTGTATAACACCGATCGTCGTCTTCTACTGACATGTAGAAGGCGATTTTTTTGTTTTCAGTCTGCCGCTTCGATATTTTTCGAAGAAACCCAGCCGGGCAATATCACCCAGATGGAGTTAATGGCCTTCTTTTCTGACAATTGAAATATTTTTGAAATATTTCCTTTCCCGTTATAAATGCCGCTTTTTCCCATTTTTGAAAGCTTTAAATGAAAACAAGCCGTTCCCCACTTTTCCCGAAAAAGTACAATTTAGATTAGAATAATATGAGAAATATCGTTATATAAACGAGTTATATTAAAAATATACCCATATTGTACTCATCAAATTCACAGTATATAATCCCTGACATGTATTATCCGAGGCATCCCTTGGGTAAGAATGAATGATTTTGCACAACGTATTTGGTTGAGAGGAGATGGCACTGCCAAAGCTACGCCAACAGAATTGGGGTACAGGAGCATGACGCGGCCGTGGGGGCCCGTCAATGGAAACTAGGGGGTTATTTATTTGAATCAAAGCAAACGCAAACATAAGGTCGAGCACCTGCTGCTGCTGTCGACGCTGATCTTGGGGTTCAGCGCGCAGGCAGTGGCGGATGCCCAGGCCGTTCAGGCGGCCATCACCGCTAGTGCACCGCAAACGACGGTGACGCAAGCCAGCAACCTGAAGACGCCAACCAAAGATGACCATGGCGTCTTCAAGATCAATAGTCAGCAGACTTTGGCCGACGCCGTGCGCGCCGAAAGCAAAGCCGCCGCTGACGCCGGCAATGCGCTGGTGTGGACCAAGATCAAGGCCCAGCTGGAAGCCAAGGGCATCGACACCAGCGATTTGAAGCTCGGCGATACCAAAAACGAAACCGTCCGGGTCGTAGTGAACACCACCGGGAAGGCCGGGGTGGACACGGTCAAAAGCGATGACCCGACCTACCAGGAAGCCGACGCCGCCGAAGATAAGGCGCTCGCCGCGCAGGCCGATACCACCAAGGCGGCCGAAAAGCTGACTGGCAACAAGGTCGAGGAAGAATTCGGCTACCTGGTCAAAGGCTTCTCCATTGATGCCAAGGTGTCTGACCTCAGCAAGCTGGAAGCCCTCGATGGCGTGAAGTCCATCGAAGTCAGCTCCGTGCAAACGCCGCAAGACATCTCTGCTGATAAAACCGTGCATGCGGTCCAAGCCTGGGAGCAGCAGAACGTCAAAGGCGAAGGCATGGCCGTGGCCATCATTGATAGTGGGATGGATCCGACCCATAAGGACTTCCGCCTGAGCGATGATTCCACCGCTAAGATTTCGAAGGCAGACGCGGAAGCAAAAATCGCCGACTTCGGTTATGGGAAATATGAAAGCGCCAAGGTGCCTTTTGCCCATAACTACGCGGATGGCAACGACGAGGAAGTCTACGATACCACCGGCGAAATGCACGGCCAGCACGTGGCCGGGATTGTCGGCGCGAATGGTGAAAATCCGGACAACGTGACCTCGGTCGTCGGCGTCGCCCCAGAAGCGCAGCTGCTAGATATGAAGGTCTTCAACAACATGGGCACCGGTGTGTTCTCTGACGTCATCGTGCAAGCCATTGAAGACTCGGTCAAGCTGGGCGCCGATGTCATGAACATGTCCTTCGGCTCTGACAACGCGAATGCCAACATCAGCGATGTCGAAAATGATGCGATTGCCTCTGCCGCCGATGAAGGGGTGGTGGCGGTCATCGCCGCTGGGAACTCAGGGAACTCCACTGGCCGCGCGGCAGGACCCATCGCGAACTTCAACGCCTTGGATGATGGGTTGATGTCCACGCCTGGGATTTCCGAAGATGCCATTACTGTGGCGTCCTCTGATAACACGACCTGGACGTCATACGGCACCAGCATCACCCATGCCAGCGATGGCAGCAATCCTTTTGGCAAAGCCATCAGCGTGGAACCGAACAGTGATCTGGTATCAGCGACTGAGACGCTTGGCCATTTTCCCACCGCGCAGATGGTCGCGGTGCCGAATGAAAGCGGCTATGAGGACGTGGTGGCTGGCTTAGGGGCCGGCGCCGATGCCGATTATAAGAACGTTAACGTGGAAGGCAAAATTGCCGTCGTTTCGCGGGGCGGGAATAGTGAAGTCAACTTTGCCGCCAAGAAAACCGCGGCGGCCGCGCATGGCGCCGTGGGGTTGATCGTCATCAACAACTCCGGCGTAGGGGACGGCGAAGCGGGACTGGCCACCGGGCTGCCAACGATTTTCACTAACATGGCTGATGGGCAGAAGTTGGTTGAGGACTTGAAGGCGCACCCGAATGAGTTCTACAAGTTCAGTACCTTCGCGCCGACCATCGCTACCAAAGCAACCGGCAACCAAATGTCCTACTTCACCACCTGGGGTCCGAACACGGACCTGGCGTTGAAGCCGGATATCACCGCGCCTGGGGGCCATTTGTGGTCAACGGCCAACGATAATGGCTACCAGGATATGTCTGGGACCTCAATGGCCACACCAGTCACCGCCGGCTCCACCGCGCTGGTGATGCAAGGGCAAAAGGCGAACGGGGTATCAGTCGACAAACGCGATCGCGTCACCGCGGCGAAACTGGCGATGATGAATACCTCGGTGCCGATTTTGGATCAGGCGCACAACAACACACCTTACTCACCGCGGCGCCAAGGTTCTGGCTTGGTACAAATCAGCGAGGCCTTGAAGTCCACGGTCAGCATGACGGTGAAAGGCAAAGGCGCCGCTTCGCTGAAGGAAATCGATAACAAGGCAACCTTCACCATTAAACTGAAAAACAACGGCCAATCGGATGTCGCTTATAACTTCAACGATTTCGGTGGCGTCTACACCAAGGCCACCGATGACGATAAGAACATCTACGACAAGCATGTGGCCGGCTCAACCTTAACCGCCGATCAGGACGAATTCGTGCTGCAAGCCGGCGACACCAAGGAAATCAAAGTCACCTTAACGCTGCCAACGGGCTTCCATAAGTCCCAGTGGGCGGAAGGCTTTGTGGGCTTCAAGAGCAACACTGCCGGCAGTCCGGATCTGTCCATGGCTTTCTTGGGCTTCTATGGCAACTGGGACAGCGCGCAGAAGATTTTTGATGGCATTCAGAACACGCGTAAGTCGATTTATCCGCTCGAGACGGCTTACACCATGGAGCATGGCAACATGCTCCTGGACAACAATAAGTCAATTCTTGGCTGGGTTTGGGACAGTGCGATCGACGAAAAGAGCTCGAGTCTAGAGGGTAATTCGTGGTACGACCCGAATTATGTGGCCATTTCACCGAACGGGGATGGCACGCAAAATACCGCCACGCCGTATGTTTCCTTGAACCGCAATGCGAAGAAGGTTGAAGGCACCATTTTGGATGCAGAGGGCAATGTGGTGCAAACCGTGGGGGCGGCGCTGAATGGCTCGAAGAGTTACATCTCTGGCCACGGCGATCACATCACCACCAGCTTGTACTTGAACGATGATCATCTGATTTTCACTGGGAAAACTTACGACCCAACTACCGGTCAGGAAGAAACCCTCCCAGATGGGCAGTACACCTACCGGCTGACCGCCAATCTCGATTCCGATGACGGCGATACCGAATCGCAAAGTATCGACCTGCCGATTAAGGTGGATACCACTGCGCCTGAGTTCAGCAATGTGCAGTTGGTCAAAAACGCTGATGGTAAGTGGCATGTGACCGGGACAGTGACCGACGCCACCGCCGGCCTCTCGCCGCTGTCACCGATTGCGGTTTCGATTAACGGTTTTGCGATTACGGCCAAGTTGGACACCAGCATCTCCGCAGCCAAGGACTTCAATACGGTTGAAGACTTCAACCGGGCCGTTCAAAACACTTACCAGTTTGATACGGACATCAGCGACATCGCCGACTATATCAAGAACGGGACCAACAATGTTCAGGTTGCGGCCATCGATAATGCCGGGAATGCCGGCACTGGCGAAACCAAAGCCACGGTTGATGTGGCAACGAACTCCAACAGTTTGGTGCTGTTCAACGTCTACGACGGCGAAACCACGGATGACACGGATAGTTACTACAACAAAGACGACAAGACCTACACTATTTACGGGAATTACAAGAACGATTTCTACATCAATGGTGAGGCCGTCAAAGTCGATGACGAGGGCAATTTTGAAGCGCATGTAACGATGCATGATGCGCTTGACAAGCTGGTCTTCAGCCAGGATGCCAAGCAGAACATTGTGATCAAAACCATGAAGTTCGGCTTCGCCCAGCAACCAGTCGTCACGCTGGATCAACCAGCTGGCGGCTCTTGGTACGACTTGGTGGATGGTACCCAAATCTGGGGCGTGAACAATACCGCAGCGACTTTCAACATGACTGGGAGCATTTCCGGTAGCCCAACTGACGTGGTGGCTTACGGACAAAACGTTGACGGTTCCACTTATGACGCCACTAGCTACAACTTGGATCAAGTGACCAAAAAGTTTGTGGCCACTTTTGCGATGATTAGCGGCAGTCATGCGCATGAAGGGGAAAATGTCCTGAGTGCCCAGGCCTACACGTCTATCGATGGCGTCGGTGAAGTCGATGGGCCGCAAGCCTTGATGCTCGTGCTGCAAACCGATCAAACTTACCTCTCGTTTGACAATGTGTTCCAAGGCTCGACGATTAATATTTCCAAGGATAACGAGAAAGAAATCAACTACGACGAAGCGACCCAAACCCTAACGATTACCGGGGTGGCAGGGAACCAATACACCGCGGTGGAAGATTTCAAGATTTTGGGCCATTCGATGGATCCTGACGATCCGGAAAACCAGGTCACCGTTGATCCAACGACTCACAAGTTCAGCTACAAGGTCAAAGTCAGTGCTGATCAAGTGCGTTACATCACGTATCAGTTCAAGACGCGCGATTTGCAGACTGCTGGCGCCAAGACGTCAGATGATTGGGAACGCGGCTCCTTTGGGGTCGGGGTTGATACGACCTTCCCAACGCTGGACTTTGATACCGGTGATCACTGGCAAGCTTCCGCTTCCGATGACTACGACTACGAGGTATACACCAATAAGGATAGCCTAGAACTCAAAGGTAAGTTTGGGGATAACTTGACCGGCTATACGGTCAAAATTGGTAGTGATGAAGTCTATCAAGGTGCTTGGAATCAGACCCTGTCTGCGGACTATCTCAAACGGTACCCGCAGGACAGCTACCAGGACCAGACCTTTGACAAAGAGCTGCCATTGACCGCCACCGATGATAGCGATGATTTGGTTGCTGGTAATGGTGCCTCGGATAACGTCTTTGTCATGACGGTCACCGATAACTACGGCAACAAGACCGAACGCAAGATACTGGTACACCAGAAAAAAGCTGATTTGGATGCGCCAGTGGTGACTCCAAGCACCACTGCTCTGACTAACGGCGGCGTTGATCTCACCGCGACTCAGGCTCAGGATGCCGACATTCAGTATAGTCTGGACAATGGCCAAACTTGGCATGCTTACAATGGTGCCGTTGCCAAGGCGATTGCCGGCGATATTCAGTTCAAAGCCAGCGATGAGTATGGCAATGAATCACCAGTAACGACCTACACCGTTAAAAACATCGTCAATCAGATTGCCGCTCAGCCAACCGCACAGTTAAGTGACTTCAGCGCCGACACCAAGGCGGTGACGGTCACGCTTGGGTACGACAAGGACCTGACCGAGGCGCAAAAGGCCTATACCCATCTGCGTTACAGTCTGGATGATGGGGCGACCTGGCTTGATTACACGGCACCATTTGCCGTTGATCAAACGACCAAGGTGCTGGTTCAAAGCTATGATGATGCCGGCAATGAATCCGATGAGATTACGGCGACCGTTGTAATTCCTGAGGCCCAACCGGAGGATGAACAAACGCAGACTAAGGACGATGACGCTGACCAAACCAAGAACGACACCGGTAACACCGCCGGGGTCGATCAGGACGCCGATGACCAAAGCAATAACCAGGGTCAGGGCCAAGACAATGGCCTTGGCCAAGCGGGCAAACGTAAGGCGCGCACCCACCGGGGTAGTGGGGTGACGAGTAGTACCACCAGCACCAAGCAGCAGGCCCGCGGGAGCCGGAAGGGCACATTGCCTAGCACCGGTGAACAAGTGGCCAACAACACATTGACAGGGCTCCTCATCACTTTGCTGAGTGGACTCGGATTGATTTATGTTGGGGGTAAAAAACGCAATGAAGAAAAATAAACGATTAAGGGTCTTACTTTATAGCACGGCACTGCTGGCGAGTTTTTCGCTGGCGACTTTCACCCAGCCCCAGGCACCAGTGTTCGCAGACGGCGTCACCGAAGGCAATGGGCTCTATTCGACGGACACTTATACGAACTATGAGCCGGTTGATTTTACGAAAGCCAATTTTCCTGACCAAGGGCTGCGGGATTTTCTAACCACGCTGGCTTACAAAACCGACCCTGATTGGGATGGCAAGCAACTGACGTCCGATATGTTAAACGCCGCCCAGTCCATCACGGCGCTCGATCCTAGTGATCCGATCAAGGACCTCACCGGGCTCGAATTATTGCCGAATTTGTACAATCTGTCTTTGGGGGCGGGGTCAGAAGTGACCGACTTCAGCCTGTTGCCGAAGCTGACCACGTTGAAATTACTTAACTTGAAAGGCATTAAATTGGATCACATTGGACCCAATGACTTGCATTCTGATTCAGTGATTTCCTTGAGCCTGGGTGATGACACGTACACCAATGCCAAAACCACGCTGCAATCCGTCGAGCTGGATGGCAACTTCCCGAACCTTGAAAAGCTGAGCGTCAAAGATAGCGATACAGTCACCAAGGTTTCAGTGAAGAATCTGCCAGCTTTGGAAGAATTTCGGCCGACCAACCTGCCGAATCTCACCGAGGCTACCGTGGCTAATTTGCCGGCGTTGACCACGCTGAGTTACTACAAAGACAGCTCGTTGGCCCAGCTGAACGCCAGTGGCGTCGACAATCTGAATTATTTGGCGGTTGACTATGCCGCGTTCAAAACCTTTGATTTGACGCCGTTTCCAAATCTTCGCGATTTCAGTGCTGGCCATAACCAGCTGAGCACGCTCGATCTTACTGGGCATAACTTGGCCACGCTGGATCTGTCATATAACCAATTCTCGGGCATCGACTTGGCTGGTCAGACCAACCTATCGACGTTGTATTTGAATGACAACGCGTTGACCGACATTGACTTGGCGGACAAGCCGCTGCTCAATACCGTCGATTTGTCGCGGAACCAATTAACCAGCTTTAGTGCGCCTGATTCCATTGGGGATGATGTTCACTTTGACGACCTGGACGAAGATGCTGTTTACACCAAAGGCCTGAGTGGGCTGCTGCTAAGTGGCAATCAGCTCACCAGCTTCGATGCGTCGGTCTATCCGCAGCTGACCCAGCTCGACTTGTCAGATAATAAGCTGACCAGCTTCACGCCGAATAGCAACCTCGCGACGCTTAATCTCACCAACAACAAGTTGGGCGGGGTGTTGAACATCGATGGCGCCAGCTATCTGGTCAGTCTGTCGGCTAGCGGCAATGCGTTCACCTACATTTCTAATTCAGTGCCTGATTTGTCCATCATCTCCGACTATGTGTGGCAGTATGATGCCAAGGAGCATGTGCGCGCCAACACCTATGAAGTGGATGGCCACTGGTACGTGAACGTGCGCGCCTTAATTGGTGACGCTGATGCCACCGATGAAAAGGCGCAAGATGACTTAGCCTATGTGCATGTGGACACCAAGCATTGGTTGCTGCGTGACGATGGCACGGCAATTTATACCGGCGAGGGGCGGCCAACTGCCTTTGACTATGATGGGATGGTTTCCCACATGGCCTGGACCACCGCTTCGGCGACGCAGTTCAAAGCGGATTACCATGTATCGGCGGCGTTGACGCCGGCCTCGGATATTCCCGTCAATGTGACCTTTAAAACTGCTGATAGCGATGAAGGCACCGTGGCCGCAACCGTGAAGGCCAAAGCGGGCCAGTTGCTTGATCCCAGTCAGGTGCCAACGCCGGAAGCCAAGGCGGGCTACAAGTTCGATCACTGGCAGGATCAAGACAATAATGTGATTGATTTTGACCTGTACCGCCCAACCGGGAACGGAACGGTTTACGCCATTTTCACTGAAGATGATGGTCAAACCGCGACGCCAGTGAAGTTGACCTTCACTTCCGCGGATGAAACCCAAGGTACCGTGGCGAAAACGGTGACTGCCAACGCTGGCCAAGCCTTCAACGCCGCGAAAGTGCCAACACCGACACCGGCGGAAGGGTTTGCCTTCGATCACTGGGAAGATGCTGCCGGCCAGCCGGTTGACTTCAGCACCTTCACGCCAAGCGGTGACGCGACCTTTAAGGCGGTCTTCGTTGCTCGCGATGCAGATGCCGTAGCTGGGGAAAAGGCCGGGGCCGCTGATGGCACCGCCGGCAAGGACGCCACTGACAATGCCGCGCAATCTGATGCCTACCAGGCCGCATACACGGCGGCTTACACTAAGGCGAAGGCGGCCTATGATGCCGATTTTGCCACCGGTGAAGCCATTGGCGCTGCTGATGCCGGCGACAACTTAGATGCCGCCGATGTGACCAGCCAAGGCGCCGCCTACCAAGCCGGCTATGCCCAAGGCTATGCCGAAACCAAGCGTGGGGCCAATCGCGGCTATAATGGCAATCAAAGCTTTTCGGTCAAATTCGAATCCGCGGAGCCAGAGGCCTCTAATCTGGATATTACCTTGCTCGTAAAACAGGGGAGTTTGCTGACTGGTTCGTATGATAATTACCGTTATTCCCAGGTGAACAAAGGCTATACCTTCGATCACTGGGAAGATGATCAAGGCAACGTCATTGAGTTGGCCACTTATCAAGTGACCCGCAGCCAGACCATCTACGCCTTTTATCAGTCGGTCGATTTATCTGGCGAAGAAGGCACGGCGGCTGGTAAAGCCGACGGTGAAGCCGGCAAGCCGCAAGCGGACAACAGCAAGGAGTCGCCGGAGTACCGCGCCGCTTATGCCACCGCTTATGCGGCTGGGCATGCGGTTTACCAAGCGGCTTACGATCAAGGCGAAGCCGATGGCCTTGCCGATGGGGTCGGTAATTACGACTATGCCGATACGACGATGGAATCTGATCCTTACCAAAAGGGTTACACCTACGGCTACGATCAAGGCGAGGCGCAGCGGCTTGGCATCACCAGTGCTGAAGACGCCGGCACCGCCGCCGGGAAAGCAGATGCTGCGGCTGGCAACGAGGCTGCGGATAATAGCGACCAATCGGAAACTTACCAAGATTATTACACTGCCGCCTATAATGCTGGCAAGGAGGTCTTTGATCAGGATGTGGCTGCTGGTAAATCCGATGGAACTTACGATGCGACCTGGAACCAGTTCACCCGTGATTTAACCGGCAAAACAGTCGGTTATCAGCAAGGCTACACGGCAGCCTATGAAGGGTTAATGGCAGAGTATGATGCCGGCGTAGAGGCAGCGAAGGCTGATATTGCCGCTGGCAATCAACCAGCTGATAACAAGAGCCAGTCGAAGCTTTATCAAACTGGCTATGATGTCACCTACGAATTCCCAGCTGATTCGACTCTGCCGGCGAATATCCAGGAAGCACAGCAGACAGGGTTTGATGATGGTCTCAACGGACGCGGCTCATATGCTGGGGATGACGCCACCGCAGAAGAAAAAGCGGCTTACAAGCAGGCGTATGCCCTGGGCAATGCGCGCTACGAAGCACAGCGCAGCATTGGCCAACAAGATGCGAGTGAAGATGCCGCTGATGGCATGGTGGCCATGGACCTCACCGGGACTTCGGCTGGCTACGCGGCTGGCTATCAGGACCTGTATAGTAGCTCCTTTAACGCCGAACGTGGCGACCTGCTGGCTGCAGCCTCACGGGCGGTTGCAGATCGTGATAACGGGAAGTCACACGCTGACAACAGCGACGATAGCGCGTTCTATCAGCAGTTGTACGATTACTTCTATAACAGTGAAGAAAATGATGACGACTATACCGACGAGCAGCTTTTGGCCATAGTCGGCTTCCCAATTGCGAATGATGGCTCGAATTACTCCGGACCAGCACTGACGACGACAGAGCCAACGGAGAATACAGAGCAAACGAACACGCCAGTAACAACGGATCCAAGTAATCCAAGCGAATCCAGTTCCTCGAGTTCTTCAAGTTCATCGAGTTCATCGAGTTCATCAAGTTCTTCAAGTTCGTCAAGCTCATCGAGTTCATCAAGTCCAGCGAGTGCTTCAAGTGCATCAAGTGCTTCGAGTGACCCGAGTGTCGCCAGCGAGCCAAGCGAACCAGCGGAATCAACTAATCCCATCACTGCCGGGGATCCAGCTATCACGGCCGACAGTGACAACAATGACCAGGCTGACGCAACTGGCACTGATAGTCAGCCAGCGGCAATGGACGAGGACACTGACAGTTCAGATCCTGCGGCCGATGATGCCACCACCGATCAAAGTAGTGATGGCAAGCAGACGGTTTCGACCGACAACTTGCCTGAAACCGGGGAACAGCGCGCACAAGGCGTGGTTGCTGCCGGGTTGGCAATGCTCGCGGCCATCGCCGGGTTCTTCGGCTTCGATCTCCTGCGCAAGCGGCAACACTAGCACCATGCTTCATTGAATAACGAACTCCCTAGTTCAAACTAATCCAAAAATCCGTTCATCACGCGATTGTGATGGACGGATTTTTCGTTAGGCGTGATGGCGGGTGCCGAATGAAATCAAAAGACTGACGGCGCCGCTAAAGAGTCCGGCATAGCCGAGGATGACCAGATAAAACGGCTCGTGGAGCATGCCACTGGCATCGAGGTAGGCTGGGTTGAAAACCCGAGCCACAAAGCAGACCAGGCCAGCAAAGATCAGCAAGAGTCCCAGGCGCAGGCTCCAGCGATGAACAGTTGTTTTCATCTTCATGACCTCCTTGTTTCGCCAGTATAGCAGGGCTGGCGGCAAATGACGTGGTGGTTAACCTAATTTTAGGTTTTACTAACGCGCGCGGCCGCCTTAAATAGTTGGCGGTCAGCGGCGCCAAACACTGTGATGACGGGCTGCAAACCACGGCGTCACCAAGCTTTCAGCAGGTTGGCAGGGGACGTTGAGCGAGAAGCGGTCATTTGCCTATCAGGCAATATAAACTTTTTTAGTAAAAAATTTTCAATGTTAACCCAATAATATTCTATGGTGTGAACTAACCCACCACGGTAAACTGAACTCAAGTAAGCGCATTCATTGTTGCTAGTGTAAGGGAGGACTTATACCATGAAGAAACAGAAGTTGTTAGGTACTTTGGGATTAGTTTTGGGGGCAACATTGCTGCTGGCAGCCTGCGGATCCAAATCCAGCGATGGCGGCAAGACTGTGGCCAACAAAGACAAACCAGTCGTTTGGTACAACCGCCAGCCTTCTAACAGTACGAACGGGAAGCTGGACATGAACGCCTTGAAGTTCAACAAAGATACTTACTATGTTGGGTTTGACGCCAACCAAGGGGCCAAAGTTCAAGGGGAAATGATCAAGACTTACATCGAAAAGAACATCGCCACCATCGACCGCAACCATGACGGCGTGATCGGCTACGTGCTGGCCATCGGGGACGTTGGCCATAACGACTCCATCGCCCGGACGCGTGGGGTCCGGACCGCTTTGGGTACCGGCGTGAAGAAAGGCGACGCGGTTAACTCCGCCCCAGCCGGCATGAACTCAGACGGCAAGTCCAAGATTGTTCAGGACAGCAAGCTGACCATTGGCGGTAAGGAATACACCATCCGCGAATTGGCTTCCCAAGAAATGAAGAACAACTCAGGCGCAACCTGGGATGCTGCGACTGCCGGGAACGCAATCGGCACCTGGTCTTCAAGCCTCGGCAACCAAATCGATGTCATCGCTTCAAACAACGACGGCATGGGCATGGCGATGTTCAGTGCTTGGTCCAAGGAAAACAAAGTACCAACCTTCGGCTACGATGCTAACTCTGATGCCGTTGCGGCGATTGCAGAAGGCTACGGCGGCACGGTTAGCCAGCACGCTGACGTGCAAGCTTACCTGACCCTGCGCGTTCTGCGCAACGCTTTGGACGGCGCAAAGAAAGGCGCCGGGATCGACACCAAAGACAGCGCCGGCAACGTTTTGGCCAAGGACACGTATGTTTACAAAGCAAGCGATCGTTCTTACTACGCGATGAACGTTTCCGTTACTGCTGAAAACTACAAGGACTTCACCGACTCCACCAAGCTTTACGAAGGGGCTTCGCATCAACTCAGCAAGTCCAAGGCGCCTGAAAAGAAGGTATGGCTGGATATCTACAACTCCTCCGATAACTTCCTGGGCTCCACTTACCAACCACTGCTGAAGAAGTATGCCAAGCTGATGAACTTGAAGGTTGAATTCATCGGCGGCGACGGCCAAACCGAATCCAACATCACCAACCGTTTGGGCAACCCAAGCGAATACGATGCATTTGCCATCAACATGGTAAAGACGGACAACGGGTCCTCGTACACCTCGATCCTCAGCCGCTAATTAACCGCCTCGTTTGAACGCAGCTCCAGAGATAAGGGATCGCCGAAAATGTCTTCTCGAGTTTCGGAGTCGTCTCTTACCGCTGGAGTTGCTTTTTAAAAAGCGAAGGCGCTGGAAGGAAGCGATAGCATGCAGGAAGCTACAGCAACAAAACCAACTAAAGAAACGCAGGCGCCAGATGTCGTGCTCTCGATTCGCGGGCTGAGCAAGTCATTTGGCCGCAACCGGGTGCTTGATCACATTGATATGGATGTGAAGCGCGGGTCGGTCATGGGCCTCATGGGCGAAAATGGCGCCGGCAAATCGACGATGATGAAATGCCTCTTTGGGATCAAAACCAAAGACGAAGGCGAATTCTTCCTGGATGGGAAGGAAGTGGCCTTTAGCGGGCCGAAAGATGCCTTGGAAAATGGGATTGCCATGGTGCACCAGGAATTGAACCAGGCGCTGGATCGTAGCGTCGTGGATAACCTGTTCCTTGGCCGCTACCCGGTGAATTCCTTAGGCGTGGTGAATGAAGCACAAATGCGCCGTGAAGCCTCGGAACTGTTCCGGCGCTTGGGGATGACGCCGAACCTGACCCAACCGATGCGCAAAATGTCTGTATCCCAGCGGCAAATGTGCGAAATTGCCAAGGCGATTTCGTACAACGCCAAAGTGATTGTGCTGGATGAGCCGACCAGTTCGCTGATGGCGCAAGAAGTGGACAAGCTCTTTGAAATGGTGCGCATGTTGCGGGATCAGGGCATTTCCTTGATTTTCATTTCCCACAAAATGGATGAAGTCTTTGAAATCTGTGATGAGGTTTCGGTGCTGCGCGATGGCCACTTGGTGATGACCAAGCCGACCAAAGACACGAACATGAACGAGCTGATCACCGCCATGGTTGGCCGGCCGCTGGACAACCGCTTCCCACCGGTGGATAACACCGTCGGCAAAACAACGCTGTCTGTGCGCCACTTGTCCACCAAGTTCGAACCGCACTTGCAGGACATCACCTTCGATGTTGGCAAAGGCGAAATCTTCGGCTTGTATGGCCTAGTCGGCGCCGGCCGAACCGAATTGCTGGAAACGATTTTCGGCGTGCGGACTCGGGCTGCTGGGCGCGTTTACTTCAACGACAAGCTCAGCAACTTCAACTCACCGAAAGAAGCGATGGAACATGGCTTTGCGCTGATTACGGAAGAGCGGAAGGCGAACGGGCTGTTTTTGAAAGGCAGTTTGACCTTTAACACCACCATCACCAACCTGCCATCGTACCGGCGCGGGGTGGCGCTGTCCAATCCGAAGATGCACAAGGCCACGATGAAAGAAATCAAGGTCATGAATACCAAGACCATGGGCCCAGATGAGCTGATTGCCAGCCTGTCTGGGGGGAACCAGCAAAAGGTCATCATTGGGAAATGGCTCGAACGGGCGCCACAATTATTCATGATGGATGAACCGACTCGGGGGATTGACGTCGGGGCGAAGTATGAAATCTATGAATTGATCATCAAAATGGCCAAGCAAGGCGCCACCATCATCGTGGTGTCTTCGGAAATGCCCGAAATCTTGGGGATTACCAATCGCATCGGCGTCATGTCCAATGGCCGCCTGAGTGGGATTGTGGAAACCAAGAAGACGAACCAAGAAGAGCTGCTGCGACTCAGCGCCAAATATCTATAGTGAAGGGGAGAACATTATGGCAGACAAAAACGAGATCTTATCCGCTGAGGCCGAAGCAAAACTGAGGCAACCAATCGACGAACACATTGGCGCCATTCAGCAGCAAATCAACGCGCTGCGCAAAGATGGGACTGACCAAGTGATCGCCCTGAACAGCCACATCGATGCGGTCAAGCGCGATAAGAGTTTGACCAAAGGCGAGCGCGACAGCTTGATTCAAGCCGACCGCACTCGCTTAGTGAAAGCCAAGGAAGTGGAAGGCAAGAACAAAGCCCAAGTGAGCGAACTGATTGGCCAGGCCGAAGCTTACCTGAAGGAACATTTCGACAAGGACTACTACCAGCCGGTTGTCGCCAGTTGCGCCGCCGAAAAAGTCGCGGCTAAGCAGGAATACGACCAGCAATTAGCAACCTTGGATCAAGAGCACAAAGCCACCGTGGCCAAGCTTTCCGACCACGCCGAAATCAAAGAAGAGAACTACATCCACAAGAACAAGCTGTTTGATGCCAAGATGACCTACCAAGTGCGCCAGCGGGCGATCAAAGACCGCAAGCACGCGGCGTTTGTTTATCAGTATCACATGCTGGACTTGCTGCGGATGTCCAAGTTCTCCTTCCAAGAAAACCTCAGCCAGCGCTGGGAAAATTACAAGTATACCTTTAACCGCCGCGATTTCTTGCTGCGCAACGGGCTGTATTTTGCCATTGTCTTTGTCTTCATCATTCTGTGTATCATTACCCCAATCATCAAAGGCACCTCGCTGTTGACCTACAACAACGTCTTGAACATTCTGCAACAAGCTTCCCCGCAGATGTTCCTAGCCCTTGGGGTGGCAGGGCTGATCTTGCTGACTGGGACTGACTTGTCCATCGGGCGTATGGTCGGGATGGGCATGACTGCCGCCACCATCATCATGCACCAAGGCATCAACACTGGCTCGGTGTTCGGCCATGTCTTCGACTTTTCGAAGATGGGCCTCTGGCCGCGGGTCATCCTGGCTTTGGTAGTCTGCATCGTGCTTTGTACCGTGTTCACCACGATTGCCGGGTTCTTTACCGCCAAGTTCATGATGCACCCCTTCATTTCCACCATGGCTAACACGCTGATTATCTTCGGGTTGGTCACCTACGCGACGAAAGGGGTATCCTTCGGGGCCATCGATCCTGCCATTCCTAGCATGATCATTCCTAACGTCGGCGGGTTCCCATCCATCATTTTGTGGGCGATTGTCGCCATCATCGTGACCTGGTTCGTTTGGAACAAGACGCGCTTTGGGAAGAACTTGTACGCCGTTGGTGGCAACCCTGAAGCCGCTTCGGTTTCTGGGATTTCCGTCTTCGCGGTTACCCTGGGCGCCTTCGTCTTTGCCGGTATTCTCTACGGTTTCGGCGCTTGGCTGGAATGTGCCCGCATGGTCGGGTCAGGTTCCGCCGCTTATGGCCAAGGCTGGGAAATGAACGCCATCGCAGCCTGCGTGGTCGGCGGGGTTTCCTTCACCGGTGGGATTGGTAAGATCTCCGGCGTGGTTGTCGGGGTTACGATCTTCACCGCGTTGACCTACGCCTTGACCATCCTGGGGATTGATACCAACTTGCAGTTCGTCTTCTCAGGGATCATCATCCTCGTCGCGGTTACCCTCGACTCCTTGAAGTACATGCAAAAGAAATAGGTTACCGCGTCCCTGCATCCGCCTCTAACCAGCTCCAACCGCCGCCTGACCGTTATTCGGTCGGGCGGTTTTTGGTTTGGCTGGGGAGGACGCGGGCCCGGCTGGGGCGGCGACGGGGCGTGGCGGTCCGGTTGCGGGGGACGGCTGGAGCCGAAAAGCGGTCTCCAGCCTCAAATGCGAGCCAGCATCGCGCTGCGCGCTCAACGCTGTCTCGCATTTGCCCCCAGTTAGCCCAGGAGCAGCCTGCTGCGCAGTCTCCTCGTGGGCTAACTGTTTCGCGGCTGGACCACCACGCCCCTCTGCCGCCCCAACCGGGCCCGCTCGCTAACAGTCACAATCTCGGTGGGGTGCCGATAGGGGCCATGTGCTGAGGCGCAAAGTGGCAACAAAAGCCTCTCGAGGTCAAAAAAGTTCACGGGTAAACTTCCTGCGTTTTAGTGTTCAAACGCGGCAACTGCGTGATACGAATCGCGTTAAGTTGGGCTTTCAGCCTCGTAGGCCAACCGCAAGGGCTCGCTCTTGTACTGAAGCGCTTACATGGTATACTAAAACTAGTTAATATGTAGGCCACTTTTACTAAAACATAGGCAAAAAGCGGGGAGTCGGACTCATGGGGAAGTACAGTGTACTGTTTGTCGAAAACGCGACTGAAATCGCGGCGATGCAGGACATGGTTGACTGGGAGCAATTAGGGTTTACCGTTTTAGGCGGGACCGATGATTGTAAGGCGGCGCAAGAGCAGGCCGTGCTTCATCGGCCGGATGTGGTGGTCACCGAGCTAACTTTAGGCGGCATGAGTGGGCTGACTTTGATTCAGAAAATGAAAGCGTTGCTGCCTGAGGCCAAATTTGTGATTTTAACGGATACGGCGGCGCTGGCCAGTGCCAAGGCGGCGATGCCACTTGGGGTCAGTGCTTATCTGGAGAAACCGATCAGCGCGGCTGAGTTGGGCCACACGTTTGCCCTGCTGCGGAAGCAACTCGATGCCGAAGCGGCGGCTAGTGCGAATATGCAGTCGCTGCGCCAGTATTATCAGACCTCGCTGCCGGTGATGCAGGCTAATTTTTATGCGGCCTTGATCAACGGCCGGGTGGCGGCGGAGGATTTGCCGCGGTACTTAAGCGATTATCAAATTCCGCTAAGCGGCCCCTGTTTTGCCTGCTTGCTGCTTCATACTTCGAGCACGCTGGGGCCGAGCGGGGTGGATCCGGTGCTGTTGCGGACCAGTGTGCTGCATCAGGCCAAAGCGTTTTTCGGCGCTAACTGGCAGGTGGCGATTTTTTCCTATTTGGCCAATACAGTGATTATCGTGCAGCTGTGCCGGGCGGAGGACGCACCCGGGCTGACGGATGAAGCCGACCGCTTCTGCAAAGAAGTGCGGACGACGCTCGGGGCGGTGGTGACCATCGGCGTCGGCGATGTCACGGCTGATTTACTGGACTTGCCGCAGGCGTACAAGGAAGCGCGGACGGCGGTTTCATATCGCAGTATCTACGGGGCTTCGCGGGTCATCAACCTGCAAGAAGTGGAGCCGACCACGGAAATGACGTTCTCGTCTTCCAGTGATGGCGGGTTGTCTGATTTGTTCAAGGCGATTCATGTCGGGCCAGAGGCGGCGATTGAGACCGCGGTGGATACTTACCTAGCGCGCATGAATGAAACCGCCACGAGCATTCCTGAACATACGGTAGTCACCGCCGAGATGATCGGCAGTTTGTACCGCTTTGCGGTGAATAACCATTTGCAGGTCAGCGCCTTGACTGATAATCTCAAGGGCCTGTACCTGCGGCTGCCAGAATTGTCGCCTGAGTCGCTGCGCCAGTGGCTGATGACCGTGGCGCCGGCGATGCATGAACAATTGAAGGCCGCGCGGGAAAACAGTTCCACTGCTTTGATACAAAACGCCAAGGAATACGTGCGGGTGAACTACAGCGATGAAACACTGTCGCTCAATGATGTGTGCCAGGCGTTAAGCGTGTCGAATTCGTATTTTTCTACCTTGTTCAAGCGTGAAGAAGGCCTGTCATTCATCACGTATCTGACCAATTTCCGGCTGGAGCGCGCGGCGCGGCTGCTGCTAGAAACCAATGAAAAGAGTCAGGTGATTGGGCATCTGTGCGGGTACGCCGATCCGAACTACTTCAGCTCGACGTTTAAGAAACACTTTGGCGAGTCCCCTAAGCAATATCGCAGCGGGCTGGTGGCTAATGAATCCTAAGCGAATCAAAAAGTCGTCTCAGTAGAGACGGCTTTTCTGATTCCTAGAGGATGATGTAGGACTTAATGGCTTTGCGTTGATCCATCGCTTGGTAGGCGGCGTCGATGTCGTCTAAGCTAAAGCTTTGGGTAAAGACTTTGCCAGGATGGATTTCGCCTTTGAGCACGGCATCCAACAAGACTTGTTTGTCGTAGGTCGTGACCGAAGCGGGGCCGCCGGCGATGGCGGTGTTGCGGAAGAACACTGGGGTCAGATCCATTTCAGGGTTGTGCGGCACACCGACTCGGCCCACCGTGGCGCCTGGGCGCCCGGCTTTCACGGCAGTGGCGACGGATTGTTCGGTGCCGACACATTCCAAGACGGCATCCGCGCCTTCGCCATCCGTCAGCTGCATGACATGGTCGATGCCGGCTTGGTCGCGTTCCGGCACGATGTCGGTGGCGCCGAACTCAAGGGCCAAGCGTTGGCGGTCTTCATGGCGACTCATGGCAATGATGCGCTTGGCGCCGCGCATTTTGGCGGCAATGACGCCGCACAAGCCGACCGCGCCGTCACCCACGACGACGACTGTGTCACCGGCGCCGACATGCGCGACCCGGGCGGCGTGATAGCCGGTGGCCATGACATCCGCTAAGGTGAGCAGCGACTTGAGCATTTCTTCGCTGTAGTCTGCCGGTTGGCCGGGGATTTTCACCAGGGACCATTCAGCGTGTTGGTAGCGCATGTATTCGCCTTGTGCACCACGACTGAAGTTATCCTCATGGTTGAGGCAACCACCTTCATAGCCGGCGCGGCAGGCGGCACAGTGGCCGCAGCCGTGGGTGAAGGGCGCAATGACAAAATCGCCAGGCATCAGCGTGGTGATAGCACTGCCGACGGAATCGACAATGGCCAAGGCTTCATGGCCGCCGTTTTCAGAGTGCGCAGCCGCGTCGTCAATGCCGCGGTATTCCCACAAGTCGGAGCCGCACACACAGGTCCGAACGATGCGCAAAATTACATCGTCGTCTGCCTGCAAGGTGGGCATGGGCACGTCTTCAATGGCCACTTGGCCGGGTTTAATAAAGCGGGTATCTTTCATATTTGATGACCTCCATTTTTGAGTTTGCTCGTCGCGTTTATTATGACCATTTATGAACCAAAACGCGAATGCTTATTACCCAGGTGGCGCTATGCTTTTCAGTTATGGCTGGCCGCTTGTAGGCGGATGACTGCGGCCCAAGGCACTGCTTATGCCGCTATCGGCTCGGTCTGCAGTCTGATTGACAGCTTTTTGCTCGACCTTGTATACTTGACGCATGAAAGGGCTGTCATGGCCTGAAACGTGTGGCACAGGGGGTTCTTGGGAAGAGGCGAGCAGGGTGAAAAAACTGATTGCTTTGGTGTGCGTGGTGCTCGGCATCGCTGTGGGCGGTGGCGTGTTTTGGCAGCGCCAGCTCCACGTGGAAGCGGCCACGGCGGCGCTACGGACGTTAAACACCAGCGCTAAAGTTTTGGCGTCCGATGATTTTATCAGTGATCCCAGCAGTAATTTGGCGACTGCGCAGCTCAACCATGTCGCCTATGCTAAACAGCAAATGCGGCAGTATTTATCCGTGCTCTCGAATAAGCAGCGGGCTCAGTACCAAGCCGCCGAGCAGCAGCTCACTGCGGCCAAGGTCTACACCGCGATTTTTGAGGAAACGCATAATGTCTTAGGCACTGACGAGGTCATCATGGACCAAGCTTATAACAACACCACGCTAATGCAGGCGTACGCGCGGCTGAAGCAAAACGGGCCCCGCTATGCGAAACATATCGCCCGAAAAGTCCAGCTGGTTGAGCAGCAAGTGACCGCGCTGCGAAAGGTGCAGCAGGTGCAGACGGAGCCGTCTTCAGCGCAGATTGAAGCGGCGCGCAGTGCAGTGACCGCGGTGGCGAGTCCGGCTTTTCAGCAGACTTACCTGCCGATTGTTGACGAAGTGGCCAGTCAGCAGCCAGCCGTTAAGGCCAATACCGCTAACACCTCCCCATCAGCGACCCCGGCCGCCGGTGAAGCGGCGGAAGCTAAGCCTAACCACGACGAGCAGACGCCAACCACCCCAGCGCAAACGCCTGCCACGACCAGCGGCGAAGGCTATCAGCAGCCTGTCGACGATTCGGTTAGCACTGCCACGCCAGCGGCTTCGCCTGACGAAAATGACGACAGTGACGAGGCTGCTGAGGAGGCAGTGATCGGCGCAGGCGGCTTGTTTGATACCATGGCCGAAGCGTCCGCCGCGCTTAAACTAGCGCAGGCGGGCAGCCCCAACCGCCCAGCGACGGCCTACTCAGTGGTGCTAGCTGATGGGTCTAAACACTACACCTGGGATTGGTTACCCAGCGGCAACTAAAAGCCATTGCTTCCCGGCCGGCGGGAAACAATGGCTTATTTGCATACGCTTAATGCCGCTGCGCCGTTAAGTGGACGGTGTAAGTGAGGCCAAAACTGATGGCAAGGAAAAATACCACAACGGCGTAAGGAATATGGTAATTCCAGTCTAGTAAGGCGCTGGCAATTAGCGGCCCGGCAATGTTGCCTACTGAAGTTAGCGACATGTTCAGGCCATTGATGACACCTTGATTGCTGGCACTGGCCTTGGTCAGCAGCGTGGTGATGGCAGGGCGCAGGAGATCGAAGGCGGTAAAGGCGACCAAGGTCATGACCATGACAATGACTTTGCTGTGAGTGAACATCAGCCAAAAGACGCCAAGCGCCGAGGCGGCAAAAGCCACTCTGATCAGGCCAATTTCGGAAATGGCCTGGACAATGCGATCGAAGAAGACGACTTGGGCAATCAGAGAAATGATGCCGTTAAGGGTCAACACCAGCGCAATATCTTTCAAAGTAAAGCCGAAGACCTCATTGACGAAAATACTATAGATACTTTCAAAACTTTGCAGCCCAAAACTGGAGACCAAAATCAGCACAAACAGCATCAGCATCGGCCCAGTTAGTACTGCCCGCCAGTCGCCTTTGGCCGCGGCATTGGTGGTGGTTTCCTGGCGCGGTTCATCCTTCGGCAGGAGGAAAAGCGTGGCAATCAGGCCGATGAGGCCCAGAACTGCCGCGGTCCAGAACGGCGTTTTATAACCGTGTTGGGCCAGTAGCCCGCCCAGACCAGGTCCGAGAATGAGGCCGCCGGAGAAAGCCGCGGACAGCCAGCCGATGACTTTCGCGCGGTGCTTGAGATCTGTCACATCTGCCGCCAAAGCCTGCGCGGTGGGGACAAACATGCCGGCGGATAAGCCGCCGATGATGCGAGACAGATCAAACATATAGAGATGATTGGTCAAAGCAAACAGCACTTCCGATAGGGCGAACAACCCGAGGCCACCCAATAGCAACGGCTTGCGGCCAATGCGGTCCGACAGGCGGCCAATCAAAGGTGAAGCGATGGACTGCATCAAGGCATAGAGTGAGGACATGATGCCCATATCAGTGGCGGTAAAATGCAGCTCATTTTTGATGAAAGGCATCACTGGGAAAATCAGGCTCATGCCAAGGCAAATCAAAAATTCGCTGAAAATAAGGATGGTGATGGTGCGTTTGGTGCGGTTTGACATGGGTTAATTCCTTTCTTCGCTTAACGATTCACCACTTGGAAGCCAGGCGATAGCACGCGGTGATTGTGAAAACAGTTTAACGGAAATTGTAGCATATTTGCTCCCGAGAAAAACGAACGTTCAATGAGAGGCCAAAACTCCTGCGAGGCTGGCGGGTGGCGCATGTTAAACTATCACTATACGATTAAAAAGGGGGGCCACTGCCATGGCCGAAAAAACCAACTTCAACTGGCGCACGGCGCCGCGGTCCATCGCCAAACTAATGGCTTGGTTGCCATATTTTGCCCAATTTCAACAAGCGAATTATCAAGCCGCGGTGGCCAACCAAGAACCGAGTACCATGGCCAAGATTCCGGTGCTTTATCCGGTGCGGCGGGCGATTCGCTATGCCATCGAAAGCGATGCCGACGATCCGGATCCGCTGACACAACTGACGCTAGCTGATTTTGTGGCTGGCCAGCAACCCGCTGGTGATTTCAGTGATAAGGAATCCAAAGTCCGCCAAATCGTCACCACCGCTGAACAATATGGCTTGATGGACGCCAAAACGGCGCGCCTGACGCCGGTGGGGCAGCGCGCCGTGGCCGGCCAGTTAAGCGGGGAAGACTTTTTGGTCCAGCTGCTCAAGATGTACGTGATGGTCGACGAACAGCACGGCGTTTTTCCAATGCGAACGGTGCTGCAGCTGATGGCGCATTTCGGGGCGCTCAGTCGCAACGAGCTCACCTTTGTGTTCGGTACGTTGGATGATGCTGCGGTGCCAACCACCATTGAAGCGGTGCAGGCTTTCCGCACCGCGTATGCAAAGCTGCCGAGTCGGAACGATAACCGCGCCGTTGAAGCTTTGGTCATCAAAGTTTGGCACCAGTTTTATCCCGCCACCGCTGACCGCAAGATTATTTCGATTCAGCATGACTACACCGATGCCTTGCGCCGGGCGCTGGAATTCACCGAACTCTTTTACTCGCATGGTCGCGGCACGGCGATGAAGTTGCGGGTCTCGGCGCTGAATCAGCCGAAGCTGCAGCAGTTGGTGAACGATTTTGCCTTCGTGTTGCCGCCAAAACAGTCAGTTGATGGCCACCTGGTCCAAAAAAGTGCCCGTGAGACGCTGGCTTGGTTTGGCGCCGTGGGCAATTTGCCGCTGCCATGGGATCAGCCGGATGCGCGGCTGCAGTTGGTCGAGGACAAGCTGGACCATGCGGCGCGTTTATTCGCGGCCTTGCCCGATGCGCCTTATGCACCGGCTCAGGTGGCGGTGATCAAAGCCAATTTAGCCAGTGCATCGATTCAGCAGCTCAAAGACCTTGAGTCGGCGCTAGATCAGGCTGTGCTGGCGCAAACGGAACTGCTGTATGTCCAAAAAGAAGCACAGACGCCGGCCGCCCGCCGCGAAATTCTCGAGCGGTTTGACACGATTTTAACTGATAAAGACCAGGCGGCGTTGTGGCTGGAAGTCAACACCTGGCGGGCGTTTGTCGCGCTGAGCGGTCAGGACAAGGAAGTGATTCATCATTTCCAGATGAATCCCGATTTGACGCCGAAGTCCTTTGCCCCAGGCACCGGCAACACGCCGGATATGGAAGTGCACCTGGCCAGCAGCATTTTGGTGCCGGAAGTCTCCATGATGGCTGGCACGGTGCAGTGGGAACACGAGGCCTCATCGGTGATTGACCATGTGATCAAAATCAGCCAGGCCAGCCCGAAGCCGACGCTAGGCGTGTTTATCAGCGCGCGCATCAATCAGCGCACCTTGTGGCAGCTGTTTTTGCTGAATCGTGATTCTTGGCTGGGCCAGCCGGTGCCAGTAGTGCCCCTGACCATCAAACAGTTCAGCGCAATGATGCAGGTCGCCTATGCGACGGACGCGACTGCGCAGGAAGTGGCCACGCTGCTTGAGCAAATCAGTGCCGCGGCGCGCCAGCTAACCACTTACATTCAATGGCCTGCCACGATTGAAAGTGCCTTGGCCGCCTGGGCGCGCCGGTGAGCGTTGTATCACCGGTGGTCATTGGGTACACTAGAGACACCGAGAAAAAATAGTCGCGATGAAAGAGTAGAGAAAATGCTGACGCCTTTATTGAAATATCCTGGCGGTAAAACCAAGGAGCTGCCGCACATTTTGCCGGCTTTGCCGGCACAGATTCGCCATTATTATGAACCCTTCGTTGGCGGCGGCGCGGTGTACTTTGCAGTGGGCAGCCGCCGCAGTTCAACCATTGACGGGTATTACATCAATGATCGCTCTGATGAACTGATGCGGCTGTATCGCGCCGTGGCCACGGGGGATGAAAGCTTCTTTGCGGCGGTTGCGCGCATTGATGCCGCTTGGGTCGGCGCCGAAGCTTATGTCGATTTGATCAAGCCGGAGCTGGTGAAATTTTTCGCGGTGCAGGTGAAAGCGGTAGAACCACCGCGGCCGCAGACTCAGGCCTGGGTCGCGGCCCATCAAACCGCGATGACGACCGCCTTTGCCCCGGGGTTTGAAAATGGGCGGGGCTTCTTTGCCGATTTGCCGGTGGCGATGGCGCGCAAGGTGAACTTCCTGCGCAAGCAAGCGGCAGCTGGTGTCACCATTTCGCAGGCCGATTTTGAACAAATCATTTTGACCACCTTCAAATCCTCGCTGTATGTGTACTACCGTGACTTGTTCAATCGCATCCCTGAACTGGCTCTTACGCCAGGGGAGCAAGCAGCGCTGTATCTGTTCATTCGCCAGTATGCGTACTCCTCGATGTTTCGCTATTCCAAAACCGGCAAGTTCAACGTCCCGTACGGTGGTATGACATACAACCACAACACGTTGGCCAGTCGGGTGGCGGATTATCACAACCCGGAATTAACGGCACTGTTGGCGCGCACCACCCTAGGCAATCAGGACTTTGCTGATTTTATGGCGACCCATCCCCCAGTGGCAGGCGATTTCGTGTTCCTCGATCCGCCTTACGATACGGATTTTTCCACTTATGCCAACAACGAGTTTGGCCAATCTGACCAAGGCCGGCTGGCGCAGTATTTGATCCATGATACGGTCGCTAACTGGATGCTCGTAATCAAGAATACGCCGCTGATTGCGGCTTTGTATGAAGCGGGCACTGCCACGGCCAATGGTCAGCAGGTGTTCCTTCATGCTTTTGATAAATCGTACTTAGTGAACTTTAAGAACCGCAACGCCAAAGACGTTGAGCATCTGGTCATTACCAATTACCAGCTGCCGGAGCAGGAACTGCTTTAAGGATAAGCGTCGCCACCGAACTAGCCTCGGTGGCGTTTTTTTGCGTGGATGACTGGTGAGAGGAAAAGGAAATCGCCGTGAAAAGTTTCTCATGGACTTGACCTGAACTCTCAGGATGCCCTCACGCCGCTATGTTAGGCTTTTCAGCGAAGTGGAGGCAGGACGATGACAAGCAAACCTGAAAACACAGCGGTCAAACGGAATCTTCAAACGCGGCATTTGTCGATGATTGCCCTTGGTGGCAGTATCGGCACTGGTCTGTTTGTGACGAGTGGTTCCACCATTGCTAAAGCCGGTCCTGGCAGCGCCTTGATTGCCTATTTAGCCGTGGGCATCATGGTGTATTTTTTGATGACCAGTTTAGGCGAAATGGCAACTTACTTACCAGTGTCCGGCTCGTTTTCTGAGTATGCCACCAGATTTATCGATCCGGCCGTCGGGTTCGCGCTAGGGTGGAATTACTGGCTCAATTGGGCGATTACGCTGGCGGTGGATGTGTCCACTACCGCGATTGTGACGCATTATTGGCTGCCTCAGGTGCCGGGGTGGGCAATTAGCTTGTTTTTCTTAGCACTGATTGTGACGTTGAACTTGGTGTCGGTCAAAGCCTTTGGCGAAACCGAGTACTGGCTGGCGATGGTCAAAGTGATCACGGTCATCGTGTTTCTCGTGGTCGGGTTGCTTTCGATCGTGGGCATTCTTGGCGGCCCGGCGGTGGGGCTACGCAATTTTACCGTGGGGGATGCGCCGTTTCATGGCGGCTGGGTGTCGGGACTATCCGTCTTTCTGGTGGCGGGGTTCTCCTTTCAAGGCACCGAGCTGATTGGCATCACCGCTGGGGAATCGGCGACGCCGGAAACCAGTATTCCCAAGGCCATCAAGCAGGTGTTCTGGCGCATCATGATTTTTTACGTGCTGGCGATTGCCGTAATCGCGGCACTGATTCCGTATACGGATCCGAACTTGCTTGGCGCCAGTGAGGCGCGTGTGGCAATGTCGCCATTTACCTTGGTGTTTCAGCGCATTGGGCTAGCGGGGGCAGCTGGGGTGATGAACGCCGTGATTTTGACGTCGGTGTTGTCCTCGGCGAACTCCGGGCTGTACGCCTCCACCCGCATGCTCTGGGCCATGGGAAATACCGGCATGGCGCCGCGGATTTTTGGTCGCACGAACGATCGCGGCATTCCGGTGCCCGCACTACTTTTAACCACAGCGGTGGGCATGCTGACGTTCGCCGCCAGCATTGTCGGCACCGAGGTCTATCAGCTGTTGGTGGCGTCCTCGGGGCTCACCGGGTTCATCGCCTGGTTAGGCATTGCGTTTAGTCATCTCCGTTTCCGCCAGGCGTTTATGAAACAGGGTCATTCGGTGGATGAGTTGGTTTACCACGCGCGGTGGTTTCCTCTGGGGCCAATTGTGGCCGCGGTGATGGGGCTAGTGATTGTGTTCGGTCAGGATTTGCAGGCGGTGACGTCGGGGCAGTGGTATCGCCTGGCGATTAGCTACATGTCGCTGCCGGTGTTCTTGGGGATGTTTGCCTACTACAAGATTAGGTATCGCACGCATGTGATTCCGCTTGATCAGATTAAGTTGAAGTGAAGTAATAGCGCCGAGGCAATTGCCAAAGCGCTTTTTTGATAGCATCAGAGCGGCACTGGTTGTGGTTCGTAACCACGGGTAACAGGTGACCGAGGAACCAATTTTGAACTGACGTTAGTGGGAGGCGTCTGGTTAGGATAGATTGCGTACAATTCGGGAAAACGAGGGGCATTGTTTTTAAAGGTGGGGACTAATCCGTCATTTTCGCTGCTTTTCAGTACCAATTAAGGCGTATTTTCTCGAAAAATAGTTACCTGTTTTTAAATATTGACCGGCTCATGATACACCAACGTTTGCGTGGTCCTCTTTTGTGAAAACATTATCAATGCCGAAAGACCGGGGTTTACAGCCATCGGCGCAACATGGTTAGATAAGTTTGGCAATGGTGTATACCGATTCAGCCACTGTCATTTTTAGAAGGGCACATCAAAGGAGGAGCATCATGAAACAGAATTGGCATTATTTACTTTATAGTACGTTGATTTTGACCGGATTATCGCTGGGTTATGCCCCAGCTCATCAAGCGCACGCTGCAGTCGATGAGCCAGCGGTGGCTCAGACCCAAACTGCTTCGACTGACTCGACCAGTTCGGAAGCCAAAACGAACACAACAACAGACGATGAAACAGACAGTGCCTCAGACCAGAAAGCGGCGCCCAACGCCAACCAGCAGCCTGTAGCAGATACACAAACACAAGTATTGAAAGCAGCGGTGACTACGCCAACCCCAACCGGTGATGAAAATGAGGGCACTTTAGACGCTAAAGACACTGAAACGCCAGCCAAGGCTGAACCGACAACCGTGGCTAATGTCCAAATCGGTGAAGATATTGCGGATACGCAGCAGGTGGCCGTGACTAACGTTAAGGATTACAAAGTCACGAGTACGCAGGCCATCGACTGGAGTCAGTATCATTATGTAGCCGCTCCTGAATTAGATAAAGCGAGTCCGCTAGGCTATCAGGTAGACAAGTTTGCGACAAACTATCAGGCAGCGTCCGGCACGGAGTTGTCGGTACTTTCGCAAGGACAAAAGGTTAGTCAAGGTGTGATTAGCATCAACACCGCGGATCAGACTGTCACCAATGACCAAGGCTATCGCATCAATATCACGGCTGACAACATTGCAATCAGTGCTAGTTCGCAAGTGGGGGCCTTTTACGCCTTAACCACCTTGACCCAGTTGTTGCAAGCAAAAACCGCTTTGCCACTGGGCGTGATTGAGGATGCACCAGAAGTGTCCTTACGGGAGGTTTCCGTGGACTGCGGGCGTAAGTATTACAGCAAAGCCTGGTTCATGAACCTAATTGATGAAATGGCTGCCTCCAAAGCGAATGATTTGCTCATGCATTTTTCTGATAAGACCGGATTCATGCTTGAGTCCAAGTCACATCCAGAAGTGATGTCGTCGCAGTATTTGACCCAGGATGAAGTCAAAGAGATCATCGCTTATGCGAAGCAAAACTTCATTACGGTCACCCCAGAGTTTGATATGCCAGGCCATCTTGGTCAGGTGTTGTCACAGCATCCTGAGTTCCAACTGCCGGTGCAACAGGTAGTTAGTGGCCTGCGCGGTGGCAAGATGGTAACCATTCCGATTGGCAAGCCACTGAAAAATTCTGCTTATTTGGATATCACCAACCCCGATGCCGTAGCCTTTATGAAATCCTTGTTGGATGAATACATGGGGTTGTTTGGTGACAGTAGCCCGTATTTCTCCATTGGGGCCGATGAATACTTAGGTGATGATTGGACCGCGGCAGGTATGGCGCAATACCCAGCGTTGGTTAAAGCCGCTCAGGCCAAATACGGCGCGGATGCTACTGGCGTCGAAGCCTTCTATGATTTTCTGAATGAAATGGGTGACTATGTCAAAGCTCACGGTTATCAAGTTGAGATCTTCCATGACCGTATCGAACGGCGTGATGCCACCTCGAAAGTGGCGCTGAACAAAGACTTCATCGTGAAGTATTGGACACATTGCCGGACCAATATGCCGACTTTACAGACGATGATTGATGACGGCTACAAATTGATCAACTTCGATGACGGCTATTTGTACTATGTCCTGGGCCAAAATGCCGGTTATAAATACCCTAAGGCGGACAATATTTATAACGGGTGGGACAATGGCGTGTTCGCTAATGTTGCTGGTGATGGCAAAATTGATGGCAAGGAGATTGTCCAGAAACTAGATCACAGCCAACTGTCCGACCAGTTTTTAGGCTCGGCGATTTCAATTTGGAGTGACAATCACGATGCTCAGACCGAAGACGAGGTCGCCGCGCAGTTTGCTGCGCCACTGCGGGCGTTTGCTCAAAAGGCCTGGGGGATTGATGACGCAATCGACTACACCACTTTTGCTGCGGTTAGTGACAATCTGCCACTGGCTTTGGTTGATGATGAAGCCATGAGTACGGTGGTCTGGAATCCTGAATTACCCGCTGACCCAGAACCGGAAACAGAACAGAACGTTGAGTCACAGCCTAGTACGGAACCTACCAATGCCATCGGAGACGCCGGTAAGCAGCCGGTTAAGGCAGTCGCGTTGACCCATCAAGATCAGAAGACCAAAGCAGCAACTTTGCCAGCCACGGGCGAGACCCAGAATTCAGCACTGACATTTCTTGGAACTGCGCTTGTTGCCTTGCTGGGTCTTTTCGGTTTCCGCAAGCACCGCGCATAAAACAATGAATTGAATTCATGTAACGTCGACGTCCATGTCGGCGTTTTTTTATCTGACGGGAGGGTACCACCCAATCTAGTGACGGATGAAAATGATGACCACTTCGTTTATAGCAGAGCGCCGCTAATGTTAGCCGGCGGTAAAAGTGAAAATGCTGTGGGCGTATAGTGACGAATGGTTGCTGGACAAGCACTCATTTTTCACGAACGGGTATAAAAAAGCTAATAAGAAAATGTATTTTCTGAAAACACTTTATCTAATTTTATTCAATAAGTTGTTTTTCTTTCTACACAACAATATTAGCAGGCCAAAATCGGTTATATCATTAAATGTAAACGATATCCATTCAATTAATACCAATATTTATTTACTTATTTATGCTAAAATGTGCGTGAACTTTATAATTAGAAAGGGGGACTGTCATCAAATCTTATTTGTAATACGGATAACGTCATGATGTTTGAGTTAACACGATTACTGTCATCAACTGATTTTATCAGTCGCACCATAGGCGACGAAATGACTAGGGTAGTCCTTTCAGGAAACGCCGAGGGTACTTTCAATTCAGAATGGGGATTCTGATGACTCGGCGGCGCCAGACTGATTGATCTCGATCCGACAAGGAGGAGTATTCATGCGTGATTCAAAAAGCCGATTGACTCGACCAGTCAAGGCCTTGCTTTACAGTACCTCAGTATTATCAATGTTTGTGTTTTTCGGTGGCCGCATGCAGCAAGTGCATGCTGATACAAACCCGGATGGCACGGGCCAGACTCAAGCCGCTGCTAAAACTGAAGCAGCGCCGGTAACTGACCAAACCCAACCTGAGACGCCAGCTAGCGGCGACATTGCCGCTGAGGCCGAGGCCACTGATGATGCAGCGGTCGAAGCGTCACCGGCCGCGACGCCGAAAGCACCCCAGGGTGTTTCGACGACTGAAACTACGCCGGCGCAAGATGCTTCGACAGCCACGCCGGCAGCCGAAACGACCCCAAAAGCGACCACTGAAACTCCAGCCGCTGAGCCGGAGGACCCAGCGACTGATCCGGCGCAGGCGGCGGCTTTAATTACCAGTGTCGTCAAAAAAGATACTTATTACGAAGTTACTTATGCCAATGGCCTAGTGGCGCGGCTCTCGTTGCTTGAAGGCGACATCATGCGCTATTACGCCGACCCGACCAACACTTACGGCGACCCAGCGCAATCTGGGAAGAATCTGAATGCCAAGATTCTGACCAAGACCCCGGACGAGTATGGCCCTGATGCCTTCAATGCCTCGACTCTGACCGATAACGATACCGAAACCGTGATCGATACCGGCGTGGTCCAGATTCATTTTAATAAAATTGCCGGCACGATGAGCGTCACTAAAGGCGATAAGACGATTCTGGCAGAGACGCAGCCCATTGAACTGACCGCGAACAAGAGTACCGAATACCTCGCGCGCCACGACAACGAAAACTATTTCGGTGGCGGCACGCAAAATGGTGATTTCGCCTTGCTCGGTGAGAACGTCAAAATCGAAAAAGGCGGCTGGACCGATGGCGAATCCGCTTCACCGGTGCCGTTCTACTGGTCCACGGATGGCTATGGCGTGTTGCGTAATACTTTCACACCTGGCGCGTATAATTTCGATACCGCTAATGATGGTTCGATTAAACTTAGCCATAACGAAAACCGCTTCGATACCTTTTACGTTTTTGCCGATACCGCGCAAGGCCTGATCAAAGGCTACTACGAGCTGACCGGCGCGCCACTGATGATGCCGGAGTACGGCTTTTATGAAGCACATCTGAATGCCTTCAACCGCGATGTCTGGATTGAAGTCCCTGAAGGCACTCGTGGCGCCTACAAGTTCCCTGATGGTAAGTTTTACAAGGAATACAATCCGGAAAACATGCCCGAGAATTTGAAAGGCCAAGGGATTCTGGAGTCGCTGAACGGCGAAGGCACTAACGGGCAAGATAATTACCAATTCAGTGCGCGGCAAATGATTGATTTGTATGAAAAATACGACATGCCGCTGGGCTGGTTCTTGCCAAATGACGGGTATGGTGCGGGTTACGGTCAAACCGATACCTTGGCCGGCAACGTCGAAAACCTGAAACAATTCATCGAATACGCCAATGCGCATG
Source organism: Lacticaseibacillus suilingensis (assembly GCF_016861845.1). GTDB lineage: Bacteria > Bacillota > Bacilli > Lactobacillales > Lactobacillaceae > Lacticaseibacillus > Lacticaseibacillus suilingensis. The sequence continues at coordinate 119,338 of NZ_BOLV01000004.1, forward strand.
GGATTGAAGTGGGCCTGTGGACCCAGCAAAATCTATCCCCGGTCGATCCCGATAATCCCACCAATAAGGACCGCGATTTTGCCGCTGAAGTCGCAGCCGGCGTGGTGGCATTGAAGACGGATGTGGCCTGGGTCGGCGCGGGCTATTCCTTTGGCCTCGATGGCATTCAAAAAGCCCTGGATATGATGGAATCTGTCGATGGCGATACCGTGCGGCCATTTGTGATTACGTTGCACGGCTGGGCCGGGACTCAGCGCATGTCTGGGATTTGGGACGGGGACCAAACCGGTGGTGAATGGGAATACATTCGCTTCCACATCCCAACGTACATCGGCGAAGGTCTGTCTGGCCAGCCGAACGTGGGCTCGGATACGGACGGTATTTACGGCGGGAATAATCCCATCATCAACGCCCGTGAATACGAGTGGAAAACCTTTACCCCGATTGAATTGAACATGGATGGCTGGGGCTCGCAGCAGAAGATGCCATGGGTCTACAGCGACGCCATCACCGCCATCAACCGCGCTTATCTGAAGCAGAAGACCATGCTGATGCCATACATCTACACGACTTCGGAGCAAGCCATCAGCGATGGCAATCCGATGGTGCGGGCGCTGCTCCTAGAATACCCAGATCTGCCAGAAACCTACACGGATTTGGTGCAGTATGAATACATGTGGGGCGACAACTTCCTGATTGCCCCAATCTATCAAAATACGGCCTCCGATGCGGATGGCAATGATATTCGCAATGGCATTTACCTGCCGGATCCTAATCAAATCTGGATCGATTACTACACGGGTAAGGAGTACCAAGGCGGTCAGGTGATCAATAACTTTGATGCCCCGCTGTGGAAATTACCAGTCTTTGTGAAGGCCGGCGCGATTATTCCGACCGCACCTGCCACGAACAATGCCACCGCATATGATGCCATCAAAGACCAGCGGCAGTTCCAAATTTATGCCAATGGCGATAGCAGCTACACGGTTTATGAAGATGACGGGCTATCTGCCAAGTACCAAAGCGGGGCCTCAGCAACCACCAAGGTGACGAGCAGCCTGAAGGGTACCGATTTGACCTTGACGGTGGCGCCGACGGTTGGCACTTATGCCGAGATGAAGACTAACCGCACCACCGAGTTTGATGTTCGCACCAAGACCACCCCGAGCACCGTGACGGCCACTATTGGCGGCCAAACGGTGACCTTGAAGCAGGTCCAAACGTTGGCAGAATTTGAAGCGGGGACAGATGTTTGGTTTGATGATACCAACTATCTCACCAACAGTTATCTGGACGGCGTTGGCACCGATTTGGCCCAGCACTTCCTGCGCCTGAAGTTGCATGCAGTGGATGTGACTAAAGACGGGATTGAGGGCAAAATCAGTGGTATTGACACCAGTGCCACGCCAGAAAATCCAATTTTGACGCCATCTGACGCGATTGCGACGCCGAATGCGCCAACCGCCGATCCGATGGCCATCACGACCACTGAAATTCCGGTGACCTGGAATGAAGTTGAAGGGGCAACCGGCTATAACCTCAAGGTCGATGGCGTGCTGTATCGCGATATGAAGGCGGCAAACTACACCATTGATCATGTTTTGCGCGGCACCAGTCACACCATTCAAGTCCAGACGGTCACGGCTGATGGGGTTTCCCAGTGGAGCGATGAGGCCACCTTTGAAACCAGCAATGATCCGCTGCGGGATGTGCTGAAAGTGGTCAAGGCTGAAGCGAAGGACGCCGATGGCAATGATGCCAAATGGCAGTCGAACACCGAGTTCAAGTATCTGTTCGACGGCGACACCACGACCATGGCCCATTCGGCTTGGAACCTGACGGATGCCACGCCAATGTCGATTTACGCTTACCTCGATGGTGACTATGCCCTGGATAGCATCGTTTACACTCCGCGGGACAACGGTGGCAATGGCAATTTGAAGAACATGAATGTTTACGTCAGTGACGATGGCATTACCTGGACCAAGGCGGGCAGCGCGCAAGGCTGGAAGCAAACCGCCATGCCGCGTAGCATCCAATTAGCTGAGGGCACCCATGGTTCGATTGTCCGCTTCGACATTCCGAAAGGTGCCGGCGTCAACAACAACGTTTCCGGTAACGAAATTCAGATTTTCAAAGTACCTGGCGCGTTGAAGCAAGTGCCTGGCGACATTTCCGGCGATGGGCAAATTTCTGACAATGACATTCAATCGCTGAAGCAATACTCCGGCTTGAATGACCAAGATGCGGCCTTTGACCAAAATGGTAAAAAAGGCGACATTGATGGGTCGGGCGTGGTTGATGCAGCCGATGCCAACTTTATTCTGGGTCAGCTCGGCGAAACGCCGGCTGGCACCGATGCCAAAACCCCGGCTGGGACGATTGCGTTGCAAGCGGATCGTACCACCTATCAGCCTGGTGATACGGTCACTTTGACGGTGACCGGCTATGGCTTGAGTAACGTCAATGCCTTGTCCGTTGCGTTACCAGTTGATCCAAGCGTCGGCACGGTTACCGGCATCACCGGCGGCAAGCTTACCGCGGGGATGGAAAATCTCTCCCGCGTCGCCACCCACACCGATGGCTCAGTCGAAGCTTATCTGATGTTTGCGAATAAAGGTGAGCAGCCGCGGCTGGCCAGCAGCGGTGAAATCGCGACCATCACGCTGAAGTTGAACGCCAACTTGACGGGGCCGTTGCAGCTAGCCTTGGTCAATGGCGAACTGGTCAACCAAAAGTCTCCAGTCGCCAAAGCCGATACCGGCACCGGCATCACCCTTGAGCAAGCAGCAGTTGATCTAACGGCCTTGGCGCAAAGCGTCAAGATCGCCGGAGCGCTGGATCCGGCTGACTACACCGCCGATTCTTTTGCGGCAGTGACGCAAGCCAAAGCCGCTGGCGAGGCGCTGATTGCGACGCCGGATACCGCCACCCAAGCGAACGTGGTGCAGGCGCAAGCTGATTTGGTCGCTGCGATTGAAGGGCTGACACCAGTAGTGCCAGTGGACACCACTGTGCTGGCGGGGTTAATTAAAACCGCCCAGGCACTGGATCCGGCGGTTTACACCCCTGAAACCAGTGCTGCGTTGAACGATGCACTGACCGCTGCTAAGGCAATCGGGGCTGACGCCACCCAAGCGGCAGTTGACCAGGCTAGTCTGGCCTTGGCCACTGCCTTGGCCGACTTGACGCCGCAAACCAGTCCGGCCGCCGTGGCGATGCTAAATCAGCTGGTTGAGGCCGCTGGCAAGGTCGATACTACGCCATTCACGGCGGCTTCTGCGCAAGCGTTAGCCGCAGCGTTGACTGCTGGCCAGCAGGTCGCTGCCAATCCTAAGGCGTCTGATGCTGATTTAACCAAGGCCGCCGCAGCATTGAGCGATGCTTTGGCCGGCCTGAAGCTTAAGGCGGTCGTCAACAAAGCCGCTTTGCAACTCACGGTGGCGAACGTGGCGGCGCTTGAGACCCAAAACTATCTGCCAAGCAGTTTTGCACCGGTGACGAAAGCACTGGCGGCAGCCAAGCAAGTACTAGCCGATTCAAAGGCAGATCAAGCCGCGGTGGATCAAAGCATCGTGGCCATCGTCAAAGCGTTAGCAACGCTTCAACCGGCTGCTAGCCGAACGGCTAAAGCTGACCTGCAGGCGTTGATTGATCAAACCAATCAGCTGGACGCGAATGCCTACACTGCTGCGAGCTATGCGCCAGCCTTGGATGCGGCTGCCGCTGCCGAAGCCCTGCTGACTGATGGCGAAGCAACGCCGGCACAAGTGGCCGCCGCTCAAGCTTCTTTGCAGGCAGCCTTGGCCGGTTTGACCGCGGTAAAAGCAACCACGGATGAAACCACACAGACGCCGACTAGTGAAGTAGACGACCGGAACCAGCAGCGCCAGTCTGTCGAGACGGGCCAGCAAAAGCCAGGTCAGGCAGCGAAGGCTACCGCGGTATCTAAGGCGACGAAAGCGACGAAAGCGACCAAAGCCGTCAAAGCGAATAAGCCGAACAAGGCGGCCGAGACCTTACCTGCAACCGGGAACACCCATGCTAGTTGGCTCACTGCGCTGGGCCTTTCCCTGATGTCATTGCTGGGTTTAGCTGGCATCAATCGTAAACGGCTTTAATCCCCTAAGGCCGACCACTTCAATTTCTCCCTGAATCAAAAGCACCGCTCCTCAGGCATGAGGGGCGGTGTTTTGCGTTACTTGGTGGTGGCAGTACCGGAAGTGGTGGTGCCTTTATAAGCGTTCAGCGCGGATTGGAGATCCTTGTCCTTGATTTTGACGTTTTCGTCTTTCAGCACTTGGCTGATGACATTCTTCATCACCGTGGTGCTGGCCTCCCATTTTTGATAAAGGGAGGCGGTTAACGCGGCTTTGCTGGCCTTGAAGGTGCCTTTGGCAGGGTGCTTGATCATTTGAATGACTTCATAGCCGCTGGTGGTTTTCACTGGGGTGGTGGTGAACTCGCCATCCTTCAGCTTGTACGCCGCGTCCTTGAAGGTGGAGTCCACGTTCTTGTCGGTGCTGTCAAAAGCCGCCATTTTGCCGCCGTTGCTGGCGGTGGTGTTATCTACTGAGTATTGTTGGGCTAGCTTGGCAAAGTCGGCGCCTTGCTGCAACTGGGCGATGACGGTTTTGGCCGTGTCTTCACTGGTCGTCAGGATATGTTGGACGGTAATTTTCGGTTGGTAAGTCTTCCAGGCGTCCTTGAGTTGGGCAGTGGTGGGCTTGATCTGGGCCTTCAAGGCGGCTTCGCTCAGGTAGTTCAGGCGCAAGGTTTGCTTGAAGGTCTTTTTGGTGTAGCCATTTTCTTCTAAGTAATCAGCAAATTGATCACCATACCGCGCTTGATAGGACTTGTAGGCAGCGGTGACTTTGGCTTCATCAATCTTCTTACCGTACGCATCTTTCATGGACCCGTAGATCAGGAGATTGGCCAAGACTTGTTTCGCACTCGGCTCGGCTTTTAACGCCTGATAAAAATCCTGCTGGGTAATTTTCTTTTTGGCATATTGCGCAACGACCGGCTGATTGGCCTGATCGGTTTGTGAAGCTTTGCCACAACCGGCCAACGTCAGCATGACCCCCAGGGCGACCAGCACCCGGGTTGGTTTCAAAATTGTCTTCATGAAAATACTCCTCCCCGAACATGTGCTTCTGATTGTACCGCCAGAGTTAATGAAGAGCAACGTTATTCCTAATATTTCTCTCATTTTTCTCGAAGAATCGCTAAATGCTGGCAATGGTTGGATACAAAACCGCCATCGGTTGGTGTTCCTAATGGAGAAACACATTCTTGAAAGCGAATAAAGTCATGATAAAATTTGAAGAATATTAGAACTTTCTTTGAGAAATAGGTTGCAAATTAGAATTTTCCACATATAATCATTCTTATCATCACTTAATCGAGTTGGTGAGGTTTGAGTCACTCTAGGGGGTAAATGAATGAATAGGACAAGCAAAACGATTGTGACGGCGCTTGCAAGTACTGCTGTTTTGGGGGCATTGGCACTGTCGCCAGTGTTCGAACTGCAGGCTAAAGCCAGTGTCGATAGTCAGTCTAAGGCAAAGACCAAGGCCAAGGCCGCGGCGACTCTAGCGACCCGCAGTAACGCCAAAGCCAAGGCGTTGGCCACCACGGAGGATACCACTGCCAAGGCGGTCGAAGCGCAGCTGGCGGCACGGGGGGTTAACTTCACGAAGTTGACCACGGCCCAGCAAAAAGACACTTATGTTGATGTCATTATTCAACTGGCTGCCGCTCCTGCCGCCGAAAATGGCAGCTTGAGCACCAACGCCAGCACTGCCGAAATTCAGGCGGCGACCGAAAAGGTCATTGCCGCGCAGGCTAGCACCAAAGCGGCGGTGGCGGCCATCACCGCCCAAGGTACCGGCGAAAGTTACGGTTATGTCATCAACGGCTTTACCACCAAAGTTCAGGTCAAAGATCTAACCAAGTTGGAACAAGTCGCCGGCGTTAAGTCGGTTTCCATTGCTAAGGTTTATTACGCGGCTGAATCTTCGGCGAACGATATGGCGAACGTTTCCACGGTTTGGTCGAACTATAAGTACAAAGGTGAAGGCACGGTGGTTTCCGTCATTGATACCGGGATTGATCCTAACCACAAGGACTTCCGGTTGAGCGATGCCAGCACCGCCAAGTTGAGTGAAAAAGATGTCAATGGCTTCATCAGCAAGACCGGCTATGGCCGCTACTACACGTCCAAGGTGCCTTATGGGCATAACTACGCCGATAACGATGAAATTATCACCGACGACAATCCGGAAGAGCAACACGGGATGCACGTCGCCGGGATTATCGGGGCAAACGGGACTGGTAGCGATCCGACCACGTCCGTTGTTGGGGTAGCGCCGGAAGCACAGCTCTTGGCGATGAAAGTCTTCTCGAACTCTGATACCGCGGCCACGACCGATTCTACTTCGGTGGTTGGCGCGATCGACGACTCCGCTAAGTTGGGTGCGGATGTCTTGAACATGTCACTGGGTTCTGCTTCAGGCAAACAAAGTGACGACGATCCAGAAGTCGCGGCGGTGGAAAATGCCATCAATGCTGGGACTGCCGCTGTGATTTCCGCCGGGAACGATGGGACCTCAGTGTCTGACCAAGATGGCACCAACGTTGACTACTTCGGCAATCCGGATATGGAAATGGTCGGCACCCCAGGCACGGCGCGCCATGCCACCACGGTTGCTTCCGCTGAAAACACCAAGGCCATCAACAATGCCATCACGATTTCCGCCGATGGCACCACGATTTTGGGCCCATCCATGACCGAAACCGGCACCGGCTTTGACCTGACCGCCTTTGATGGCAAACAGTTCTACGAAGTCAAGGATGCTGACGGTAACCTCGGCATTGGTACGGCTGATCAATTCACCGCTGATGTGAAAGGCAAAATTGCCATTGTGAAGCGCGGCGACATCAACTTTACTGAAAAGCAGGCCAACGCGAAGGCGGCTGGCGCGGCTGGCGTCTTGATCGTCAACAATGCTGGCGGCGACGAAGCACTCACGTCTGTGGCTTATGATGCTGGTTTTCCAACGGCTGGTTTGTCCACTAATGATGGGGACAAGTTGGTCGCTTATCTGGCGGCTAACCCTGATGCGACCTTCAATGTTGAAATCGGCCTGAAGCAAATGGACAACACCCTTACCGCGACGGATGCCATGTCCACCTTCAGTTCCTACGGGCCAACGTCTGACTTGTCCTTCAAGCCTGACATCACCGCGCCTGGTGGCAATATCTGGTCGACCCAGAACAACAACGGCTACACGAACTTGTCTGGGACGTCCATGGCTTCACCATTCATCGCTGGTTCCCAGGCGCTGTTGACGCAGGCCATGAATGACAAAAATGGTAAGTATTATGCCTTGTATCAAAGCATGACTGCCAGTGAACGGGCGGCCTTCATGAAGACCATCGAAATGAACACCGCCACTGAAATCACTGATGTCGACCGCGATGCTGTCATCGAATCGCCACGGCGTCAAGGCGCGGGGATGGTGGATGTGGACGCAGCCATTGATGCCATCAGCAAGAACCCATCCACGGTCACTGGTGCCAATGACTACCCAGGCGTTGAACTGAAAGACTTCGATGAGGCGACGCATCAGTTTACCTTGAAGTTCACCAACCGCACCGATCAGCCAATCACCTACACGCTGAAGGACAACGCGAAGCTGACAGCGGTTTATACCTCTGCCACCGACGCGCAAACCGCGACGTTGTATGACAAGGCGATTGCTGGGGCCAACATCAAGGCGGATTCCACGATTGCTGTACCAGCAGGGACCACCCAAGAATTTACCTTCACCTTGACCTTACCGAGCGATTTTGAAAAGGATCAATACGTTGAAGGCTTCCTGAATTTTGAAGGCTCCGATGACTCCAAGCTGAGCATCCCATACATGGGCTTCTATGGCAGCTGGGGCGATCCACAACTGTTCGATGACTTCAACGGCGTCACCTTCACGCCAACCACGACCGGTAACACCGGGACCATTGTCAATGGCGGGAATGATGAAGATGGGGCCATCAGCAACCCTGGCCTCACCACTGATGCCCAAGGCAATTACGTCATCGATACCAACAACATTGCCTTTTCCACGGCGCCAGGCGCTGACATTGCTTGGATTCAGCCTGAATACTGGATGTTCCGCAATGCCAATGATGTCCAGACTCAGCTGTTGGACGACCAAGGTAACCTGCTGACGACCTTCTCCACCTATAAGGCTGCTACCAAGAGCTACTGGTATGCGAATGGCCAGACCTACGAAAAGCTGGATGGCGCGGAATTCGACGGCACGTACTTCGATCCGCAAACTAACCAAACCGAAACCCTGCCTGATGGTACTTACACTTACCGCGTGGTCGGCACGCCAGACGGTACCGACAAGCAGCAAGTGCTTGATTTCAAGGTTAAAATCGATAGCGTTAAGCCAGAAGTGCGCAACCTGAAGCTGACCGCCGAAACCGACCAAGATGGCAACAAGCAGTACTACCTAACGGCTGAAGCCTTCGATAACTTCAGTGGCCTGGACGGCTCTGCCAACACGGCCGTTAACGGCGTGGAAAATGACGGCGACCAGGATCCAACCAGCTACGAAACCGAAGGCACCACTGCTGACGGCTACACCAAGATCAAGATTGCGCTGAGCGATGCGCAGGTCAAGGCTTTGGCCGCTGGCCGTAACAGTATCGCCATTGGGGTGTTTGACAATGCTTCGAACGCTGCCACGACTTCGGCGACTGCGCAGAAGCCAGGCGAAACCAACTGGGGCCTGGTCTTTGACCAAGGCAGTTTGCCAGACAAGATCACGACACAAACCAAGGGCCTCAACGATGATGGCACCGCGTTTGAGTTTGGTGGTAATTACCTGGTTGAACCAAGCTTCACTTACACCGATGCTGATGGCAACGAACATGACGGCACAGTTGATTTTGCCGATGATAATTCTGGTAACTTTACTGCCGATCTGCCAGTCAGCGATGATGATTACACCACCACGGTTAAGGTTTATACCGATGACAGTAAGCAAACCTTGCTGTACGAGAAGCAGATTCAGGTGGCGATGAAGACGCCTGAAATCGATGCCTTGGCCGTTGATGGTCAGGCCACTTACAAGCAAGGGGACCAAGCGGCCACGACGGCGCAGTCTTCCGAAACGCAAGTGACCCTGACTGGGACCGTCAGTGACGACACGCAAACCGTTCAGGTCGTTGTTGGTGACCAAACCATCGATGCCACGGTTAACGCCGATCACACCTTTACCGCCGATGTGCCAATCGCCGGTGGGGACAACACGGCTAAAGTGACCGCCACTGATGCTGATGGTAACCAAACGGAAGTCGATCAACCGATTACGTCCAGCAACTACGGCGTGGTTGCACCTTCCAACAAAGACGTGAGCTTCGATGATGGCATTGCCTTCGGGTACAACTACATCGCAGCGGATACCAAGAACTATGATCCGGCTACGGGCAAAATCACCATCACCGGGAAAGTTGCACGGCCAACCACGAATCTGACCATTGGTGATCAGAAGGTGAAAATCAACTCTGATGGCACCTTCAGTGTTACCTTGGATATCGGCACGCATCACGGCAATAACTTTGGCGTTTTGATTGGCGATGACACTTCCACCACGACGATTCAGGAACGGATTAGCCTGTACGTGGATGCTAACTTGCCAACGCTCACGGTGGATCAGGCCAAGGATACTGATGGCGATGGGGTCAATGACACCATTACCACCAGCGACCCGAACTTTACGTTGACCGGGAACGTTAAAGACGACAACACCTACGCCGACTTGTACATCAAAGATAGCAACGTTATGGCCGGCTATGGCGACGTGGACTTCAACGCAGACAAGGGCTACGACCAAGACTTCAGTCAGACTGAAACTTTGAAGCCAGGCAAGAACACATTCAATATCTACGCCCAGGACTACATTGGCAACAAGACCGCGGTTCAAACCATCGTGGTCAACTATGTGCCAGCCACGGCTGAAGACACGGCGGCGTTGAAGGACGCCAAGGCCGCACTGAAGGCCACGTTGACTAAGGCGCGTGAACTGGGTGCTACCGGCGACTACACGCACGAAACCGCAGCGGTGCTCGCCAGTGCTCGGCAACAGGCGCAAAAGGTCTTGAACGATAAGGATGCCACTTTGGCGGACGTTCAAGCCGCGCAAACCGCGTTGGATAATGCTATTGCTCAGCTGGTGAAAAAGGACGCTACCACGACCCCAACAGTTGATCCGAATGCGGATATCCTCGCCGCCATTCAGGAAGCTAAGCAAAGTCTCGGCACCACCACGGGTGAAACCCAAGATCCAGCCACGGGCCGGACTTACTACGGTGATTTGGACAACTTGACCGCTGAAGTCAAGGCAGGCACTGTGACCCCAGAAGAAGCGAAGAAGCAATTGAACGCCTTCTTGAACCAGGCCACGACGCTGGATGAAATCGCCGCCGCCAAGCAGCAAGTGGCTGCTGCCGGCTTGGGCGAAACCAAAGCCCCATCAGGTCGCACCTTCAATGGTGACTTCGATTACCTGTACAACCAAGCCAAGGCTGGCGCGTTGACGCCGGCACAGGCTACGGCCCAGCTGAATGCCTTGCTTGATGATGCACTGGACACTTTGGCCAATGAAATCAAGCAGGCGACCCCAGAGGCCACCGGCAATAGTACCGACGCTGCCACCGGCCGCAGCTGGTACGGCGATGTCGACAATGCCAAGAACACCGGCAAAGCCGCAACGACGCCTGATCAAAAACTGGCCCAGTTGACCGAACTGGCTAACTTCAAGCCACTGATTGCAGCGCAGGTTAAGGCCGATGCTGCCGCCGCTTACGCTCAGGCACTAGCGGCCAAGAACGCAGCAGCCGCCGCGAAGAACACTGCAGCCAACAATACCCGTTTTGGCGGGAGTGATGTTGAAGGCGCAGCGGCGAAAGCCAATGCAGCTGCTGCAGCGCAGGCGGCAAGGGAAGCGGCACAGGCCAAATTGCTTGCTCAGCAAGCCAAGGCCAAGGCCGCGGCTGATGCCCAGGCCAAAGCGGCCGCTGCGGCGCAACCAACAGCGCTTGCGACTACGGGTGCAGCCAAGGCGACCAAGCTCAGCGTCGCCACTGACACCAAGCAACAGGCGGCATTACCAGCCACCGGTGACCAAGCCCAAACTGGCTTGATGGCCCTCGGCGCCGCCATGATTGCCGGCGTGCTGGCCTTCTTCGGTAAGAAGAAAGCCGACGAGCGTTAATCATCCTTCTGTCATACTAGTACCACCGAAAGAGCCTCTGCGGAGGCTCTTTTTGCTGGCTTTTGGGCGCTAAATCTGCTATGGTTGAGTTAAAGAAAATCGTATGTATCAAGAGTGTTGGTAGTGGCTATGCACTGTGACCAACCGGCAACGTACCGCAAGGCAACGTGCCCCACCATAGACGGATGCAGATCACTTCGGGGGTCGTGCATTTGATGTACGACTTTTTTTAATCTTATTTTAGGAGTGATTGAATGATTACATTGATTGATGGCGCAGTCCACGACCTACCAGTGGGGGAAGCCGTGGTGCCAGCTTATATGCAGCAAATCGCAAGTGCGACTGTGGTGAACTGCATTGGCCTGGATGACTACCTGGCGGTGCGGGGCGTGGCTAGTCCAAGCCAGCGGCAGGCGTTAGATGACCTGGTGGCGGCCAAACTGGCCACCGCGGCGCAAGGACTACTAGACTCGCACGCCGCTTTGCCGAAGCAGCGAGACACCCGCAAGTGGCAGGCTAGTGATGTTCGACAATGGCAACACGCGCGAGCGGCTCAAATCACCCGCAACTGGTTGGCTGATTTTGCGGCTGATCCGGCAGTGCCGACGGCGGTGAGGCAGGCTGCTACTCTCGGCTAGTGACATAATTTCAGCTTGATTTGAACGAAGCGACGGCGCTGTTTAAGGTGCAGTCGCTTTTTCATTGACTCAGACCGACATGATGAGTCAATCTGTTGATAGCGCCGGTTTAGCGGGCCTCATTGGTTGACTCGATTCTCATTGACTCGCCAGTCGATGGCTTCTACACTGAGACCATCAAAGCATAAGAGGAGGAGATAGCGATGACAGAGGTCGTTGCAATCGATCATTTAACCAAGCGCTTTGGCAAGTTCCAAGCGCTGAAAAATATCACCTTTACCATTCACCCCGGGGAAGTGTTTGGCTTCATCGGGCCGAATGGGGCAGGGAAATCCACCACGATTCGGATTTTGCTGGGGAACCTCAAGGCCACCTCCGGCCAAGCGACCATTTTTGGCCAGTCGGTGTGGACCGACGCCGTGGCCATTCACAAGCGGATTGCCTATGTGCCAGGGGATGTTGACCTGTGGCCAAATCTGACTGGCGGCGAGATTGTGGATCTGCTGCTGAAGCTGAGCGGTCAAAAGCATACCGCCCGCACCGACGAGCTGATCAAGAAGTTCGACCTTGATGTGGCCAAAAAGGCGCGCACTTATTCCAAAGGGAACCGGCAAAAAGTCGCGTTGGTCGCCGCTTTTTCCACCGACGCCGAGCTGTATATTTTTGATGAACCGACCAGTGGCCTCGACCCGCTGATGGAAGAAGTATTCCAGCAAGAGGTGTTGGCGCTGAAGGCAGCCGGCAAGAGCATTCTGTTGTCCTCCCATATCTTGAGCGAAGTGGAGCGGATGTGTGATCGCATCGGTATCATTCGCCAAGGGGAAATCATCGAAGTCGGCAGTTTGGCCTCGATGCGCAAGCTCAGCCGCAGCACCATTCACGTGCAAACCAAGCAGCCGCTGACCGCCATTGCGGGTTTGCCTGCCGTGCATCAGTTCAAGGCTGAAAGTGACACCAAGGCGGAATTTGCCGTGGATAGTGAAGCCGTGGGCAGCGTGATGGAGCAACTGAGCAGCCTCGAAATCGTGCAGCTGCAAAGCACCCCACCGACGCTGGAAGATTTGTTCCTGCGCTACTACAACAAAGAAGGTGAAGCGGATGCCACACAGCACGTTTAATCGCACCGGCACCTTGCTTAAACTGGAGCTGCGGCATGACTGGCTGAAAATCGTGCTGTGGCTCACCGGCTTGGTGGGCTTAATGGCCGCCGCCGCGGCGAAGTTCGGCGGCATTTATGGCACCCAAAAGGAAATGGCCACCATTGCGACGACTTTGAAGACGCCAGCGATGGTCTCTTTGCTCGGGCCCTTCACCGCTAAACCGCCATACACGACGGCGCTGATCTACGGCGGGGAAATGATGGTGTTTATGGGGCTGTTCACCGTGATGATGAACATTCATTTGGCCGTTCATGCCACCCGCAGTCAAGAAGAGAGTGGCCTGACGGAACTAATGCTGGCGCGCAGTGTGGGCCGGCAGGCGCCACTGCTGGCAGCGATGTTGGAACTGGTGATTGTCAATGGCCTGGGCGGGGTGCTGGAGGCGCTCGGCCTGCAAGCAGCCCAAATGCCAGGCGCCAGCGCGAATGGCAACTGGTTGTTTGGCTTGGGCTTAGCCGCCTTTGGCCTGATGTTTGGCAGCTTTAGTTTGCTGTTTGCCCAGCTGGCTAGCACCAGCCGCGGCGCGCTGATGCTCAGCTACGGTTTTCTGGGGCTGGTGTTCATCGCCCGGATGGGCACCGATGTTCAGAATCCTGATTTGACCTGGTGGACGATTTTTGGCTGGATCGAAAAAATGGAGCTGTACACCAACAATAACTGGTGGCCGGTGCTGTTGATGCTGGTCGGCGCCGTGGTTGGCGGCGCCGGCGCCGTGGCTTTGGCCGCGCGGCGCGATTTAGGCGCCGGCCTGATCACGCCGAAGCCTGGCCGCAAGCGCGCCAGTGTCTTCCTGCAAGGACCGCTGTCCCTGCTGGCGCGGGTCAATCGCACCAGCACGATTGTTTGGTTGCTGGGCATGGCACTCCTGGGTGCCAGTTACGGTTCCATTTTCGGAACCGTCGGGGATTTGGTCAAAACCAATCCCGTGCTGGGCAAGGTGCTTGGCGGCGCTGCGGTCACGGCGGCCAATCGCGCCGTGGTGCTGGCCATGGCCAACAAGCTGGCGGTGATTTTCGTCGGTGTGGCGACGATTCCAGCAGTGATCATGATTTTGAGCTTGAACCGGGATGAGCAAAAAGGCCTGTTGACCTTAATGCAGGCCAAACCTATCGGCCGCTTGCGCCTAGCCTTAACCACCGCCGGCTATGGTTTGGTGGTGGGCTCAGCGACCTTCATCGCCGCAATTTGGGGCATGGCTGCGGCGGGTCAGCAAAGTATGACCATCACCATCACGCTGGCGCGGTTCATGCGCAGTTTTGTCGGTTACTGGCCAGCGCTACTGGTGGTGTGTGGTTTGGCCATGCTGCTGGCCGGCCTGCTGCCAAAATGGCAAACCGTGATCTGGATTGTGCCCATCTATGGCGTGATTTCGCTGTACTTGGGGCCGCTGATGGACCTGCCAAAATGGGCCCTGAAGCTGTCACCTTACGGCTGGGTCAACGACGTGCCAGTGGCCGCGATCAACTGGGGCACCTTTGGCTGGATGACGGCGCTCGGTGTCGTGCTGATGGCACTTGGCCTGTGGGCTTATCGGCGCCGTGATTTGTTAATGAATTGAGGTGAGCAAAATGACCCCAGCAACTATCGGCCAGCCGGTGGTCAAAGACCCGGCCAAAGTCGAACGCATTTTGCATGCGGCCCTGACCAATTTTGCTCAAATGGGTTATCGCAGCGCCAAAACCGACCTGATTGCCGCCGACGCCAAGGTGTCCAAGGGCTTGCTCTTTCACTACTTTGGCACCAAAGAGGCCTTGTACCTGGCCACGGCGCAGTGGGTGTTTCAGCGCCTGAATGAGGTGGCGGATTTCAGTGTCTGGCAGAATGCACCGGACTTGGAAACCATGATCACCCGGGCCCTGCGTTACAAGATTGCGCTCCAGGTGGACTATAAACCAGAATTTGCTTTTGCGATGACCTTGTATGGCGGCGGTTACCCCAAGGCCTTGGCGCCGGCAATTGGTCAGCTCATGGCCGGTGAAATGCAGCTGGTCAGCCAAGATCTCCTCGGTCCCGTGCTTGGGCGGATGAAGCTGAAGCCTGAGGTGACCCCGCAAATGGTGGGCGATTTGATTGCGGCGATGAATGACCTGATTGCCAGCAAAGCGCGGCCGTTTCTTGACGCCCATCCGGATGCCCAAGTGGCCGATCTCGAGTGGTTGGTCGACGAAGTGAAAAGCTACATGCGCATTTTGGAATACGGGTTTATCCAGCAATAAACAAGCGGCGCAGTCAGCGATGACTGCGCCGTTTTGATCTCTTCATAAGCTGCCGCCTTTCGATTCTACCGGAAAATGCGGTATACTTACTTTTAGCAAGTCTGAAATGAGGTGAGCATGTGAAAATCGGATTTATCGGCACCGGCATCATGGGGACCGGCATGATTAACAACCTCCTGCAAGCCGGCTACGAAGTCGTGGTGTTCAACCGTACCAAGGCGCACGCTGACAAGGTGTTAGCTGCTGGCGCTACTTGGGCCGATTCGCCTGAGCAAGTCGCCGCTGACGCAGACGCGGTGCTTTCGATTGTGGGCTTCCCGCAGGATGTCGAGGCCGTTTATTTCGGCGAACATGGCGTCCTGGCAGGCGCCAAAGCCGAACAGATTTTGGTGGATATGACGACCAGTGCCCCAGACCTCGCTAAGCGCATTGCGCAAGCAGCCGCTAAGCAAGGGGCAGTGGCGCTGGATGCACCGGTATCAGGCGGTGACATTGGCGCTAAAAACGGCACCCTCACCATCATGGTCGGCGGCGACCAAACGGCCTACGAGCAAATGAAGCAAGTCTTCGCCGCCATGGGCAGTACCATCAATTACTTTGGCCCGGCTGGCAGTGGTCAGCATACCAAAATGGCCAATCAGATTATGATCGCCGGCACCATGACCGGGCTCAGTGAAATGTTGGTGTACGCGAAAGCCGCGGGGCTGGACCTGGATAAGGTCCTGACCACGGTGGGCGGCGGTAGTGCCGCCAACTGGAGTCTAACCAATTATGGTCCCCGGATTTTGGCTGGAGACTATACGCCAGGCTTTTTCGTGAAGCATTTCGTCAAAGACCTGCGCATTGCCCTTGAGGCCGCCGACCAGATGCACCTGGACTTGCCTGCCACCAAACAGGCTAAGGCACTGTACCAGGCGATGGTGGACGCCGGCGAAGGGGACTTAGGCACGCAGGGTCTGATTACGCAGTATGCAAGTTGGCAAGCATCAGCACCAAGAAAGGATTAACCATGACAAAATTTAACAGTTTAGAGGATACTTACACGTTGAGCAATGGGGTTAAAATCCCAGTTTTGGGCTTTGGCACCTGGCAAACCCCAGATGGCGATGTCGCCAAGCAAAGCGTTGAGGCCGCCATCAAGGCCGGCTATCGGCATATTGATACCGCGGCGATGTATGGCAACGAGGAAACGGTCGGCGCCGGCATCAAAGCTAGTGGCATCAAACGCGATGACTTATTCGTCACCACGAAACTGAACAACGACGCGCACCGGTTTGACTTGGTGCAGGCCGGCATTGATGCGTCCTTGACCAAATTAGGCTTGGACTATGTTGATTTGTATCTCATCCACTGGCCAAATCCCGTTGGCTTCCGGGACAGTTACCCAGACAGCCTCGCTGACACTTGGCGGGGAATGGAAGCGGTACTGAAGGCTGGCAAAGCGCGCGCCATTGGGATTTCAAACTTCCGCCAGCAGCATATGGATGTTTTGATGAAAAATGCCACGGTCACGCCGATGGTCAACCAGATCTTCCTGAACCCAAGCGATTTGCAGCCTGAAGTGACGGCAATGAATGAAAAGTATCACATGCTGAGCGAAGCTTACAGCCCACTTGGCACCGGCAAGTTGCTGGGCAATGAGCAAGTCGCCACGATTGCCAAACACTATGGCAAGTCGGTGGCGCAAGTGCTGCTGCGCTGGTCCTTGCAGCACGGCTTCCTGCCGCTGGCCAAGTCGGTGCACGAAGCGCGGATCCAGGCGAACACCGAGCTATTTGACTTTGACCTGACCGCCGCTGACATGAAGGCGCTGGACGGCTTGCACGGCATTGCCGGGTTAGCCACTGATCCTGACACCACGAATTTCTAAAACGTACAGGCCGCTAACCGAAAAGGTTGGCGGCTTTTTGAATCGCAAAAAAACGGCGACTACTTGGCCACCGGTGTAATGGTTATTTGGTTTTAATGGTGAAATGCAAATCGTTCATATTGGTATCCTGAATAATCGTGTTGATGTAGCGTTTCAGCGAGGCGGTTTTGGCGTCCACCTGATAGCCGCGGGTTTGCTTAAGGGCGTTGACCTCAGTATCCGAGATGTGATCCTGCCCGGTGAAGAAGCGCCAGTTGAGCTCACCCATGAAGTGCATGCCAGCGTCTAAGTCAGCTTCGGTGATGCCAGGGCGGTTGTAGAGGCTTTGCACCGCGAGACCTTCACCGTTTTGCAGGAACAGCTTTTTCAAGTAGCGCTGATAGTGCGCCAGTTCCGGGTTCTGCTTTTGCTTTGCCGTCAAGACCGGCAACAGGTCGGCCTGCTTGCGGGTGTAAGTCAGGTCCTTGCTGGTGAGTTGCACCACGCCGTAGCCAGCCGGTGAGATTGAATAGGAGCCATTGACCACTTCGACCGGTTCGCCCTTTTTGCCAGCCATCACGTCTTGGGCGTGAATGTGACCAGAGAACAGTGCCGGCACCTGGTAACGGGTGAGCAGTTTGCGCAGCGCTTTGGCATTGTTCAAGACATAGCCGGTGGAGACGACATGATTATGTTGATAAAGGTTGTGGTGCATGAACACTAGGCTGGTGCGTCCCGCTTTTTTGCCCGCGGCCAGCTGGGTTTTCAGCCAGCTCATGGTGGCCGGTTTCAGTTCGCCGCCAGTGTTGGGATTGCGATTGGACGGCTGAATGGTATAGATATTGGAATCTAGCATAATCAACTGATAGTTGGCATTCAGCGCAATGGTGTAACTGAGCGAAGCGGAATCTTCAGCAATTTCGCTTTGATAGCCATCACTAAAAATGCGGCGCCACTCGGTGGGGCTGATTTGCGGCACTTTGTACTGGTTCTTTCCTTTGTACTTCCGGGCCCAGCCGTCGTAGATATCATGATTGCCGGGAATAGCCAGCACGTGAATGCCAGCGGCTTGCAGCGGCGCCAGGCGCTTGGCCAGGTCCTGCGCGCTGGCGCGTTCACCGTTAAAGGTGACATCCCCAGTCAAAATCACGGCGGTAGGCCGCGGCTTTGCAGTTAACGCCGCGTGCACCAGGGCCTTGATGGCAACGGGTTGATGCTGAATGTCTTTGCCCGCCGCTGACTGTTTGATTTCGGTGTAGGCCTCGCCTTGATCATGCAGCTGCGGGGTGATGAAATGCGAATCCGACAGCACCCAGAGCACCGGGATGGTACTGGTGGTGAGTTCATGGCTGGCGCCTTGTCGATGCGGCGCCGCCACGGTCAGGCCGGCAGCGATGACCGCGAGTAAGGCCAGAGCGGCAAGTACTTGTCCCAAGCGTTTTAACATCAAACTTCTCCTCTGAACTTGTGGTTAATCTAATTGTACACCAGCAAACGTCGGGTGTAATCAGGAGTTCAGGTTGGGGCTGAAGGCGTCAAGCAGGACGATGGGCAGTGGATTCAAAAAGCCTCAAGCATCGGTGGGAACACCGGTGCTTAAGGCAATCAACCCTAGGATTTAAACGAGCCGCTTCCGCAAGGCCCCTGAGAGCCAGTCGGTGGCGGTGACCAGCACGATGATGCCATACAAGATAATGGCGACTCGCGGCCACGACCGAGTTTGAATCGCGAAAATCAGCGGTGTCCCGACCCCGCCGGCCCCGACCATCCCTAAGATGGAAGCGGAACGGATGGCTAGTTCGAAGCGGTACAGGGTGTTCGAGACGAATTCCGGCAGGAGCTGTGGTAGGCTGGCGAGCATGGTGACATCGAGCGCACTGCCGCCGGCGGCAGTGACGGCTTCACCGGCGCCGCCGTTCATGTTTTCGATGGCTTCGGAGAACAGCTTGGCAAGCATGCCGATACTGTGGAAGCCGACAGCCAGCACACCAGCAAAGGAGCCGGGCCCCACGGCTTTGATGAACATCAAGGCAAGCACGATTTCAGGAAAAGTGCGAATGGCGGTTAAGACGAACTTCCCAGAGCGCGTCACCAGCCAGAACTTGTGCTTGGTGTGCGCCGCCCAAAAGGCAAACGGTAGGGAAATCACTGCGGAGATGAAGGTCCCAAGAATGGCAATGCCCAACGTTTCCAGCAGGGTGGAAGTCAGATCTTCGCCATCGCCAGTCCAGACATACGCCCAATCAGGATGAATTAGCCCATCGCCAATTGATTTGGTGACCATGACGGCGTTGGCTTTGATACTGAACGCCGGCATGCCAGTGAACGCCCAGATGACTAAGCCGATGAAAATCACGGCCGCAAGCACCTTGCCCCAGCGGCGCTGCGCCGGAGGATTAGGGAGTTTCAATTCTGTCATAGGAGCGCCTCCCTTGTTTTACCACTGACATAATCGATGGCTAACACCACCACGAAGATGACGAGGACAATCACGCCGACGCGGTCATAGCGGAACATGGACAGCGCCTGCTGCAGGTAAACCCCAATCCCACCGGCACCCATGTAACCCAGCACGGTGCTGGCCCGGACGTTGATTTCAAAGGCATACAGCACATAGCTGACAAAATAGTTGGCAATCTGGGGGAACACCGCGAAGCGGATGATTTCAATGCGGTTACCGCCAGCGGCGCGCAAGGCTTCAAGCGGCCCAGGATCGATGGTTTCAATCGCTTCATAAAACAGCTTGCTGACCATGCCGAAGGTGAAAATCGTTAAAGCGAAAATCCCGGCCACCGGCCCGATGCCGACCACCGCCACGAACAAGGCGGCGAGCATCAAGTCAGGGATGGTGCGGACAATGTTGAGAATGAAACGAAACACGCCCACGACCACTTTGTTGGTGACGATGTTGCGCGACACTAGCAGCGCGTAAGGAAAGGCCAGCGCCGATCCTAGCAGGGTGCCGATAATCGACATTTTAATGGTTTGCAGCATTGGCTCCAAGGTGTAGCCGGTGTAGGCCCAATCCACATGGGCCATTTCCACGAAGAGTTCAGTGAACTGACTGAAGTTGGTGAAAAACAAGCCGAGATGCGCATCGGTGATGAAGGCTGACCACACCAGCGCTACCAGCAGCACCGCGGTGAGCGCCCATTTGTGCCAGTTGAGTTTTTGTTTTGGCAACAAGTCTTCCATGTTAGCCCTCCGCTTCTGCGCCGTTGTAAATCTCATCGAAGACGGCGCTGGTGGCTTCACTGACCGGGCCATCAAAGACCTTTTCCCCGGCGCGAATACCGATGATGCGGCTGCCGTATGCCTGCGCCAAATCAACTTGGTGCAAGTTAACCAGCACCGTCATACCCAGTTCCTGGTTGATGCGCTTGAGGTCATCCATGACGCGGCGGGTGGTTTCTGGGTCCAGGCTGGCGATGGGCTCATCGGCCAAAATCAAGCTCGGGGCTTGGGTCAAGGCGCGGGCAATGGAAACGCGCTGCTGCTGACCACCAGAGAGCTGATCAGCGCGGGTGTAAACCTTGTCTGCGAGTTCCACGGTTTGCAGGGCCTGATAGGCGCGCTGCTTGTCTTCAGGGGAGAACAGGCCGAACACCATTTTCCAGGTCGGGTAATAGCCGACGCGGACAGTGAGCACGTTGCGCAGGACAGTGGCCCGGTTGATCAAATTGAAATTCTGAAAAATCATCCCGATTTTCCGGCGAATTTGCCGCAGCTTTTTGCCTTTGGCTTTGGTGATGGATTCGCCGTCAATACGAATATCACCTTCGCTGATGTCATGCAGCCGGTTCACGGCGCGCATCAGGGTACTTTTGCCGGCGCCGCTTAAGCCGACCACCACGACGAATTCGCCGGGCATGATGGTTAAATTGATGTCTTTGAGCCCAACCACGCCGTTCTCATAGATTTTGCTCACGTGATCGAATTCAATGACTGGGGTCGCTTCTTGTTTCATAACTAATTGCCTCCGTGGCCGTCCCACAAAAAAAGCTAGGCGAGCCTAGCTTCTTTGCAAACGCTTCGCATGCTTACTTGTTGTTGGTGATGCTGGCTGAAATTTTGTCGTACTTACGCACGATGTTGAAGTCGCTGTCCTTGGCGCTGACATAGCCTTCATGAGAATAGATTTCAGAGATGATTTGGTGGCCTTTCTTGCTCTTGGCCACGGCCTTGAAGGCTTTGGCTAATTTAGTGCGGAACGCTTTGCTCATATCGGAGCGCACCGAAATCGTATCGTTAGGAATCGGCTTCTTGGTAATGTAGATTGGCACCACTTTGTCCATGATGTCAGGGACATCTTTTTGCACAATCGTCCGAGCATCTTCAAAGACGAAGGCGGCATCGGTGTCGCCGTTCAAAACGGACATGACGCCTTGGTCGTGACCGGTGACGGTGGTGAGCTTGGCATCTTTAACCAGGTCGAGGCCTTTTTCTTTGATTTCAGCAATCGGCCAGATGTAGCCGGCAGAACTGGTGACATCTTGCACGGCGATGTTCTTGCCTTTCAAATCCTTCCAGGACTTGATGCTGCTGCCTTTCTTAACCAGGATCATGGAGTTATAGTAGTTGACCAGCTTGCCGGTGCTCTTGCCACCCGGCTGCTTGATGCCGTAACGTTCTGCCATGAGGAGTACGTCAGCGGCTTTTTGCTTGTGGGCTTGGACATAACCATCAGGTGGCAGGAAGCCGACATCCACTTGTTTTGACTTCATGGCTTCAACAATGGAATTGTAGTTGGTGGAAACAGAAACTTTAACGGGAATGCCCAATTGCTTCTTGAGCAGGCCTTCCAGCGGCTTGGCCTTGGCTTCCAAGGTGTTGGCGTTAGATGATGGCACGAATTGAATGTTCAAAGTCTTTGGTGTGTAGCTGTCGCTGTTTTTGGTAGCGGCTTTACTGCCACAAGCGGCCAAGGAAACGGCGGCAATGGCGGCGGTGCTCAACGCGGCAAGTGCTTTCCAGAACTTCATTATTAGTCCCCCACAAAAGTATTAGTGTCCGAGCAGCTCAGCAAGCAAAAACCGAACATTTGCCGAAAAAATCGGCGGCGCTGATCAGGCGTCGATGACCGGCCTTCGCTTTTCAAAATCAGTATAGGAGTCCAAATCGCTAATTTCAAGGATAATTTCGTAAAATATTCAAACAATGTTCGTGTCTTTATGAACAATGGCGAGTTTACGGCATTTTTTCATTAAAGCTTTCATTTTTGGCCAAAATCCGAACATTAACTTGGCTTGAGCAAGGCAGAAACAGTCCTTAGCCAACAAAAAAAGACGCTTGTTAGCGTCTTCAGGTCTGCAGTTTGACAGGGAGTTACGGCGTCAGCGCCTTGATGGCGGCTTCAACGGTGAGGGCAATGCTTTGGTCATCCAGTGGCTGCCCAAAATACAGGGCGCCGACTGCCGTACCGCCAACAATCGACCACAGGCATTTCATAATGGCGTGATTGTCCCATTGCACCAGCTGGCCGTGTGCTTTGAGCTGATCCAAGGTCTTGGTGAGTTGCACCCAGTAATCGTCGCTGAACCGTTGAATAATCAGCTCGCGAATCTGCTCCTGACTGAATAATTCGGTCACGAAGACTTTAACCACCGCCGTATTGTCTCGCAAGAGATGCAAGCGGCCGGTCACTAGCTCCCGGCAAAAATCGGCTAGGCTGGGGAAGGGAAGGTTGAGCTGATTTTGAATCATTTCCGCCATCGCGTTGGGGAAAATCTGATTGATAATCGGCTTGATCACCGCATTTAAGAGGCCCCGCTTGCTGCCGAAGCGGGCGAAGATGTTGCCTTCTGCGACCCCGGCGCGTTTGGCGATTTCATGGGTGCTGGCGCCGGCATAGCCTTTTTCGGCGAACACAGAGATCGCGGCGTCAAGAATTTGGCGCTGCTTTTGGGTATAGCCAGCGAGGACCTGTGCGGATTCAAATAAGGTTAAATTAGACATGAGCTCCTCTTTCTCGGCGATGAAGTGCCAAAGCTTACTGGCGCCAGCCGGCAATATCATCCGGGCTGAAGGTGTAGCTCAGGGGCCGGTGGTAGGCGCGTTCATAGGCGGCGCATTTTTGCTGATAATCTTGATTCATCATGGCAATGCTGTTCGCCCGCACACTTTGAGTTGGGTCCGGGTAAATCGGTTTGAGAATTTCAAGCTGATAGGAGACCGCATTGAACGCTGGGGAAACTTGGCGACTGCTGGTTTGCAAGGCCACGAAACACGAGATAATGGGCACATTGAATTGCGCCGCGTAGTAATAAGCCCCACGCTTCGGCGGCCGCGGCTTGCGGTAGTTGTACCACATTTCTTGCTCGGGATAGATGAGCACATCTCGGCCGGCGGCTAACACCTTTTCCAGCATCGCGGGGAACTCGTGGGCGAGGTAATTGACATCTGAAGCAATGGGCAAAATGTCGGCGTTGTTGAAGACATAGCCCAGCGTGCCGGGCATTTTGAGATTGGTGGTTTGGCTGACAATGTACAGCCGTGGCAAGCCCAGGCCTTTGCGCACCACGAGATTTTCCATGGGGCTGAAGTGGTTGCTGGTGACAATCGCGCCGCCGTGCACACCAGCCAAATTCGCTTGGCCTGTGATGGTGACGGTGCGGCCAAGCCAACGGGCGGTCAGGTTCATGCCAGTGCGCACAATCACATTGTTGACGCGGTGGCGCCAGGTGTGCTGCCGCCGCAAATAATTGGCGATGACATCCTTTTGCTCGCTGGCCGGCAAGTTCGGATCGTTCACCTCTACTTTATCATTGAAGCGGCCTTCTTGGACGGCTTGCTCGATATTTTTCACCACGGGTAAGTGCGGATCAACATTGGGCTCAATCATAGTTGTACCTGCTTTCCTGCCGCAGCCATGCGCGCGAAGGTCACGGGTTCTGCGTTGGTGGTCACGGCGAGTTGAATTAACTCGGCCTGGTGCTTTTGATCGGCCGCGATTTGCTTGGGTCCGAAGGCTTGCTGCGTGTGGCGCAAGGTTTGCGCCACGGCTGGCATTTGGTCTGCATACTGCCAGAAATACTGGTCGTTCGGAACCTTGGCATAATGCCACGGTTTATCAAAGAGGTTGTAGTGAATCACTTGCGGGTCGGCAAGCGGCCGCTCGCCTTGGACATTCCAGCTTTCGTCTAGGTGCAGCAGCCGGTCGCGGGCAATGGCGTTGATGTAGTCTTGGTCCGGCGCCAGGCTGTGGAAATGATAGGTATTCAGCAACGTCAAAAAGTGCTCAGCAAAATGGCGGGCGCGCAGCTGCTGCAGGTCCATCAGGAGCACCCCAGAGTTACAGTACGCAGCCACATCCACGCCCACGCTTTCCTTGGTGTACGCAGTGGTTTCGGGGTTGGCCGCCATGAAGGGGTCAATCACGGCGCCTAGCAAGGCCCCGTTGAGCGGCGTCGCAGTTAACTTGGCAATGTCCGCCAACACCACCGTATCGGCATCGAGATACACCGCGCGGTCGAGGTCAGGATACAGTTCCGCGATGAAAAGCCGGAAGTAGATGGTGAAGGTGAAATAGTCTGCCCGCAGCTTGTTGCCTTTATCGGTAATCTGGGCCTTCAGCCGAGCGACAATCGATTGAAAAGCGACACTGACGTTGGCCGTTGCCTGGGCGCTTAATTGCGCCTTGTGCGCCGGGGTCAGATGCTCGGTTAAGATAATGACCTGATATTGCTTGGCGGGGTCGGCATTTTGCACCAACGAGCGCAGCGAAACGGTCAGCGGGTCGACATAGTGGTCGTCGACGGCATAAAAAATGGTGATGGGTTGCGTCATGAAAATCATCCTTTTCTGGTAGCTAAAATCGCTTCATATTGGCGATAAAGCGCGGTCGGGGTGGCAGCGCCGAGTAACGTCTGGGCCGCTTCAACTTGCCAAGGCTTCACGGTGACCGGGTGGAACCACGGCCAAAACGACAGGCGGGTGGAGAAATGCATCATCACGGTATCGGCATGCGGGCCGTGCTGATCGTTAAACCGGCGCGGCGCTAGGCGTTTGCCCTGGGCCAGTTTGTTCAGCGCGCTTTGGTCAGGCATGAACATGCGCTGATCCGCGCAGCGCTGACGGCACGCGGCAAACAAGCCGGTTTGGCGAATCCGGCCCAGGTTCAATAAGAGCACCCCGGAGTTCATGTAGTCGCGGCCGAGGCGTTGATGGAAGAACCACTGGCCGTAATGATCCAGCACCCCCACACATTCGGTGGTGGTCAGCGGCTGTTCGTAGAAAGCCGTCACCGGCTTCAGGGCCAGCACGTCGGCATCGAGATAAAGCAACCGGTCCGGCAAGCCTGGCACTAGGTCGGCGTAGAGCCGCAGCATGCAGTAAGGCGTGAACCGCGTCTGCCAGTTAGCGGTTGGTGGCGCTTGTTCAACCAGAGTGGTGAGATCGAATAATTGCACGGTATTGCGTGGATCTGCCGCCTGCAAGGCAGTTTGTAGTTCGGCCGCAGCCGCCAGCGTTAACGGGGCCTTGCGCTCACCCTTGACCGTTAAGGCCGCCGTGAAGAGGTAGAGGTGTAGCGGGGCCTGGTGCTGGGCCAAAGAAAGCGCCGATAGCAGGACCCCATTTTGCACGCTGGCATCGCCGCAATAAAGAATATTCATGGGGTCTGCCTCCGATATTGAATATGCTGATAGGTACTGGCTTGGGCGCGCCGCTGCATGGCGGCTTGCACCTGATGGGCCAACTGTTCCCGCCGCGCCCGCAGCGGGAGGCTTTCGTCAGGGGCAAAGGGCCCATCGAGGTAAATGGTGACGTGATGGCGCTGATAAGTCGTGGTGAAGCTGAATACCGGCCGGTTGAATTGGACGGGGTAGTGAAAACTTCCTGGTTTAAACGGCCGAATACCAGTGTAATACGGCCAAACATGGGCTTCAGGATAAATCGCCACCGGCGTGCCGGCCCCTACCACCTTTTTGAGCTGCGTCATAAAGCGCCGCGTTTGGCTAGCCGTTTCTGGCAGCACCAAGGCGCCGGCATGCGGCAGCAGCGGCCCCAGCACTGGAACGGTTAAATTCGCCGCGGCGGCTAAAGTCGCCACCGGCCGCGGGCTTAGGACGGCTGGCAAGAAGGGGTCGCCAAAGGCTTGGGTGTGATTGCCGTACAGAAAGAAGCTACCGTCAACCGATTGCAGGAGGTTGAGGTTGACGAAGCGGGCATGGAGCTTGGCCTGCCAGTAACTCTTGCCGAGCTGTCGCAGCAGCCGATAGAGCACTGGCCTTTGGCGCTGGGCCCAATCGTAATCGGCTGGTAGCGGCTGGGCTTGACCCCGGGTTTGGACAAGATCCGCATCAAAGGCGGTGTAGGTTTGAATTTTCGGTTTCATCTCGCCCCTCCTCGGCTTTGAGTGAGCACTCACTTTACCTGCCTTAGTATAATGAAAACGGTTCTTAAGTCAAGCTTGATGCCTGGATGAAAGCACGATGCAGCGGCATTAATGGTGTTTGAAAGCGTCATTTTCTAGCTAACAGCGATGAAAGCGGTTTGTTATTTATGCGCGAACGGTTGACGCCTTGGCCTGAGCCCTTCACAATGGAAACCAGTAGCGGCGCAAGGCGCCAACCAGACAAGGAGTGGGCTAATTGATCAAATGGGTGTTTACTGATATGGACGGGACGTTGCTCGATGACGAAGGGCGGGTGACGCCGGCAAATGCGGCGTTGATTGCGCAAAGTCGGCTGCCGCTGACGCTCGTGTCGGCCCGTTCGCCGCGGGAAATGGTCGAGGCCATTGACGTGCTGCAGTTGACGGGACCGCAGATTGCTTTTAACGGCGGCATGATTTTTGAACCGACTGCCACCGGCAAACGCATTTTGACCGAAACGGCCATGGCCAGTGACACTGCGCAGGCGATTATTGGGGCGGTATTAGCAAAATTTCCATCAACGTCGGTAAGTTATTATGATGGCGAAGACTGGTACGCGGAGCGGATGGATGAAAACATCGAAGGCGAAATTCGCGTCAGCCGGCTGCACCCGACCATCCAGCCGTATCAAGAGGTTTTCGCCACCGGTGAGCGCCACATTCTCAAAATTATGCTGATTAACTTCGATGAAGCGGTCATGGCCAAGATGCTAGCCTTTTTCGCTGAGGCTGATTATCCTGGCGTCTCCGCGCAGCATTCCGGCTCGGCTTGGCTAGAAATCACCTCTCAGGACGCCAAAAAATCGCGCGGCATTGCCTATCTGATGGCGAAAGAAAACCTCAAGCGCGAAGAAACCGCAGCTTTTGGCGATGGGGGCAATGACCTGCCGATGCTGAACATGGTCGGGGTGCCGATTGTGATGGGCAACGCGGCGCCGGAAATCAAGCAAGTCGGCAAGTTCATTACCAAACCTAACACCGAAAACGGCGTGGGGTATGGCATGGTGACGTATCTGAATCAAAACTAGCACAAAAGAAGGCCCTTCGGATTCATGGTGAATCCGAAGGGCCTTACTGTTTCTAAGCTTATTTCTTGGCTGGTTTCTTAGCCGCTTCAATCAGACCATTATTGATGGTTTGGGCGAACAGGACATCGCCATCGTCATGGCCGCCGAAGTGCACGCCATCGGTGCCTTTGAAGACATGGGGATGTTGCGGGGCGATTTTGCCCCAGTCGGCAATGGTGATCCACTTATACTTGGCCGGCAGTTGGCGCTCCAGTTCTGCCAGTTTGCTGGAGTTCCAGCTTGGGCTGGCCTGGGCGTTGTACGGCGTCATGAAGACCAGCTTATGCCCGGGCTTGATGCCGGCAATGACCCGGTCTAACACCTGCGCGTAATCATCCAGCGCGTTGGTGCCAACGCTGAGGACAACGAACTCGCGCAACTGGCCGGCTTGCTGCATCTGCATCATCAAATCATAGGCCTCGTTCATCTTGCGATCCCCAGCCGCATTGACCTCGGAGTTGGCCACATGCGGGCCGAGGTAATGGGCCGTGCCCAGCGTCACTGAGTCGCCAATGATGGTGACGCCGGCAGGAATGCCGTACTTCGCGGCGGTGCTGTTTTGATTGACCGCGGCATAGCTGTCCGGATGCGCTTTGGCGGCCGCGGCGGCGTCTTTTTTCGCTTGGGCCATCAGATCAGCTTGGGCTGTTTTCTTGGGATCATGGGCCGCCATGATGATTTTTTCACTGGTGTTATATTGGGCAACGTCTTGCTGAATCCCACCGATCCACAAGCTTTGCTCCAAATGCGACAGCTCTGGCGCCGCTTGCACGCGTTGCACGGTGACGACGGTGAGGGCTAAAGCCGCGACGATGACTGGGGCGGCCACATAGCGACCAGGCAGCCGGAAGTGCAGGAACTTCCCTTGGCGGCCAGCAATCACGGGTTCGATGATGTAGTAGGACAACGCCGAGAACGCCCCGCCGACGAGGACGGTCAGGCCAGCGGCGAGCGTATTATCCATCCGGTGGGAGAAAATCACATACAACGGCCAATGATACAGGTACAAGCTGTAAGAAATATCCGCTAGAAAGGTAATCACTTTAGGTTCGGCAATGGTCGGGGTTTTTTCGTGCAAAATTCGCGCCGCCACAATCATCACCCCAGCCAGCAGGGTGGCGACCAGCAAGCCATAGTTGTAAGTGGCAATTTGGTCGAAATCAAGCCCAAAACCCAGCGCAATCAGCAGAGCTGCGGCGCCTGCCATCACTGCGGCAGGGACCCAAGCGTTGATGCGCTTGAAGCTCTGGGTGAACCAATTCGGCAGCACCGCCACGCCGGTCAAGGTGCCAATCATGGCGCCGACAAAGAACGGGAAGCTGTGGGTGAAACTGGAGAAGTAAACCGGCGAGAAGTCTTTCAGGCCTTGCGCTTGCACCACCATCAACAAGTAAGTAACGATGGCCAGGACGCCGGAAACGCCGAACATCGCCATGCGAAAATCGGTGCGTCGCGCTGTGGCGGTTTCCGGCCGCTTTTGGAAGACGCGGCTGAGCAGGTAAGCCACCACGCCCCAGATCAGGTAAAAGTGCATTTCAACTGCTAAGGACCAAGTGTGCACGAATAAGTGCGGAATAAAGTTGTTTTCGTAGGAACCACCAGTGGCGATTTCAAAGAAATTCGTCACAAAGCCCACCGCCGCGGCAATTTGCTGGCCAATGTTGGTGATAAAGTCGGTGCCCACGAGGAAGGTGAAGGGAATGACGACCAGCACCGCCAGGACTAACGGCGGCACGATGCGGTAGAACCGCCGCCGATAAAACGCCAGCAAACCAAAGGTATGAGTGCGAGCGAATTCATCAATCATCAGGCTGGTGATCAAAAAACCGGAAAAGGTGAAGAAGATATCAACGCCGATAAAACCGCCGGGGTATTCATTTTGGAAAAAATGATAGGTTAAGACCAACACCAGGCCGGTGACGCGGACAAGACTGAACCATTTGATTCTAATGTGTTTGTGCGTGGTACTGGCCATTTTTGAAGAACCCCCGATATGTCTTATTTTGTTTCGTGGTTAAGGTGCCACTGCCGGTGACCGCGCCGGCTTTAAAGGTGCCGGTATACCGCCAGCCTTCATGCGAGGTGAAGGTGCCTTGACCATTGAAGCGACCGTCTTTGAAATTGCCCTTGTAGCGGTCGCCGTTTTTCATCGTCAGCTGGCCTTGGCCGCTGAACTTATGTTTGAAGACCTGGCCATCATAAGTAATCTGACCAGAATTCAAGGTGTAATGCGCATGGTGCGGTGTTTGCGGCATGAGGGCGATGACCGCGAAAACCACGATCACCAGCACGGTTGCGAGCTCAAGCCCAGCTCTTAAGCGCGATGTTTTCAAAATGATACTCCTCCCTGGTACATACCTTACTATCTTAGAGGAAAGCCCACCGGTTTGAAAGTTGAAATGAACCAGTTTTCAAAGAAAATTGTTGCTGATTTCAAAAAGACGGGCTGTGCAAAAAGGCGGTTTTGGAGCCGACAGGTAGCCTAGCCATCCACCAAGTCCGACCTTTGGACTCGGTGGATGGCGTAGCTAGCTGCTCGGCTCCGGCCTTTTGGCACGTAACTCTGCTGGAAGTTCGGAGTGAATCCAAGGATGCGTTAGCGCCGCGCTTCAAACCAGTGGCGCAGCGGGCGGCGAATCGGTTTAAAAATCGCTTCTGCAATCACAAAGCCCACCGCCAGGCCAATGGCGATGCTCAAGGTTTTGACCAAGCCCGCTTGCGCCGCCGTTTCGCGGCCTAAGGTAAAGTTTTTCATACTCATATAGATAATGGCGCCTGGCACCAGCGACACGAGGCTGGGGATGTACATCACATTGACTGGGGCTTTCACCCAAATCGCGGCAACGTTGGCGAGCAGGCCAATGGTCGTTGCCGCCAGGAGATTCGGTAAAATCATGTTCGGCGTTTGGCCGGCGACCACCACATACACGACCCAGGCCAAGCTGCCGGTGATGCCGGCTGGCAATAAAGTGCGCTTGGGGATATTGGTGATGATGCCAAAGCCAATGGTGGAGGCAAAGGAGACCACGAGTTCAATCAGCAATCTCATAGCGCACCTCCTAACAGCAGCGAAACGCAGGCGCTGCCGACCACCACGCCGGCGCCAATTGCCCCGGCAACCATGATGGCATCCATCGCCCGCACCAAACCGGAAATGGTGTGGCGGGCAATCAGCTCACGTAAGGAATTGGTAATGGCCACGCCAGGCACTAAGGGCATTAAAGCTGAAATAATGATGTTATCGGCGCTGGTCGCCACGCCGAGGCGCTGGAGTAAGGTGGCAAGCAGGCCGATCACCATGCCGCCAAGGCCAATGCTGATGTAAGGGGTCGTT
The DNA here is from genome assembly GCF_016861845.1 of Lacticaseibacillus suilingensis. GTDB lineage: Bacteria > Bacillota > Bacilli > Lactobacillales > Lactobacillaceae > Lacticaseibacillus > Lacticaseibacillus suilingensis. The sequence continues at coordinate 150,262 of NZ_BOLV01000004.1, forward strand.
GTGCGCCGACCTAACCACTGCGAAGCAAGGTAGCCGCCAATGCCGACAAAAAAGGCGAGGCCGAGGTCGGCCCAGGTCGCTTGAAACACCAGCATCGGCGCCACTGACACTAAGCCGGCGCCGAGGATTTTTTGCGGCCAGGAATAGTCGCGGCGTGAGGATTCAATGGTGGTCAGGCGGCTTTCAAGGGTGGCATAATCAATGGTGCCGCTGGTAAACGCCCGGGATAACGAGTTGATGCGATCCACTTGCCGCAGATTGAAGTCCTTGGTGCGCACCTTAATCAAATGGGTCGCGGTATCGGTGTCGGCGTCGACAAAAATCGCGGTCATTTCGGCGTGACATGAAATTGGCACCCCAGCCGCGGCGCCGATATATTCGACCGTACTTTCCACGCGGCCGGTTTCGGCTCCATTTTCCAATAATATTTTCCCCACTCGGCCACATAAGGCAATGACCTGCTTTTCACTTGGCATCTTGCCACCTCCGACTGCTTTCAAGTTTACGCTGTTAATGAAACGTGAAGCAAGCAAAAACCGGACCGTCTGCACGGTCCGGTTCAATCAAAGTTTGGCTTAAAGCGCAGCGATAAACCGCCCGAAGGCAGCTTGGCCCGCTTCATCGCGTTTGAAGACGCCGGCGTCTTCAAGCACGCGGGCGAACACGCGGCCCACGGCTTCGTTTAGCTGCCCCGTGGCATTGGTTTCCGTCCAGGTGAACTGGTCCTGCAGCTGCTTGGCCCAAGGTAGATGAGAAGGCTCAATCTGGTTGGGCTGGCCCAGCAGGTACTTTTTGACCTCAGTGAGCTCATTTGCCAGCCGCGCTGGTAGGACGGCGAGGCCCATGACTTCAATCAAGCCGATGTTTTCGCGCTTGATGTGCTGAACATCTTGGTGCGGGTGGAAAATACCGTCAGGATATTCGGCCGAAGTCTGGTTGTCGCGCAGGACCAGGTCCAGTTGATAAGCATCACCGACGCGGCGGGCAATCGGGGTTACGGTGTGATGCGGCGTCCCATCCGTGAAGGCGCGCACTGACACGGCTTCATCGCTGTAGGCTGCCCAAGTGGCGCGAATGTGTTCCGCTGCTTCGGCCAGCTGTTCACGGTTGGCCGAGGTTAAGCGAATCACACTCATTGGCCAGCGCACAATGCCAGCTTCAACGGCATCGTAGTTAGGCAAATTGATGGCCTTTTCCACTGGGGCTTTGGCCATGGCGAAAGTGTGGTGGCCGCCTTGATAGTGTTCGTGGCTGAGCATCGAGCCGCCAACAATCGGCAGATCGGCATTCGAGCCGACGAAGTAGGTTGGTAGCATGTGGACGATCGCCAGCAGGTTCGTGAAAGTGGTGCGATTGATGTGCATCGGTTCATGCACGCTGTCGAGGAAAATGGCGTGTTCTGGGAAGTAGGCATATGGTGAATACTGGAAGCCCCAGGTTTGGCCATTGAGCTGAAAGCGCACAATGCGGTGGTTGCCCCGGGCCGGGTAGTCGGCGCGGCCGCGGTAGCCCTCATTTTCTAGGCACAGTTGACACAGGGGGTAACCCAACGCCTTCACCTTAGCAGCGGCGGCGATGTCTTTGGGATCCTTTTCCGGTTTGGACAAGTTAATGGTGATTTCGAGCTCACCATAAGGCGTCTGAGCCGGGAACTGGATATTTTTAGCAATGGCCCGAGTTTGAATGTAATTATTCGCCCGCGACAGCTGATAAAACCAATCGGTCGCTGTGCTGGGACTGGTGGCATAGGCGCCCCAGAATTGGCGGTTGACGGAGCTTGGCAGCGGGGTGGCAAGGGCCATCAACTCCGCCTCCAAAATCTGCTTGGCCGCGGTGGTGGCTTCGCACACGCCGTTTTGCACGGCGGCTTGGACGAGCAGGTCGAGGTTGTCCAGCCCGGCTTCCGCCCCGGCGAGACTTTGCGCTTCATCGCCGACCAAAGCCAAGGTCCGATTGGTCAAATAGACTTGATCCAGCGCGGTGTAATCGTGGTTCAGCTCCAGGCACCAGTTGACATGACGTTCAACGGCTTTCACTGGCGATCACCGAAGCCTTCCGGATGATTCTCATGCCAGTTCCAAGCATCGCCGATGATTTTTTCGACATCATCGAATTGCGGCTTCCAGCCCAGGACGCTGCGCGCTTTGTCAGAAGCAGCAATCAACGTGCTTGGGTCGCCAGGGCGGCGCGGACCGATTTTGGCAGGAATGGCCTGGCCGGTGACTTTGCGGGCGGCGTTGAGAATTTCCAAGTTAGAAAAGCCCGTGGCAGAACCGATGTTGAAGGCGTCACTGGCATTGCCCGCCCGCAGGTAGTTCAAGGCCAAAATGTGAGCGTCGGCGAGGTCAACGACATGGACATAGTCGCGGACGTTGGTGCCGTCTTTGGTTGGGTAATCATCGCCAAAGATTTGCAAATTGTCTCGCGTGCCAGCGGCGGCTTGCAAGATAATCGGAATCAGATGGGTTTCCGGATGGTGATCTTCCCCGATGCTGCCATCAGGCATGGCGCCTGCCACGTTGAAGTAGCGCAAGGCGACGAAGTGAATGCCATAAGCGACATCGGCCCACTTGATGATTTTTTCCATGGCCAGTTTGGATTCACCGTAAGGATTGGTTGGGACTTGCGGGTCAGATTCCTTAATCGGAATCTGTTTGGGTTCGCCGTAAGTCGCGGCAGTGGAGGAGAAGACAATCTTGTCGATGCCGAATTGCTTCATCGCTTCCAGCAGCGTGATCATGCCGCCGGTATTGTTGTCAAAATACTTCAGTGGATCCTGCATGGATTCTGGCACGATGGAGAAGGCAGCAAAGTGGATAATCGCGTCGATTTTTTCGGTGCTAAATACCTGACTCAAGAAATGGTAATCGCGAATGTCGCCCTGGTAAAAGCGCGCTTTTTTGTCAATGGCGCGTTCATGGCCGGTGATCAGGTTGTCCAAAACCACCACATCTTCGCCGGCTTTAACCAGTTGAGCGACGGTATGAGAGCCGATATAGCCGGCCCCGCCTAAAACTGCAATTGTCATATGATAAGATCTCCTTTTTGAGTGATGAAACCATGGAAAGTAAATGTTTCCGGCTCCGCAGCTTGTAGTTGCGCTCCGAGTGGCTAACGCCCGAGCAGCTAGCTACACCTGAGGTCTCGCCGGCAAAGTGCGCCAGCAATACCTCAGGCTAGGCTATCTGTCGGGCTAAGAACAGCCACTCTCCGCAGCCTGTAGTTGCGCTCCGGCGGGCAACGCGGGCGTGGCTAGCTACGCTCCGGTCCTTGCAGCCGAAGAACGGCTTTAATGCCCAGAGCTAGGCTATCCATCCCGCTAAATGCGCCCGCCTCCGCAGCCTGATTTTTAGTCAATCGCCTTAGGCCCATCGGCAATATTAGCGATATAGAAATCTGCGGCGTACCCAATGGTGTCTGCGTAAACATCGCCGACCGCTTTGGTGAAGGCTGGAACCTGGTCTTTGGCCACCAGAGCGATGGCGCAGCCGCCAAAGCCGGCGCCGGTCATGCGGGCGCCAAGGACGCCAGGCTGCTTAACGGCGGTTTGCACCAGGGTGTCCAGTTCCTTACCAGTCACTTCATAATCATACGCCAGCGACACGCCAGAGGCACTCATCAGCCGGCCAAACGCTGCCAGGTCGCCGGCTTTAAGCGCTGCTGCGGCCTTCAAGGTGCGCTGGTTTTCAAAGACGGCGTGACGTGCGCGGCGAATGAGGGTCGGGTCTTCAATCAGGTAGGTGTACTGGTCGAAAGTGTCGATATCCAGTTCGCCCAAGGTCTTGATGTCCAGCTTAGCTTGCAGGCGGGCCACGGCTTCTTCGCATTCAGAGCGGCGCTCGTTGTACTTGGAGTCGGCCAGTTCGCGGCGCTTGTTGGTGTTCATGATGACCACCACGTTGTCGCCCATGGCCAGTGGCAGGGACTCGTATTCGAGCGTGCTGGCATCCAGCAAGGTGGCGTGGTTGGCCCGGCCCATGCCGATGGCGAATTGGTCCATGATGCCGGAGTTCACGCCGATAAATTCGTTTTCGGTTTTCTGGCCCATTTTAATCAGGGTCAGCATGTCATGGCCTAAGTTGAAGGTGGTGTTCACAATGGTCCCAGTCAGCAGCTCCAGTGAGGCGGAAGAGGAAAGACCGGCGCCGTTTGGCAGGTCGCCTTTGATGTACAGATCCAAGCCCTGGTCAAAAGTGGCGCCAGCTTTGAGCAGCTGCTGGGCCATGCCTTTGAAGTAGTCGCTCCACTTGCCGTCTTTGGCGCCGGTGATTTCAGTCAGCGGCAAGTCAATGATGCCAATGTTTTCGAAGTTGGCGGAATAGAGCCGGAACTTGGCCTCATCATTCGGGCCAACCGCGGCGTAGGTGCCTAGACTAATGGCACAAGGGAAAACATGGCCGCCATTGTAGTCGGTGTGTTCACCGATCAGATTAATGCGGCCTGGCGCAAAATAGACATGGGCGGCGTCGTGCCCGAATACCTGCTTGAAGCCTTGCTTAAGTGCTGCTGTGTCCATGATGAAACCTCCAATATTTTATTTTGCCGTTAACGGCTACTATCGCGCAAAATCAGTTCGGAACTTAAGGTGATGCGAGTTGGCACCGTGAGCAAGCCTGAGAGCTGGTCTTGAATCAGCTTGGCCGCGTTGATGCCCATTTGCTGCGTGGCCACTTTGACGGTGGACAAGCTCGGGTTCAAAAAGCGTCCCACTGCCAGATCATTGAAGCCGACAATGCTGACGCGGTCTGGCACGGCGATGTGCTGCTCTTGGAGCGCTTTGATGGCGCCGATGGCCATGGCATCGCTGGCCACGAAGAAGGCATGCGGCAACTGGTCGCCGTATTGATTGATGAGCTCCGTCATCGTGGCATAGCCACCTTCAATGGTGAAAGGCGCATCGGCGATAATCGCATCTTCCAGCAGGCCTTGATCGCGCAGGGTGGCTTCAAAGGCCACCGTCCGCTGATCATCAATGGCTTGGCCGTCAGTGGTTTCTTCGCGGCCAGCAATCATGCCGAGGCGGTGATGGCCTTGCTGCCGGAAGTAGGCAATGATTTTGCCTACCGGCGCGGCGAAGCTAGTGGTGACACAGGAGATGCTTTGATCCAGCGTGTCCTGGTCGACAATCACCAGCGGCTTGTTAAGGGCCTTGAATTGGTTGAGCTGGCTTTCACTGTATTTACCAATGGCAATCAGGCCGGCCAAGTTGCCGGCATCGGCCAGGGTATCGTTAGAGAAGTAACGGGCGATGGCAAAGTCGGCGGCTTGCAGCTGGGTTTCAGCGCCCCAGCGAATCGCCCGGTAATAGAGATCGTTGTTTTCTTCCTGCTCGGAGTACCATTGGATGATGCCAATGGTGCCCGCAGCAGTTTGCGTTTTATGCTGATGCTTGGTGTAATTCAGCGCCTCTGCCGTGGCAAAAATGCGTTTGCGCGTGGCGGCGGAAACTTGCAGTGAGGTGTCCGCGTTCAGTACGCGGGAAACTGTGGCACTGGATACATGTGCGGCGTCAGCAATATCTTTTAAGGTGGCGATACCGGTCCCTCCTTTGCCCAAAATCAGAATTTTGTTATCGTCACGCCTATTTTACTAAAAGGTGGTAAAAAAGTGAACTAATATTTTACCTATTACCGTTTTTTTGCCAAGCTATGGTACACTAGGAGGCGAAATGTGACCGGTTGCTAACCCGAAATAGCAGCAATCGATTAAATTTAGTAAAACTAGGAGGCCGACATGTTTCATTATTCCTTACGCTACACCCTCGATCCTCGCACCAATACGCCGATTAAGGACGATAAGTTATTGGCTTTTTGCCAGAAGGCGCAAGTCGATAACGTCGCATTCTTTATTAATCCCGAAGAGTTGAACGCCAGTCATCTCACCGCCGCCCAAACCGACCAATGGCTTGATGCCATTCGGCCCGTGGCCAAGCGCCTCGCGGACCAAGGTATTACCACGAGCCTTAATCCTTGGACCACCATCATGCACAGCGACCGGGGCAAAACCATTGACCCGAGCATCGGCTTTGACACCTTGGTGGATATTAATGGCAAAAAAGCCACCTCAATGGGCTGCCCAGCCGATCCGAAGTGGCGCAATTATTTAGCTGACCGCTATGCGCAATACGCAACGCTCAAGCCTAAGCAGTTATGGCTGGAAGACGATTTCCGCCATTACAACCACACGCCGCTGAAGCTGGCTTGCTTCTGCGACCGGCACATGGCGATTTATCAGGAAAAACTGGGCCGGAAGATTAGCCGGGCCGATTTTGTCAAAGAAATGCTCCAGCCCGGCGAGCCGACGCCAGCGCGCCAGGTTTATCTGAGCGTGGCGCGGCAGGAAATGATCGACACCGTGCATCAAGTTGAGCAGCGCGTTCATGCCGTGTCACCGGACACGGATTTGGCCTTGATGACTTCCTTCCCGAACTGGCACGCCTTGGAAGGCCGTGATTGGCCAGGCTTGTTTGATGCTTTGCGCGGCGAAGGGCACCCGCGCGTGGCGCGCCCGCATTTGCCAGCTTACAACGAAATCGCACCGTTGAAATACAGCCGTGTGTTTGAGGACTACACCCGCACCACTGCCGCCTATCTGGGCGATGATGCCGAATTGTTCCCGGAACTGGAAAACTACATGTACTCGCCATTTGTGAAGTCGGTGGCGTTTACCCAATTTCAGATCGAAACCGCGGCGCTGGTTGGCGCCCGGGGCATCCTGCTCAATCTCTTTGATATGATTGGCAACGGCATCGACAACGATTACCATTACGCCGAGATGTTGGCCCAAAGCAAACCGTTCTTGGATCAAATCACGGAGCAGCGTCTGCAAATGAGCCAGACCCGCGGCATCAAAGTGCTGGTTGATCAGAATTCTTCCTTTACGCTGCACACCGCTAAAGGCGCCGACCCTGAAGAATTGCTGCCACACGAAACCAACTGGGCGGCGCTGCTCAGCACGTTTGGCTTTTCGACGACGATAACGCCGCTGGTCAAGGCTAGCCATTTTGAACATGAAATGCTGGCCATCAGCGGCCAACTGCTGCGCAACTTAAGTGATGATGCCATTACCCAGTTGCTCCATGACAACATCACGCTCCTCGACGGCGAGTCCGTGCAAGTGCTGCTTGACCGCGATTTGGGCGATTTGCTGCACATCACTGAAAGCTCATGGCATGGGGTGCGCACCGGCTATCAATCCTTTGAAGCCGCCGATGGCCACACGGTGGAAGGCATCATGGATCCACGCATCACCATGCTGCAGCATACTGGGGATTATTTGCAGCTGAGTTATGCTGATGATGCTGACGTGGCAATTTGGAGTCATGCTTACAATGAATACGATGAGCAGCTCGGTAATGTGATGGCCTTGATTAATCATCGCACCATTGTGATGCCGATGAATCAAGATCCGAAGTATGGCTGGGAGTCGCAATATGTCGGCTTCAAGCAAGGGCTGTATCAGGCGATGCTCAGTTCGATTTTTGACATTGACTACCTGATTGATATGCCAAACACCAAACTGATTGTGTCCACCCAAGCTGGCTTGACCTTGTGGCTGGCCAACTTTACGCTGGATGATTACCAGCAGATTTCCTGGCATCCGGCCGAGCCAATTATGGCCACGCATGCGACGGTGATTGCCCGCCATGGCGATCAGGTCATCAACAAGCGGGTGGCCTTGCAGCAAGTCGGCGACCGGGTGATTATCCCAATGCCACTGCCGCATTTGAGTATGATTCAAGTCCAAATCGATTAACCATGAAGCCGGGGCAACCCGGCTTTTTTGCTGGCAAAAGAACATCAGTTATCATGATGGCCGCACGCCGCCGCCAAAATCGAACGGTCAAAAATGCGCCGTCCTTGCCAGACAAAGCAAATGGCCTGCAAAACCCGAGCTTGGGTTTTACAGGCCATTTGGCTTATCCGCCGGGTTAAAATCAGCCTCAGTGGAAAATGACGTTATTAGCGCCGGTGACATTCAAAATATAAACGAACAGCATAATCGCATTGATGAGAAACGAAAAGACAATCACTGCGAACCGCACCGTAAACACATGACTCCAAGTGCTGAAGTTGAACCACCCAAAGCGCTTGCCTTGATAAGTAAAGAGCATGATGAGCAAGACCAGCGTCAAGCCACCTTGAATGATGGTGCCGAGCAAATAAAGACCTTGGCTTTGCTGCAACCAGAAGACCCCGGCAGCAATCACGTCGAGTAAAAGAGCAATCAGGGGCATGGTATCCTTCCTCTCTGATGTAAAGTACGCCCAGTATAGCATTAACTGTATGAAGGAGAAAATGGTACCAAAGTCACATGGCGAATTGCCGCAATGGGGACGGTGGCCTCACCAATCACGACCTCATCATCTTCGGTGTAGCCTTGCACCTTGCCGCCCAGTGGCGCCGCCAATTGGCCATCAATCGTGCTGGTTTGCAGCTGGACGTTGACGCTTTGCCCAGTGCGGTAAGCCGTCGCCAACTGCTGGCGAATCAGCTCGGTGCTTTGCTGCGAAAGCAGCGGCTGGTTTTGCAACTGCGTTTTGGCGGCGGCCTGCTGATTAAGCGCCGCCGTGTGATCGGATAAATAGTAGCCTTGCCACTTCACCATGCCGCGGTCGTGGTAATGATGGGCAAAAAAGTCCGCCACCAGCTTCTGGAAGGCTTCCTGGCCAATTTCATCTGCATAAGTCATCCTGATCACCTCTTCATCATTATACAAACACACGTTCGATAATGGAAAGGCTGCGCTTGAAAGTTGTCATTTTGTAACATAGCAAAGTTGTCTAGACCGGGGCATAACGAATTCTTAACTATTTTATGTGACGATTTTATTACAAAAAGATTTCAAGCCTGCTATACTGAATTTAACAAAGCAAGGGAGTGGTTGAGATGAAGAAATGGCTGTTAGTGAGTGTCTTGAGTTTAGGCCTGAGCGTTGGTGCATTGGGGCTGGCGTATACGAATGTTGATCAGGCCAGCACTGCGACGGTTCAAACCGCGGCTAAGTCGACGACCACGAAGTCTGCGAAGAAAACGACGGCCAAGGCTGAAACCAGCAGCACGACCGCAATTGCCAGCTCGACCAGCAGCAAGGCGACCCAGTCAAGTACCGCGGCAGCCACTTCGAGTACGAAACCAACGAGTGCGACCCAAGCGAGTCGTTCAACCACCGCTAGTCAAACCGTGCAGACGCCGGCTAAAGCGGCCAGCACCCAGAGCCAGCCAGTTTCTGGATTGGCCGCGTACTACGGCACTTGGCACAATGCCAATGTGACAGTCACCTTGACCGCCACCACCATGACCGTGGCTTCCGCTGGCCAAGCCGGCAAGACCGTGACCTACACCGCGGTGAAGAGCGGCGCTGGTTATGTCTTCAGCCCAACGACCGGGGATGCTGATGATTTGTACTTTGTCCTCGAAAATGGCCAGTTAAACTGGGTCACTGGGGCTAGTGAACCACTGGTTTTGACCCGTTAATGAGAATGTGAATCAAAAATGCGAAGGCGTTGGCCTTCGCATTTTTGATTCTTGTGATTGTAGTGATGCATCCGGCTAAAACCGGTGCGCTCCGCAGCCTACCCAGTCGCGCTCCGAGTGGCTAACGCCCGAGCATCTAGCTACGCCTGCGCCGTCGCCGTCAAAGTGCGACGGCAATGTCGCAGGCTAGGCTAGCTGTCGGGCTAAAACCAGCCACTCTCCGCAGCCTACCGATGTTTATGTCTTACAAACGTGGCGTAATGCAGAATTCCGGCGAGGAGGACGAAGAAGATGAGGACGAAGCTGGCGTAGCGGGTCCAGAAGTTCATGGTGGTGGCTGGAATCAGGAGCTGAATGCCCATGGTCGCCAGGGCCATGATGGCAATCATGCCGAATAAGAGCAAATAACGTTTCATGGTTTCGTTGTCCCTTCTGACTTTGGCGGGAAGTTTGGCGGCGAGGGCCTGAGCCTGGGCAATTTTGGTCTCGGGTATGGCATGAGCATTCCAGGTCCCTGGCAAAATGAGCTCGCCGGCTTTGCGTAGGCCGGCCGCGGCCATGGCTTTGTCCAGCATGGTCAAGCAGGCGTCGGTTTGGTGGGTAAAGGTGTTCTCTAAGCCGCTGGCAAAACACGAGGTGATGGTGAGGTAAACCTTGCCTTTGTATTTGCCAGGGAGAGTGTCACCTTGATGCGTCATCCGCGTTAGGCGCGGCCTTAAGCAGTCCAAGGCCTGCTTAAGCGTCCCGGCCACCGTGCCAAAGTAGGTAGGGCTGGCCAGCACCCAGACGTCGGCAGCAGCGAGTTTTTGTTCTAAAGCGTCTAGGGCCGGATTAGCTTCACCGCGGCGATCAGGCCGGAGCGTGAGCTGATTGAGGTCGATGAATTCATGGGTGCCTTCGCAGGCTTCCAGCAGGGCGTGGGTCAGTTTGGCAGTCAGGCCTTGCGGGTCTTGACCGCCGAACAGGGCAATGGTGTGCAAATGGGCTCACCTCTCAGTTAGTCGGTTACTTGCAGATGATAGTTGAAGAAAGCCAACGTCCCAGGCAGGGCAAAGGCGGTGTAATCGCGGGCATGGCCAGAGCCAGGCACCACATGCACCGCGATGTCGCGCTTAAAAGCGGCGGCTTGTTCCAGAAAGCGGAATACTCCTGGTAGCGGCGACAGCTCATCGGTCGCATTGTACATTAAAGTGGGACCCAGCGTGGTTGTGAGATGATTCATGGGATTGACGGCGGTCAGTTTCTCCGGCGTCAGGTCACCTAAGTAGGTTTGAATGAAGTACTTGTAAAAGGCATTGTGAATGGCGTGAATTTCGGTGAGACCAAGTTCTTCGCGCGCATCCAGCGCCGCTTTGACGGTGGGATGCTGCTGAACCCAGTTGGCAAAGTCAACGATTGCAGACCAGGACACCACCGGCTGGCCGGACTGCAGACTTTGCGTGATGGCCATGGTGCCACCGACGCTGGCTCCCAGGAGGCCGACACGCTGGCGGTCAAAAGTATAGTCAGACTGCTCAAACCAAGTCATGAAGCTGGCCAAATCATCCTGCGCCGCTGGGAACCGGTCAGCAGGGGCTAATCGGTAATTCGGCAGCGCCACTAAGTAGCCAGCGTTGGCAAAAGTTTCACCGATGTCGCTGTCTGCACTTTTATCCCCACGAATCCAGCCGCCGCCGTGGACAAAGACAATCGCGGCGCCATTTGGCGTGTCAGGGTAATAAAAATCGGCTTTTTGTAAGGCCCCTGGGCCATATGCCACATCTAAATCAGTTTTCATAGCTTCCTCCTTTGTTTCACTACTTTAACCTTAGTCAACTTAAGGCGGCGGTGCAAGCTTACCAGGTCAGGGTAAAGGTCAGTGGTTCGCGAATCGAATGCGCCGGCACACTGATGGTGACGCCGGTTTCAGTGCGGTTGAGGGGGTCGACCGAGCGCTGACCCTGTTGCATTTGTACGGCGATTGGCACCTCGCCGCTTTTCACTGTGACTTGACTAGGCGTTGGACCCGCCACAAAGAGCTGGACAGGTACGGTTGCCATTTGGCCAGCAAATTTGCCTTTAGTGGCGTTGATGGTGAGACTGGCAGTATTGCCGTTACGTTCAGCTGAGATTAAGGTGGTGGCTTGGTCACCTGTTTGATAAGCGAGTGTGGTCCCATCATCTTCCACCAGCGTAAAGGCACTGGCAGGGCCAGGCCAGTAATCAACCAAGCGCTCAGCCGACCGGGCCGCGGGATTTTGATGCGGCAAGGCTAAGGGGATGATGCTCCCAGCTTTGACGTAAATCGGCAGTTGATCCAGCGGCGCAGTGACATCGCTTAAGGTCTGATCGCCGGCAGTTTTGGCGCCGGTCCAAAAGTCGAACCAATCGCCGTGCGGCAAGTAAACACTGCCGCGGGTGGCTTGGCCGTCTGGTTGCAGGCGGTAAGGTCGCACGATTGGCGCCACCAGTAAACTAGCACCGACCATGAATTGATCCGCCAATTCGCCTGCTCCCAAGGCGGCAGCGTCAGCCCAGAAGGTTGGGCGCATAATGGGCGCAATTTGGGTCGCCAGGCTGTACAGATAAGGCACCAGCATGGTGTGATACTGCAAAAAAGCGCGATTGATGGCCGCAGTCGGCGCTTCCATGCCCATCAGCTTCGGTTGCGTGCCCCAACCGTCCATGGCAAAAAAACTTGGGGTGAAGGCTTTCCACTGCAGATCACGGGTTTGAATGATGGGGTCGCCGCCGCCATAAATACCATCCACATCGCTGGCAATGTGGGGCTGGCCGGATAACCCGGCCGCGAGATAGCTGCCGATATGGGTTTCCAGATTGCGCCAAGTGCCACCGGTTTGATCGCCGGTCCAGACCATTGCCGCGCGTTGCGTCCCGGCCCAGCCATCCAAGGTCACGGTCAGCGGCCGCAGCTGGCGGGCGGCGAAGGCGGCCTGAATTTTTGCGGTGGCATTGACGCCGAAGGTATAACCTTCGCCGATCCAAGCGACATCGGTTTTGACCGCGCGACTACCGGCCTCAATTTCTTGCTGCAAGTCGCGCTCGTTTTTCTGTGGGGTGGCGGTTTGCGGGCTCAGCTGGGCCTGCGTCCATAACCCGACCTGAATGCCTTGGGCGTTAGCGTATTGGATGAAATGCTTCAAGTTCGCTAAGTCCCCGGCAAAAGAATCGGTTTGCCCGTAGCCTGAGCCATAGCCATCATTGGGAATCATCCAGCCCAAGGGAAAGCCTGCTTCGGCATAGCGGTCAATTACTGCACGACCGGAAAACTGGGGATCGTGTTCGCCATTGAGTGATTCGTGAATCGCGGTTTTCGGCATGCCATTTTCATCGGCATCGGTGAAGCTGACGTGACCGTCGCCATAGACATTGGGCACTAGGGGCTGATCGTTGACAGTGATGGTGCCTGGCCGATAGCCAAGGTTGAACGTTGCTTTATTCAGCGGCGAATAGGCTTTGTACCACTGGCCATCCGCAAATTGCCGTGCTCCAGCCGAATCAGCCGTCACCGCCACCCAATAATTGCGATTGTAGGCATTGAAGTGGGCGGGGTAAAAGGCGAAGGCCGGCAGGCGCACCGGCTGGCCGGTGAGTTCATAGTAACCGCCGATGAGACTGGCCGGGGTTTGGCCCAAAATCAGATAGGCATCATACACACGGTCTTCGTGCGTGAGGTATGCGCCGTGCAGCGGGTCGCCGAAATCATATTCACCAGGCGTAAAGGTGTTGGCCAAAAAGCCGTAGCCACTGGTCGTCCAACAGAAAGGCACCGGACTGGAAACACTGCCTCGGGTCCAGCGATTTTCGTTTTTAATGGCGACCAGGCGGCCGGTTTGCTCAACTTGCCCGTTTTGAACGCCGCCACCAAAGTAGTGGGCGTTTAGGTCAGTTTTGATCCGAGTGGTCCAGGCCTGAGCGGTAAGTTGCGGCAGGGTTTGCGTCAAGAGTGGCTGCGCGCCTTGCTTAATGACCATCTGACCAGCCTGCAGGCTCACGGTGTAAGCACCAAGGGTGAACTGGCGGTCATGCAAATCTAGTGGTAGCTGGCCGGTGGCGTTGACAATCGGCGTTTGATACCGCTGGCCACTGCCACCAGTGGCGACGGTTTCGTCGGCATGTTTGGCGACTTCTGGTGCCTGGGGGATACTCGGGTGCTGGGGCCAAGTGCCCGCCGTCACGGTCAGCCGCAGCAAGTGATCATTTACGGCCAGCAGGCGTGCATGCCAGCCATGATAATCAAACAACACCGTGCCATTTGCGGTATGTAAATGCTGAAGCTGATTCGGGTTTTCTACCATATTAGACTGCCTCCGGTTTTCACCAGCATACCGCAACCACGTGAATTCGGGTATAATTTAAATCAGGCTGCGGAGTGAGGCCGGCTTTAGCCTGACGATTGGCCTAGCTTCGAGGCTTCCAGCGTAGCTAATCGCGCAGGCGTTGGCCTCACGGAGCGCAACTAAATCAGGCTGCGAACAACGCCGCACTTAGGCCACTGGCCAGCCGAGCTTGGGTCATTGCCGTGAAACGCGGCGATGGCGCAAGCGTAGCTGGGATTGGGGCCGTTGGCGTTGTGAGCGCAACTAGATCAGGCTGCGAACACCGCTATTTTGATCGGTGTTTCGCTTTGATTAAACCAGCACCACCCAATCAGGAGGCAAACATGAACTTTTCTTTCCAATATTCAGCTGAACGCGCGACTACGGTCAAGCGTGTCCTGGCCCGGGCCGGGGTGTCACATCGCCTACTGACGCGGCTCTTTAACGAGCAACTGGTCTGGCGCAACGGCGTGGTCACCACCAACCAAGAGGTGATTCACGGCGATAAAATACGCTTTGAACTGCCACCGAGTGATTTGGTGACCCCGAGTGACGGCCCGCTGCAGGTGGTGCTGGAGTTGCCCAACTGGCTGATTGTCGAAAAGCCGGCCGGTCTGGCCAGTGTTCCTGGCCCCAGCAACCGCGAAGATTCGCTGTTAAACCGCGCGGCGGGCTATTTGGCGGCGGCTGGCATTGACGGCCCGCAGCCGGCCATTATGACCCGCCTTGATCGCGACACGACTGGGCTGGTGCTGATTGCGAAGCATATTTTTGCGCAGGGTAAGCTTGATCAGCAGCAAGATGCTGGCTTGCAAAAACAGTACCGGGCAGTGGTTGCGGGGACACCAGCGCCAGCCAGTGGTCAGATTACGTTGCCGTTGGGCAAGGCCGAAGATGGTATTCATCGGGAAGTGAAACCTGACGGCCAGCCGGCCATCACCGATTATCAAGTGACGGCCAGCCAAAATGGGTTGAGCTTGGTCACCATTCAGCTGGAGACTGGCCGCACCCACCAAATTCGGGCGCACTTTGCCGCCATTGGCCATTCTGTCGTGGGCGACCCCCTGTATGGCCAGCCGGATGAGCATTATCCGCATCAGCTGCTCCAAGCCAGCCGGTTGCAGTTCACCGATCCGTTCACCGGTGAGCAGTATGATCAGCAGCTCCCGGTGCCAGCAAATTGGCCAACTTTTGCCTAAAAAAGGGCAAAAAAATAACCGTCCCGAAATCAGGACGGCGGTTGTCGCTACGGCCGTAAGCGACGACGAATTACTTGCGGACTTCAACGAAGTCAACCCGACGACGCAGTTTTGGAGAATACTTCTTCAAAGTGAGTCGGTCAGGCGTGTTGCGCTTGTTCTTGGAAGTCAAGTAGATCCGTTCGCCGGTTTCGGCGCAAGCAAGAAGAATGTGATCACGCATCTTACAGCACCTCTTTCATAATGATTGAACCTTAATAGCATACCGGAACCAGAAAAAAAGTCAAGGTTTGCTTGCAGGGATTGCATGGCGGTCGGGGGTTCACCGCGGAAAGGAACACAATAATGCACTTAAAAGGTGACCGCGTTTTGATTCGACCGTTCACGGCAGCCGACGCCCCGGCGTATTTGGCCTTGGCCCAAGACCCGCTAGTGGCGGGGCCAGCGGGGATGCGGCCAATTGCCAATCTGGAAGAAGCCAAGGCGCATGTGTTGAAAAATCAAACCACCGAGTTTGCCTTGGTGGTGAACGGCGAAGTGGTCGGTGAAGTGGGCATTTATCCCCGCACGGCCGATGCCGCCGCGCCAGAAGCCCGCACGCGGGAAATCGGCTACGCCTTGGCCCAGTCCTATTGGGGACAAGGTTTGATGCGAGAAGCTCTGCGGCTGGTGATACGCGAGCTCTTCACCCAGCGGATGACCGCGCTGTGGGCCGCCACTTTTCCCGATAATCAACGCTCGATTGCCTTGCTGGCGCGGCTGGGGTTCGAATATCGCTTCACGGTGCCGCTGCCAGCTGGCCTGCACAGCGATGGCCCGCAGTCGGAAGCTTATTTCGAATTAGTCAATCACATTTTGGCGCTTGAAGACGTTGATTGAGTGAAAATTGGCTCTAATAATACTTTTTCATGGTGTAAATTAGAGTTTTCATTTCAAATCTAAAAAGATTTCTCGTGGACTTGCGCACTTAATGGTATAATGAAACCGACAATTTTAATGGAGGTTTCACAATGAGTGTCCAAACTGATTATGATGAGATCTATGCCAAGCGCTTGGCCGCGATCGAAAAAGATCCTGCCTTAACGATTTTATCTAGTATGGATCAAGCCCGGCCGGAGGGCACAACGAAGGCGACGCAATACATCGTCTACACCGACTACAAAGCAAACAGCTCGCAAACCCGTTTCACCATCAGTGTGTACACGCCGTTTGAAAATGTGGACAAATACGGCCACTCGAAAGCTGACTTCCAATCCCAACTGCTGGTTGACGTTAATCGTTGGTCACAGCGGATGCACATCACCGTACTGGAAACACTTGGTTCCGAAAGCCGCTTAGCGTTTTACGATTTCCAGAACATGGGGCTCGCCCAGCTAGCCTTGAAGGCCTTCGTTAATTTGGCCCGCAAGTCCGAAGCGGGCATCTTGGACGGCAATATCAGTTCCTTTGATAAGGAGAATTTTGCCAAATTGCAACACATTTTTCCTAAGTTTGGCTTCACCTTCGACGTCCTCGACGCCGACCAGGGCCTGGCTAAGATCGAATTAAAACTTAAGTAGCACCATGTGAAGGAGGCTAAGGCTTCCTTTTTTGATTCTAAGGAATATCTGTCCAGATACGTGGATAGAGACTAAGACTGATTCTAGGGGCTATGGGTGACGCGAGGTATTTGAGTTAACTGCAACAGTAGGGTCGGCCAGGTGGAGCAGAAAAGGGCTCAGTGGTGAAATTGTTCTTAGCCAGCGGTTTTGGCTGGCTTAGAACAAGCCGCGACTTCGAGACTCGCAAAGCGAGGCTCAAAGCGCTGGCCACCACGTTCCAGCCCTTTTCTGCGGAGCCTGGCCGGCCCGGCAGCACAACCAGCTACCTGTCGGGCTAAAAGCGGCCGACTTTCGCTGCCTTTCGATAAAAATTTGACAGCGTTTTCAAATCCGCCTAACATACTCCTATGTGGGGAAATGGGGGAAAGTCCATGTTATCACCAGGCGTTAAGGTATTCATGTATATGCTGACCATGTCTGGCTCACCGGAGACGGTTAACGATCCGGTGTGGCATGATCGTTATCGGTTGGAGCCGCTGCGACTGATTCCACAGCTGCTTAATCGCAGTTTGATTGAGCCGGTGCCGGCCAAGGCGGGGCAGGCGTTTGAGCTGACGCCCAAGGGCCAAGCCGCCTTGGCGGATATCGACAACTGGCTCTGGGTGCATGAGTACTACCTTGCAGACGTAATCGATTTTGCCCATGTCCGTGACCACTGGTGGTCACACCCAAAAGTGGACTATGGCGTACTCGAACGCTTGCTGCAAGATGCCAAGGTGCAATATGGCGACGATCCTGCCTACATGGCTATTCTCTTGCGCCATCAGTTGCGGCTTGAGTATGATACGCATCACAATGATGCGGCCGCGCACACTTTGATGGCCTTGATCGATCAAGACCTCGACCCGCAGCCAGATGGCACGGTGCTGGATTATGATACGACTTGGGCCAAAATCACCGAGTTTGAGAAAACGACCTTGAAGACGTTGCTCAGCCGCTTAAATTGGACCTTGACCGATTTTGAAATGGCTTTTTCCAATTGGCTGGACACTCAGCCGCGGCATCTGCGCTTATTCACCCGGTTTGAACTGATGACCATCGTGATGTACGAGATTGGCAATGATAAAATGAAACTGCGCGCGCTTTATGCGCAGGCTTCCACGCGCACGAACTGCCCGCCGCCTGTGGTTGGCGACAGTGTGCTCAATGGCTGAATCAAAACGACCTCGTCACCGCAATGCGGTTGGCGGGGTCGTTTTGGTTTGCAACAGGTCATGCAGGCGTGGCCTGACGCGTTAGCTTGGCGCGATACAACGCCGCGATTTGTTCGAACAAGGCGCGGTAATCGCTGGTTGTCGCATCTAAGTACCAGTTGAAAATGGCCATTTTGCCGGCATCAGACGTTAACTGATCGCGATCGATGAAATCGTCCAAAGAGGTGACCAGCAAATCCGCTTTGCTCAGCGGCGCATTATCAGGCAGAAGCTCGACGACATTGAGGTTTTGCAGGAAGTTGATGATGTTGCGGTACACAATATCCGTGGTTTCCATCACCAGTTTGACCTTGATGGTATTGTCCCACTTGAACCGGCGCAGGTATGGTACCAGCAAGTAGAACAGTACCCGCATGAAAGCCTCGGCTGATTCATGATAAGGCTGGTAAGCCGGCTCATCCGGGAGGTCAGCGATAAACTTGGCGAGCTCAGTTTGCAACTGGGTCTGCTGGTAAGTAATGGCGTCAGGCGGGAAGAGGTCCGGTTGCTTGACGTAGTTGCCGCCCATCAGTGCAAACGCGGCGGTCATCCGGAGCAGGTTCATTTGCAACGTCTCGTCGTTTTGTAAGACGGGATCCGCTGGGTCGCGCAAGTTCTGCTGCAGCATCGTCATCAAGTCCCTGACCAGTGGCCAAATGGGAGTGTCCGCGTGTTTGATGAAGGCGACGGCCGGTTTCATGTCGGCACTCGGCGGGGTGAAGCGAATCGTCTTCTGTTGAAAGAAGTAGAAAAAGGCATTTTCTTCCGTCAAAATATGTTTTGTTAGCCCTGGGAAGGCCTTTTCTTGATAAAAATTGATGGTCGGGAACGGGTAATGGCGGAAGGTGCGGGCAAAAGTGGTATCCAGCTTGATGTAGTGGCCATGGAGTAGGCGCGTGCGACAAATGGCCCAGAACACGCGCTCTTGGGCGGCCACAATCGGATCAGGATCCGCAGACGGCAGCTCGCGGTACTGGGCGCGCAACTGGCGATAGGAAATCGCTTGAAACGGCCATTCGGTGCCGTGGTAACTCAACCAGTAGAACTGTTGCAGGAAAAGCCGCACTTGTTTCTCATCGCCGACAAAAGCCGTTTTGGTCAGTGAGAGTTTCAGGTGGAAGTCAGCTAGGAAGTTGCGGACCGGAATGGTTTTGCGCATCAGCGTCGAGCGGCTGATGTAGCGCTCGGCGCAGAAGCGATCCAGCGATGGCCGGTTGCCTTGCACCAGATAGTCAATGAACTGAAAGGCAATGGCGTCTTGCAAAAGGTAAGTCCGGTAGTCATCGAGGCTGATCTTCAGCGGGGTGGTACCATTTAAGGCCTTTTTGCACACGGCGCGGGTGTCATCGGTCAAGTCGACGAGATCGCGCAGCAGTTCTTGAAAAATGTTGTAGCTTTGCTGGTACGACAAGTGCAACTTGGTAGCCAGATCGCTGATGGACAAGCCATCGCTATGATGCACCGTCAACGTCCGAAACATCTCGAACTTTTGCAGATCACTTTTTTCGAAGAAGATTGCTTCATAGCTCATGCTGACCACCCCTTTCTCGGCGTTATATCTCCAGCGAGTATACCAAAAATAGCGCGTGAACGCACCAAAAAGCCCGCTCTTGCTCGATTTTTTAGCGGTTGGTACAGAAATATTGAAAACTTTTTTCATAAATAAGAGTTTGTTGTTATAATTAGTAGGCTTAATAGGTTTTTAGTTTTTGGGGGAAAAGGAGAATAGTTATGCGTGGACGAGAAGATTTCTTCCTGTCGCAGTCGCGAATCGAGGAGCTGAGTTTATTCCGGCGAATCGTGAATGCGCGGGCATCGCAAACGCCTGTTGCGGAACGGCTCGCAATTGAGCGCACTGGGGAGCCATTGGTGACAGAGGTCAATTTGAAGCAGATTGCGGCTTTGACCAAACGGAACTATGGCGCGGTTTATAATACTTATAATAGTTTGGTCGCTACTTTGGCAACGGTTTTGGACGTTAAAACCAATGCTGTTCGCAAGCTTTTTAATGTGTCTTCCAGCACTTTACGCTGGGCTTTGGTGCGGGAGGGTCATCCCTACCATTTTTTAAAGACGCTTTTATACCATGATTATCCTGACTTTGACACGTTTTTGGCCGCTGAGCAGACGTCCAAAGCCACCATGCTGCGGCACCTAAAGCCGCTGCGTGAATTTGCCCGGGAGTTTGGCGTCCGTTTTTCTTATGAGACGCTGACGCTGCAAGGTGATGAAAAGTGCATCCGGCTGTTTTTGACCATGATCTACTGGATGGCCACTGACGGTTCCGCTTGGCCGTTTGACGATTTGCCGCGGGATATTCTGGGTGAAGTGATTGATGGGTCCGTGAAATTGTTCGATATTGGCCAGCCGAATTACGTCACCCGTGAAATTTTGATGTACTACATTGCCATTTCGCAGCGACGCGCGAATGAAGGCCAGCGCGTGCCATATGTGCCTGCGGACACCGTATTAAAGTATCCCGTGGCCAATATGTTCGACGAATTGAGCGCCCTGAATAGCGACCGGTTCCACTTCCCGGTGCTCAGTACGGATGAGCAAATGGGTGAAAGCACGGCGTTCTACTTTACGTTCCACTTCTTGCCGTTTTACACCTCAACCAGTACCCGGCTGCAGGCCAAAACTTTCGATCGGTTCAAACGCTATAATCCCAGCATCTATACCTTGGTGACCGATTTTCTTGAAAAGCTGCCAGTCAGCTTCTTGGTGGAAGGTCAGTTGCCCAAAGCGGCTTTCAACATGTTGCGCGCGAATTTGCTGGCGAATACTGTCAGCACCTTGCAGTTCCGCGGCGACTTGTCGCAAACCATTGCCTACGCCATGAATCAGCGCATTGCCCAAATGCCAGACAGCCCAGTGCTGGAGCGTAAGGTGCGGCAGACCTTGGAACATGTGGTGTACACGCGGCACCTGGAGATTTTGGAGCCGGTGATGGATCAACTCGTACATTCTTACTATACGAATGTGCAGCAGGTGGCGATGCAGTTTGCGCCGCTGGTGAAAGTCAAAGTGGCGCCAGTGATCGAGCAAACGGTCCTGGGTTATATTGATCTGGTGGGCTTTTTGATGGCGCAGCCGTTCGTTGAAGTCTTGTCGCCGGCCGATGATTTGAAAGCGGCAGACTTGATCATTGAAAGTGCCGAACTGCCGGATTCGCACCAGTTCCGGGCCGGCCAGTTGACTTATAAGTGGGCGGCCAGTGTCTCCAATGATTGGTACGGCGAGCTTTATAGTGAACTGCGCCAGCTCTGGGATGAGAAGAGCGCCATCGCCATCAATAGCACAGACTTTGACTACTAGTTGCAGCCAAACGTAAAATGCAGTATTCTTGCCTTAACAAAACAACACGTGATTAGGCGCTTATCCAGAAAGCAACAGAGACGTAGCGGGCGGTGCGAGCTACGAGCTTTCTTATTCCAGCGCGACAGTGGGCGGCGTCGAACCGCACGGCTGCTGGCCGTTATCAGCGAATTAAGGGTGGCCTTCGGGTCAAACTTGGGTGGCACCGCGGAAAAGCCTTTCGTCCCAATGAGATGAAGGGCTTTTTGTGTGCAATCACGTCATAGGAGGATATTATGTTAGATATTAAAGTGATCCGGGACAACCCGGAATGGGCCAAGACCAAGCTCGCCGCCCGCAATGTTAAAGGGGAAGAAATCGATGACTTGTTGGCCGAAGATGTCCAGCGGCGGACTTTGATTGCGAAGACTGAGGAACTTAAGGCTCAGCGCAACAAGGTTTCCGATGAGATCTCACAGAAAAAGCGCAACAAAGAAAACGCTGATACTGAGATTCAGGCCATGCGTGAAGTGGGTAAGCAAATCGGGGCCTTGGACAAGGAACTGGCCGCGGTCCAAGAGAAGATGAACTACACGCTGGTGCGCCTGCCTAACTTCCCAGCTGATGATGTGCCAATGTCTCTGAACGAAGACGATTCGCGAGAGGAATACAAAGTCGGCACCATCCGGCAGTTTGACTTCACGCCGAAAGCCCACTTTGAAATCGGCGAAGCCCTCGGCATTTTGGACTTTGAACGTGCCGCTAAAGTCGCCGGCAGTCGCTTTGTTTACTACAAAGGCGCTGGCGCTCGCCTGGAACGCGCGGTTTACAACTTCTTCCTAGATGAACACTACAAGGAAGGCTATGAAGAAATTATTCCGCCATACCTGGTAAACAATGACTCGATGTTCGGCACCGGCCAATTTCCCAAGTTTGGTCAAGATGTTTACACCATCATGAATGAAGAAGATCCGCTGACACTGATTCCGACGGCGGAAGTGCCCTTGGTCAACTACTATCGCAGCGAAATCATCGACGCGGAGAAATTGCCGATTTCTGTTACCGCGTTGACGCCAGCCTTTCGCTCAGAAGCCGGGAGCGCCGGCCGGGATACCCGCGGTTTGATTCGGATGCACCAGTTCAACAAGGTCGAAATGGTGAAGTTCTGCAAGCCTGAGGATTCCTGGAATGAATTGAAAAAGCTGATTCACGATGCTGGCGATTTGCTGGAGAAACTGGGCTTACCTTACCATGTTATTACGTTGGCTTCGAATGATGCCAGTTTCACCTCAGCCAAGACCAATGACCTCGAAGTCTGGCTGCCAGCTCAGGATCGGTACCGTGAAATTTCCAGCTGCTCGAACTGCACGGACTTCCAAGCACGCCGCGCACAAATCCGTTACCGCGACGAGAACGGCAAACCGCAGTATGTGCACACGCTGAATGGCTCCGGCCTCGCCGTTGGCCGGACCGTCGCTGCAATTTTGGAAAACTATCAAAATGCCGATGGCTCAGTGACTATTCCTGATGTCTTGGTCCCATACATGGCCGGGCAAACCGTTATTACCGGTGAATAAAGTCATGAGTTCTAGAACAGCCTCAAGTTGGAGGCTGTTTTTTTATGTGCAACTGTAAGCGCTGCTAAAGTTTGTGAAATTTCTAAATGTCGGTGTTTGTTTTGTGGTTTTGCCAAAAAAGTGTTGACGGTCCTTGGGGGAGTTGGTATTATTGTCAACGTTGTGAAACGCCGAGGCAGTCCGGTTACGCGGGCTGCTTTCAAAAATAGTGTTGACAACGACATGTTCAATTGCTAGACTGTTAAAGTTGTCTTTTGGACAAGGTAGTCCTTTGAAAACTGAACAAAGTTTCGTAAATGTGATAGGGCTTTTCGATGTAAATCGAAGAGAATTAAACATGAGCGAAGTCAATTCGCAAACAACAAATCGAGCTATTCAAATAACTCATTATATG
>NZ_BOLV01000005.1 GCF_016861845.1 Lacticaseibacillus suilingensis
AACTGAGTTGTTGGTAATGCTTGTGGGTGTTAGTCTGAGAGTGGGTCATGAAGATTCCTGCTTTCTTGTTTAGCTAGTACTAACAAGAATAGGTCTTCATGGCCTTTTTGGTCTAGTCGTCAGGGTGTTGCACTTGAATTGTAAACTGGGGGCTTAAATTTCCTTTTGCGTTGGCCCTACTTTCAAACATAATTTTGCCATGGCTTTGGTGATTGACCAAGAAGTGCGAGAAATCTTCAATGATGACCCTCAAAGAGGTGTAGTAGGCAGTATAGGAATCTTGATGAGCACCATAGTCGTGCTGAAGGCTCTTTTCATTAACAATGGCACCAAGAACTGGTAATTCAAAGTCCGCAATGATTCTGCCGATGCCATTGATTGCTTTATTCTGATTCGAACGTGAACGAAAGACCTGCATATAGGGATGGTGGTCAATATTTTTCGGTGATGGATTTCGTACTTCTGCCTGATGAATAGAGCGAAAGGCCGGTGCCGGAACGAAACCATCGGAGGTGTGCCAGATTTCTTGCTTAAGTTGCTTTAACCTTTTGCGAATTTGCTGAATTTGAACACTTTGGATGATGATACCGGCAACGCAATATGCATCTTCCCCTTTGTTACCAATTCGCATTTTGCTTTCATCGAGATACAATGTATAACTTTGGTCGGCGAGTTTCACCACGATCACCTCAACAAAATCGCGCCTGATGTGCAACGTCCAGATGAATTAGACTGTTTGTCCTGAATGATAATCGTCGTTTTTGTGTGCCTTGCGCTATTTCGAGAATTCGCCGTCATCAGGATCGCATCATCTCATGGACGAGGTTTAGGTGTCAACTTTGGCATAAGTGTGGTTAACCAAAAAGGCCGCCCATTTCTGAGCGACTCCTAAAGTGGCCTGAAGCCACTATTGTTATTCGTTAAATGGGTTAATCCGCATGCCGCCAGGTGGGGTCAGTGATGATCCGCGCCATGGCGAGCCCCAGCGGTAAAGCGACTACCATCATGGCCGCTTGAATCAGCCAGCTACCGCCGACGTCAACATTGCTCAAGCCGAGGTTGAACATGGCACGGTACATGTAAAGCCCTGGCACCATGATGACAATGGCAGGGACGGTGAGCGAAATTCGTGGGTAGCCGTCGCGCCGGTTGGCCAGCGAAGCCAGCAGACCGGCGAGCAGCGCGCCGAGAAATGCCGCTGCTGCTGGCGGCAGGCCAGCGCTACTAGAAAGCGTCAGGCGCAGGGTGTTGGCCAGCGCCCCGATCAGCCCAGCCATGGTGGCCATGGGTACGGGACTGTTGAACATAATTGAGAAGCCGAACACCCCGCAGAAGCTGGCGACAATCCGCAGCCCCAGCAGTGGCCAGAATGACAGGCCCAGCGGCAGGAAGTTTTCCGGGTGGAATTGCACCAGCATCGCCACCACCCAACCGGTGAGGGTGGCAACCACAATGGTCAAAATGGCGAAGGTACCGCGTTCTAAACCCGAACGCATGTCGAGCTTGGCCATATCCAAGCCAGAGGTGATGAAGGGGAACCCAGGGATGACGAACAACATCGCCCCGATGTAGCCAGCTTCATGTGCTGCCGCAATGTGAAAACTTATTTCTAGGAGCTTGAAAACGGCAAAATAGGTGAGGCACGCCGCCGCCACGCTGACGGCAACATGCGCCACCAAGGTGATGTGGCGGTCAATCATTTTCCGCCGAGTGTAATTGCCGACCCCGGCGCCGAAGAAGGCACAGAGCATTTCAATCGGGCCACCGCCCAGCAGAAAGACGAAGGCGGCACAGGCCAGAGCCGACGCCAAGCCCACTTGCAGCGGGGAGAAGTTGCCGGAGCGGCGCTGAATGGCATCCAGGCGCTCATGCACTTCATGCACGGTTAAGCCCGTGCATTCTTCCTCAAAATGGTTAACGAAGACTTCCATGGCGTGCAGGCGGTCGGTGTTCACACCGCTGCTGGGCAAGGCTAGCGTCTGGGAATAATGGCGACCATTTTCAAAACAGGTGTATTCCAGCGTAATCAGCCCGACATCGGCGCTGCAAGTCAGCCCCAAGGCGCGGGCAATGGTGTTCATGGCCTCGCGCACCCGCCACGCCCCAGTGCCGCACGCCAGCATCATCAAGCCGACGCGGCCCACAATGGTGGCCCGCTCGGTCAAGCGCACCTGGGTGACAGGCAGTGCTTCTCCTTTGGCAAAGCGGTGCCAGTGAATGGTCATGTGGTGGGGTAAGTTAACCGGCGCAGTGGCTGGCTTTGGTTCTTGGTCTTTCATGATAACCTCCAAATGAAACTATAAGGCTTAAGTTACCACGTTCGCGGGCCTGATGAAAGTTTTGCTCCGTTATTGGCCCCGGTTTTCTGTAAATTAGGCCAGGCCGAACGCCGGATCGTAATGCAAGGTGCCGCTGACGCCAGTTAACCCGCCTTCAACAATCGGCCGCAGGAGAAAGTATTTAGACGCCACTTCAAACGGCGCCTGCACATTGAAATTGGCCGCTGGTTGGTAGCCGAAGCGGCCATAATAAGCAGGATCGCCGAGAATTGAAATGGCACGCCGGGCATCTTCCCCTGCTTGCGCCTCCAGGTAGGTGATCAACGCACCGCCGACGCCTTGATTTTGGTACGCAGGCAAGACGGCCAACGGGGCGAGCACAAAGATTGGCCAAGCCTGCGTGCTGTTTTGAATGGTGGCCTTGGAGAGCAAGGCGTGGCCAATCAAGGCGCCATCGTCAGTGAAGGCGCCAACGTCATAGTCGGCATGGTAATCGGGGCTTTGCCGCAGGGCCGCCACCAGGTTGGCCTCATTGCCATCGGTATGCGGCGCGGTGGCAAAGGCAGTGGTGATCAGGCTTAAACTAGCGGCAAAATCCACTGGGGTTAAGGGTTTAATTTTCACAAGAAGACTTCTTTCTAGCCTTGAATCAGTTTACTCAAGATTAACAGGGCCATGACGGCGGCTAGCGGTTGCCCCCACACCACGAGCCGTTGGTACTGCGGCGCAAGTGGCTGGCGGGCGGCCAGGCGCAGACACAAAAAGCCGAGCAGCGGCAGTAGTAGCGCGAACCAGCCCATGGCCAAGGCGGACAGCCCAAGCTGCGGCAGCAGAAAACCAGCGGTCAACAGTAGAATTAACGTAATGGTGGGTGGTGATTGTTTCGCCAAGCGAGACCCCTCCAAACTGACCGCGTCTCAGCGCAAGCGCGGTTGTAGTATCGAAGAATTGATAATACGATTACTAATTTGACGCTTTTAGCGGCGTGATGTAAGCTCCAGCCACGAATGAAGGCTGCTTCATTCGAGTAACATCACTAGCCAGGCGGGCTAAGTCTATTGCCGCGCTGGCAAAAAGGGGCCGTGACTGATGCCACGGCCCCTTCAATGTGTTCCGAATGTTTCAGCAGAGTTACGTGCCAAAAGGCCGGCGCCGAGCAGCTTGATCAGCCTGTAGTGCAAAGCACGTACAGGCTGACATGCGGCAGCAGCTACGCCATCCATCGAGTCCAAAAATCGGACTTGATGGATGGCTAGGCTACCTGTCGGCGCCAAGACTGCCTTTTGTCACAGCCCCTACATCAACGGCAAATATACCAGCTCGACTAAGGCCTTGTGCAAAGCGACGTTAATCGCCTGAATCGGCTGATCGAGGACTTTTTGGTATTCGTCCAGCACATCATTCGGCAAGGGCGTCAGCAAATGCAGGTCATCGATGACATCGCTGGCGGTGTCGGTGCTGGGCAGATCAACGAATAGGTCGATTTTACTGAGACAATCACTGAGCAGATCTGTCAGCTGCGAAAGCGGCTTGCCGTTTTCATCGGTGATCACGACCTGGCGATGATTGAGGGGCTGGTGCTCGATCTGAATCATTTTCAGCGCATGATAAACATTCAACTGGCTCACCTCGATATTGTTACCCCGATTGTAGGCAATCTGGCCTGAAAAAACAATCTTTAATCATGCTCCGGCGCGGCTTGGCGCTCTGGGGCCACCGGCGGGCGGTGCCAGCGCAGCCACAGTTCTTTAATCCCGGACAAAATGAAGGTCGGCAGGGCCGGAATGAACACCACTGCAGCATACAACGTGCTGGAAAGCGGCGCGGTCCCCATCACTTCGTTGAAGAACGGCATGATGGTGACGAGCAGTGAAGCCGCAGCAGCAAACGCCACTGCCAGCAGCAGCTGATGATTTTCAAAGGGATTGCGCGCGAACAAGGTACGGGTGCTGCGGGCGTCGAAGACATGCCACAGCTGGCCAAACACTAGGGTCAAAAAGGCGAGGGTTTGCGCTTCGGCGCCGCTCATGCCTTGACTGGCGGCCCAGATGAAGGCGACGTACACGAGCCCACCCATCACAATGCCGCGCAGGAAAATGCGACCCAGCATGCCATGTAAAATGGATTGTTTCACATTACGCGGCGGCTGGTTCATGAGGTCGGCTTCCGGCACATCATAGCCCAGGGCAAAGCTCGGCAAGGCATCGGAAATCATGTTCACCCACAGCACCATCAGCGCGGTTAATGTCGGGGTGGTGGCAGCCACTTGCCCCACCGGCTGCGTCATCAGCAGCACCCCGAACAGCAGCGCCAGCACTTCAGCCACGTTGGTGGTGAGCTCGTGGCGCATAAAGTTTTTGATGTTGCCAAAAATGGTGCGGCCGGCGCGAACGCTGCGCTCGATGGTGGTAAATTTGTCATCCAGCAAAATCAGATCTGCGGCGTCTTTGGTGACTTCGGTGCCATTGATGCCCATGGCAATGCCGATGTCCGCTGCGCGCAAGGCCGGCGCGTCATTGATGCCATCGCCAGTCATGGCCACGGTTTCGCCATGCCGCTGCAAGGCGTGCACAATGCGCTGCTTGTGTTCCGGCGACACTCGGGCGTAGACGCGGATACTTGGTGCCAGGCGGAACAAATCGTCATCGGTCATGGCTTCCAGCTGCTTGCCTTCCACCACCCTGGCACTGGGATCGGTGACAATGCCCAGCTTCAAGGCGATGGCGCGGGCGGTCACCGCGTGGTCGCCGGTGATCATCACGACCTGAATGCCGGCTTGATGCAAGGTGGTCACACTTTGCCGCACTTCCGGCCGCGGTGGGTCGATGATGCCGGCAATCCCCAGCAAGGTCAGGTGCTGCTCGAGATCGCCGGTGCTACCATGCAGCGCTAGGTCCTCGTCGATATCACGCAGCGTCACCGCCAAGGTCCGCAGCGCCTGTTCGGCAAAGCGGTTGACCTGCGCCTCCACCGCCGCCTGGCCTGCCGCCAGGGTGATGGGTTGGTCGTGGTCCAAAATCGCATCGGTTTTGGCTAAAATGACATCCGGCGCGCCTTTGGTCAGCACCTGATACTGGTCGCCATCTTTGATGACCACACTCATCATTTTGCGGTCGCTATCAAATGGCAACTCGCGAATGATGTCGATGTCCAGCGCCTGATCTTTGTTCAAAATCGTGTCGCGGTCGATACCAAACTTGTGGCCCATCACCACCAGCGCGACATCGGTGGGGTTGCCATAAGGGCGGCTGCGGCCTTCGTCGTCGGTTTGGATGGCGGCTTCGTTATTCAGCACACTGGCCAGCATGAACCGCGAAAAGCCGGGGGTGTCGCCTTCGTCATCAGGGATGATTTCGCCCACTGGTTCATAGCCATCGCCTTCCACCACATAGCTGGCGCCATTGGCATAAAAGCGAGTGACGGTCATCTCGTTTTTGGTCAAGGTGCCGGTTTTATCTGAGGCGATGTAGCTGGTGGCACCCAGGGTTTCCACGCTGTTCAGGGATTTGATCAGGCCGTTGTTTTTGGCCAGCATCGTGGCCCCAATCGTGAGCACAATCGACAGCACTGCTGGCAGGGCATCGGGAATCGCCGCCACCGCCAAGGCAATCGCCGTGGAAAGGGATTCCGCCAACGCGGCAAAGGAGAGACTACCGGTTTGTTGGTAGGCTTTAAAGAGCTCCACCAGCAAAGTGAACGCCACAATCACCATCGCCACCATCATCAGTTTGGTGGTCAAACGGGCAATGGTGCGTTCAATCGGGGTCTTTTTGTCTTTAACTTGATCGAGCAAAGTGGCGATTTTGCCGAGCTCGGTTTGCATGCCGGTGGCCACCACCACCCCGAGGCCATTACCATGCGTCACTGTCGCACCAGAAAAGCCCATGTTGGTGCGGTCCCCGATTTGCACGTCGGCGCCCAGCGCGTGGGTTTGTTTCTGCACGGGTTCGGCCTCGCCGGTGAGGTGGGCCTCATTGGTTTGCAGCTCGGCGACATGGAGCCAGCGGACATCGGCTTCGATGAAGTCGCCGGTTTTGACACTGACAATATCGCCGGGCACCAGCTCAGTGGCGGGTACCGTCAGCCAGTCGCCATCGCGCAGGACTTTGGCATGGTGATCGGCCATCACCTTTAACGCGTCCAGGGATTTCTGCGCGCTTTTGGCCTGCCAGAAGGAAAGCCCAGCATTGACGAAAATTAAGAGTAGAATGGCGATGCTTTCGTACACAGCCGCCATGCCGTGGCTGGGGTCATTGCGCACGAAGAAGTCATAGCCGGCGCTGGCCCAGGCCAACAGCACGGCGATGAATAAAATGATGACCAGCGGTTCTTTCAAGGTCGCCAAGAACTGGCGCCAGGCGGGTAGGGGTTTGCTGGCAGCCAGGGCATTGGGACCGTGCTGGATGAGCCGGGCCTGTGCTTCTTCGCTGGTGAGGCCGCTTTGGCGGCTGGTGGCGAGGCGGGCGAGGACGTCTGCTTTGTGTTCGTTGTAGGGGGTCATAAGTTTTCCTCCAATAAGAAAAGGCCGCACCCAAGAATCGCTTTCCTCCCCGAGAAAGCCTTCTTGAGCACCGCCCAACCGAATTTTTGCAATTAGTTATCTGTTATTACTAGTTTAAAGGATACCTAATGTTACTGTCAACAGATTTGGTTTTCAGCCGCCGCGGCTGCGCGGGTGGCGTGGGCGGTGGGCTCCGCTTGGCGGGGGTGCTGGCAGTGCGACCGGGCCGAGCCGAAAGGCGGTCTCGACCCTAAAGTTGGAGCCAGCCTCGCTGCGCTCGTTGTTGTCTCCAACTTTGCCGCGATTAGCTCTGGGCAGCCCTGCGCAAAAGGCACGCCGGTCTGCCTGTCGCTAATCGATTCACGGCCAGACCCCCGCCAAGCTCCGCCCACCGCCCGCGCCACTGTCTATATAACAGTAGTAGCCAGGAAGTGACGTGAGAGGGCAAGTTTCACTGTTTCTAGTCGCTAAACTGTGAGCAATGCTCGTGCTAAACGCAAAACTGAGCAAGGGGATGAACCATAAGCGGGGGACCCTTTGCTCTTGAGGAGGAAGGTGAAGTAGAGAATGAGCGGTAATTTGAGCACGAAAAATCGGCGCCTTCGCGGGAGCACGAAGACGCCGATGATTGCGATCAAAAGCGCACGAACACTGTTACACCTAACGTTCGGCGCGTGACGGCTTTTTTGGCCGGTCGCCGGCCAGGACGTAGCCAGCGCCGCAACCAATCAGGACTGCCAGATTGATCGCCAGTAGTAGCCACAGCCAGCCATCCAGCTGATGGTGGCTAATGGTGCGCGCAAGGGCGGCGGCCACGAAGGCCAGCGGTCCGTCGTCCTTGGCGGGAAGCTTGCTGGCGGTGATGCCAAGGCTTTTAGCCGAGTTAGTGGTTAAGCTGGTGCGGCGCGTGAGTAAGCCGGTGACCACGCGGCGGTAGTCGGTGCCGCGCGGGCCTTCGCAGCGAATGAGCGTCACGCGAGCATCGCCGGTATTGGCTAGGACGCTGACCTGGTCCTGGTTCACCACTTGATTTGCCGCTACTCGATACACCCACACGGTGGTCAGGTCGGAGACCAAGATCTCGTCGCCTTTTTTCACCCGGTTCAGGGCATTAAGCAGTCCTTCGCCGCCGAGGTAGTGGTGGGATGCGAGGACAGTGTTGCCTTGGCCCAGCCTGCGCTCCGGGAAGTACAACACTGTGCCAAGGCTGAGGGTGCTGTCGTTGATCTGGTTAAAAATCGGCAGGCTGATGTCCACTGTGGGGATCGCCACCCGGCCCACACCGGCTGATGCCACCAGCCGCTCGGTTTGCGGGCGGGCGGTGAGCAGAGTCGTGAGGTCGGCCTCAGCGATTTGACTGCGATGGTGGGCGGATACCGCCTGACTGTCTGCTAGGTTCGCCTGCTGGGAGGCGGCTTTATTGGCGGGAATAAGCGTGGTCGGCGCTTGCAACAGGTGGTGGTAGCGGGCTGCTACCAGCGCGATACTCGCCAGCATGACGAGCGCTGGCCAAATGAACCATTTAACGAGTCTGCGCATGGTGCTTCCTCCTTCGCCGCCACATGGCCAGCAACAGGAGCAGCAGAAATAGACCGATGACGGCCAGCCAGATGTGCTCCACGCTCCAGAACGTACGATGCTCGGTTTTGGTTGCCTTTGCCTGCTTCAGCGGGACCCGTTTGCCATACACGATGAGTCGTTTAGTGTTGACGAACAAGGGGGTGCAGGTCATGAGTGCGATGCGGTCTTTGCCGGGTTGCACGTAAAAGGCCTTGATGGCACTTGGTGATTCCGGATCGACCACTTTTTTGGCATCCACTGCATAGGCGTGGCGCTTGCCTAAGACGTTGACATAGATGATGTCCCCGTGTTTGAGGTAGCGAATGTTGTCGAAGAAAATGCGGTTGGCGAGGCCGGAGTGGCCGGTGATGCCGCCCAAGGTGTTCTTACCCCCGGTCGGCAGGCTGGTGAACGGCAGGGTGCCCAAGGCGCGGTTTAGCACCCAGTCGGAGTCACCGTAGTAGATGGTCATCGCGCGCAACTTGATGGCGGGAATGTCGAGGTAGCCAATCGGGTCTCTGAGGTCCTTTTGGATGCTGGTGATGGCGACTTTAGTGCTGGCGCGCTTTTGTTGTTGGGCAAAAATCATGGCGTTATAGGCGTCGATTTTGGTTTGTAGGCCGTCAGGTTGAGGGATATAGGCCTGCTTGTAGGTGGTTTCGCTGTGGGCGCGCTGATTGGTTTGCTGCCAGTCGAAGGCGAAGGGCAGCATGAAAAGCGCGATGCCGATAAACAAAACGACGATCAGAAGCGCGTCAAATAGGCGTGAACGGCGACTATTTTTCATGGCGAGCTCCTTTCCGGCGGCGTTGTTGCCAGATGAAAATGGCCACAAGGATCACCATAAACAGGAGCACTGCGGCCACCCAAATGTGGTCCAGCCGAAACAGGTCGCGGCGGTGGGTGGGGGTGTGCGCGGCGGCTTTCAGCGAAATGCGCTCACCATAAACCAGCAGGCGGTCGGTGTTGATGAACAGTGGGGTGCAGGTTAATAGCACAACGCGGTCTTTGCCGGGCTGCACGTAAACCGCCTTGAGGGCTTGCTTGTCGTTGGGGTCCACGACCTTGCGCGTATAGACGCGGTAGGCCTTGCGCGTGCCGAAGGTGTTGAGGTAGAAAACGTCACCGTTTTTGAGGTAGCGAATGTTGTCAAACACGATGCGATTGGCGAGGCCAGAGTGGCCGGTGACCACTGCCAGGGTGTCCTTGCCGCCGGCAGGCAGGCTGGTGTGCGGCATTGTGCCGGCGCCATGGTTCAGCGCCCAGTCGGAATCGCCGAAGTAAATCAGCGTCTTGTCGACGTTGACGGCGGGGATGTCGATATACCCCAGCGGCTTGTGCAGGTCGGTTTGAATCTGGCTAATTTTGACCGGTTCAGGCAGCGTGCCGCCGAGCTGTTCGGCTTCAATCATGCGGTTATACTGCTGAATCAGCTCGGTTTTGGGGCTTTGCTTGGTATGGTGTTGCTCATAGGCAACCACAGCTTGCTGGTTACGCTGCGTGAGCCAGGCGTCATACCCGAATGGCAGGAGCAACAGGATGAGCCCAAGCACAAACAGGCTGCCAAACAGGGTGTAAAACCAGCGGTCTTTGCGTTGGGTCATCGTGGGGCTCCTTTCTGTGTGAGGGTGAGCGTCAAGCTGAGTTCGTCGAGCCTCGCTGCCTGTAGTTGCGCTCCGGTCGGCAACGCACGAGTGTCTTGATTAGTCTGTAGCGCAAAGCACATACAGACTGACATGCGGCAGCAGCTACGGCTAAGGTCTCGCCGCCAAAGCCCAGCGGCAATACCTTGGCCTAGGCTAGCCAGCGTGCTAAGTTCGCCGACCTATGCAGGCTTTCTTTCAACATACCACAAAGGCCCTAGGTACGGCAGCACCTGGAGCCTTTGGGAGTCTTGCGATTGGTGATCAGTTAAGCTTCTTCTTTGGCCTGACGGCGGCGCCGCTTGATGTAAAGCGCGGAGCCGGAGCCGACAATCAGGACAGTAGCGGTGACCAGCAGCAGTAGGCGAGCATCGGAACCGGTCATTGGCAGGTTCGGCAGCATGTTGTCCGCATCCTGGATGGTCTTATCAATGGTCGAATCCTGGGTTGCGGTCACTTGGTAGATGGTCCCATCAATGTCGTAGCCGGCAGGAGCGTCGGTTTCAACCAGATAGTAATCTTTGGTGCCGGTCGTTGGATCAACCGCCAGCCCGTTGAACTGGGCCCGGCCATCGCTATCGGTGGTCACGGTGATGACCTGGTCGTTGTTGTCCGTGATCCAGGTGCCAGCTTTGGCGTCAGCTTCTGAAGCCGCGAGCCGGAAACTGGCATTGGCCAACGGCTTTGCATCGGAAGTATCATCGGTCTTCAAGACGTCGATGTTCCCGAACTTGATGGTCGGGTTGGTTGAATCGTCTGTGTCGGGATCCGTTGGCACACTTGGATCAGAAGGATCAGTGGTGCTCCCTGGCGTCAGGTTGTCGGTTGGTACCGTGGTTTGGTGGCCAGGGACGTTCGTTGCCGGTACATAGTAGGTATCGAAGGTGTTGACGATTTTGGCATCGCCACCGTTGGCCTTGGTGGTGGTGGTGATTTGCGCCACGATGTTGGTGGAGCCGGCGGCCTTCTTCATCCCGGCTTGCGTCAGGCTGATTTGCACCACCGTGTAAGTGGTATCGCCGTTGGTTTTAGTTTTGGTACTATCCACGGTGTAGTCGGTGGTTTCGGTGAGCGCCGTGCCATCGTTCGGGCCGCCCACGAGTTTGACGGAATCAACGGCTTTGAAGTCCAAGGAGTTGGTGTCGATGGGGTCAGAAATCACCAAGGAGTTGGCATAGACTTCGCCTACCGAGCCAGCCGCCGGGGTGTAGATGTCCTTAGGGGTGGCAACGGTCAAATTCCAGCTTACGTCTGCCCCGACCTTCAGGGATTCCAGTTGGGAGGAATCAGTGAAGGTCTTGACTGGGCTCAGGTCAACCGTTTCAGTTTCGCCTTTAGGATAGACATTGACGTCATAAACCAGGGTCGCATCCGCGCCGCTGGTGCCGGTTTGCGTCAATGGGACGCGCACGAAGAATGGCGCCGATTTGTCGGTCAGGGAAGGCGACTGCTGTTCGGTGATCAGGTAGTAACCGTCATTGGCATTGCCGGTGCCAAGATTCGCGGTGGCCGCGCCATTCGTATCCGTGGTGATGGTTTGCGGATCGCCCACGGTGGTGTAGGTCGTGGCATCAGTAGGGTCCATGTTCTTCGCCCCGTTGGTGGGGGTGACTTTCTGCACGGTAAAGGACACGTTGGCCAGTGGGTTACGCGAGCCGAGGTTCGCCTCATCGGCATCGGTACCGGTGGCGGGTGTGGTGCTGGCGCCGCCGTCATACTTGTGCACGGTGATGCTGCGCTCAGAAGTATCATCTGGCACTGGCGTGGCGGCCGCGTGAGTGCGGATGATGTTGGTGTTCGTCATGAGCGGCACGGTCATGGCGCCGAGGGAGCCAAGCACCAGGCCGCTGACGGCGAGGGTGTGGAACAGACGTGTTTTGTAGTCAACTTTTTTCATTGCTAGAATCCTCCTTAGGACCGTTTGTTAGTTTTATGCGTCAACAGCAACATGCCCGCCAAGCCGGCGAACAGTGCCAGGGTACCGACTGTCAAAATAATGAGGCGATCGTCCCGACCGGCGTTAGGAAATTGATCGGGACCACCGACTTGCCGGACCCTGAGCGTGAGGGGCTGGGTCCAGACGTCATCAGTCATAGTGAACTGAGTGCCCACCGTTGGCCCGGTGTCCTCGACTGGGATGAAGCCCGGCCAGTCGGCAAGGATGGCATCAGGATCAAGCGGCTGACCGAGATCAGCGGCGGATAGCGGGTCGCTGGTGACCGTGCCAAGCGTTTGGCCGGTTTTGTCATCAATTAGCGTGACGGTATAGGTGGCAGTCGTCAGGGTGTACGTCCCATTGCTGGCGGCAGTGCCGGTGTATTCATTGGCCGGTAGCGCCACGCCATCGCTGGTCCGCAGCCAGAGCTTGGCGGTGGCTTGCGGCAGGGGCACACTGATGCCACTGGCGGCAGAGAACGCCTTGCTGAAGGTGACGGTTTGCAATGCCGAATCGTCGGCAAAAAGGTTAGTCAGGCTCTGGGTGGCCGGGTCAAAACTGGCGGTGCTCCAGGCGGTGGTTGAATCGGCGGCGCCTAAACTGATGCTGGTGAGGCTGGTCATGTTGGCAAACGCGCCATCGAAGGCCGTCAGTTTGTCCGTTTGCCAGTCATCCACGGCCAGGTTGGTCAGGGCGCTGGCCCCATTGAACGCGTCGGTCATGTCGGTGACATTGCTGGTGTCCCAGTTCGCCACATCGAGCGCGGTGAGCGCTGAATCGCCGTGAAACATGCCTGAGAGATCGGTGACGCTGCTACCCACTAGGCCGTCGCTCGGTTGCGTCAAGGTACTAAGCGTGCTAGCGCCGGCGAACATGTCCTTCATTGACGTGACGTTTGATGGATCGAACATGGACAGGTCGGCCGCCGTCAGTGCGGCGTCGTTGTTGAACATGCCGCTCATGTCGGTGGTGCCAGCGGTATCCAGGTTACTGAAGTTGACGCTGGCCAGTTTTGGCATGTCCGCGAAGAGGTAAGCGGCATTGGCGCCGAGCGCGGTTGGCTGCACGACATCAATTTTTTGCACCACGTCAGCGACAATCTGGCCGTCGTAGGTTTGAATATCCGCCCATGGGTTCGTGGCCGCACCATCGACATTACTCAGGGTGCCGCCGAGGATGGTCAAGGTGTTGTCTTCGCTCAGGTACCAGCGGGCAGCGTTGTCGCCGCTACCGATGATTCCTTTGGCTTTGACCGGTAGCACGGTGAAGGATTGGTTGTCAGTGGTGTCGCTGGTTAACGTCGTTGTCACGGCAGCGGGGATGGTGTCGGTGTACTCACCGCTGCTGGTGGCGTAGAGAAATTTGAATGAGTCGAGGTTCGCCGTTGCCCAAGGATCAATTGGCTGATAGATGATGCTGTTACCCAGCGCCCCCCAAATGGTATCGGTTTGGACCGTGGTGCCGGTGCTGGTCTGATAGGTCATATCGGCTGAAGCCGCGGTGCCGCGAATGTAAGTGCCGGGAATCATCGTGTCTTTGTAAATGAGCGATTCCTTTTGACCAGTGGGATTTGGCACTAGCAACCAAGGCACCTGAGGTTTGGTGGGGTCAGTTTTGCTTGGGTCAGGGAGCAAAACGCCATCGGGGCCAGCCTGAGCGGTTTTGAAATTGGTCCCGAATTTGATCTGGTTAAGTTGGGTGCCTTGGAAGATGTCGGTAAAATTAGTGACCTTGCGCGTGTCCCAACCGCTCAGATCGAGGTTGGTCGTCACTTCATTACTTTGCGTCACCAAGTTAATGCCGTAGAACATCGCGTTCATGTTGGTGACCTTACTGGTATCCCAATTCGTCACGCCTTCTAGGCCGGATTGTAACTTCCACAGCATGCGGAACATGTTAGCCATGCTCGTCGTATTGCTGGTGTCAAGTTTTTCCAGCCCTGTGATGCTCGTCAAATCGGTCAAAGTGGCGAATAAGCCGCCCGAATTGACGGCCGCTTTAATCGGTTGGTCAATGGATAACGAGGTCAACTTCAACCCGGAAATGAGGCTACTGAAGGGGCTGGAGAACTGAGTATCGCTCCCTTCAGGAAGTTGTCCGCTGCCGAGATGCAATGTTGCGTCCGTGTTCGAGGTCTGAATGGCGAACCAAGGCACGTTGCTGGCGGCAACCGTGCCAGTCGCGTAGACCTTAGTCATAGGAATGGTGATATTTTGATCGGTGACCGGGATATCAGCTTGCGTATACGCCGAGCTCCAGTCATCCGCACTAGTAGGCGTAAAAATATAGTTCTGCAGAGCGGCCGTGTTCCACGGCGTCTTTGGTGTATAGGTGGTGGCATCAGGGTTGATGCCTTCACTCATAATGGGCTGGCCATTGGCGTCGACGTAGGTGGCGGTCACCGTGGAGCGCTTGTAGATTTGGGCGGCAGTGCCTTGCCCAGTCGTATGAATGTAGGCCGTTTTGGCGGCGCCGCTAGCGTCAAACCAAGTGCCGGCAGTTGGTAGCGTGATGCCGGTGGCAGCGTCGGTGTAGGTTTGACCGCCGAAAGTGATTTGGGTCAAAGCCGCATCGCCGGTCAACGCGTCGGCCCAGAGGCTGGCGGAAGGACTGGGACTCGTCTTCATGCCAGTTAAGTCCAGGGTTTTCAGATTCGTCATCTGCGCAAAAATGTTGCTCAGCGTCGTGGCACTGGATAAGTCCCCACTGAAAGTTAGGTCGGTTAAGGCTCGATCTTGATAGAATAGGCCGCCAGCATCGGTGACGCCAGCGAAGTCCACTTTATCCAATCCAGTGATACTGGTGAGGTTTGGCAAGTCGCCGAACAAGCCGCGGGAAATGGGATTCAACGTCACGTTGCCGGTGATGTTAATCTGAGTAATCTGCGAGGCATAGCTCTGCCAGGGGTTCGCCGGGCTGGTGGCACTGGCACTTGAACGGCTGGCTAGCTCGCCGGCAGTGATGGTCAGCGTGCCGCTGTCGTCAAGCGCCCAAGTACTCGTGCCATCGCTGCCTTGTTGAACAATCGTCGCGGCCACAACTGGGGCGGCCGGAATAATACCGATCAGAGAAACTGGTCCGCTAGCAATTAAAGTGCTCGCCAGCAAGGCCGTCATCCAGCGTTTGCCCTTTTTATACATCTTTTTACGCGTTGGTCGAGGATCAGTTTGGCGCATTCAATCTCACCTTCTTTCTTAGCCACCAGGCCAACAGCGCCGTCAGGGCCAACAAAGCGGCTGCCAGTGATGCGGTCAGGGACCCGGGGAACGCCGGGAGCTGGCCGCTTGTTTGCATAATCGTTGATTCGGCCGCCGCGTGATTCTGCTGAAGCTCAGCACTGCTACTGAGATCGGCCAGGCCGGACTTAGGGGCATAGGTAAAAGTAGGCGCATCAGCTGTCAGGGCAAACACGACTGGCGCGGCCGGAGTCGTGATTTGAGCGCTGGCCAGTTCAGCCAGCAGGTAAATGCCAAAGCGCAGGTCGGTTTCGGCGTAAGTGGCTTTGCCGTTTTGGTCAGTGGTTAAAACCACGCTCAGTTGCTGGGCTTCTGGCTCGCGGTAGGTGGCTGGTTGGGCTGGATCAATGGCGACCCCTGGCGTTGCGGCGACAATCCGGGTCAGGCGATACTGGGCACCGGCCAGCGGCGCGGTTTGCTGGGTGGTGCCAGTGGTTGGCACACTGACCCGTTTGTTAATGGTGACACTGGCGGTGGCTGCTGAGACCGGGTAAGCCGGAATCAGTAGCGTTAAGCAGCCGGCCATCAAGATTGCGAGACTGAACAGTATTTTCTTCATGCTACCTCCTCCTTTGCTCGAACCAATCCAGTTGGGTCGGGTTCATATAACTTCCTAACTTAATGATATCATCATTCTTACCCGAGAATATTTCACAAACTAATAATTTCGTTTAGAAAAAGTAGAACCAGTCCCCTTCATTCGCCACTCTATAAATAGCAGAACAAGGTGGGTTATTCAAGCACTACGACTCAGTTATTAGCATATAAGTGAATTGTTTATGGTAAAATTTGATAGCGATTATAACGTTAGTTAACGTTATCAACTAATCGTGTAAAACGAGCCGGCTGACTGGTGTTGAGAACCGGCTTTCGGCCCAGCCTGCTACTGAATGATTCGGCGCGCATCTTTGGGACGAGCGCTTTGTTGCAACGCCTAGCAATGGGGCAAGAAAGCGTTTGTATATTGGGCTGAAATTTTTTACAATGGAAGGTGTGAGACTTATCACGCCAGTCAGCGGCCTGGGTGCCGCATTATATGGAGGAAAAACATGCGCAAGACTAAGATCGTGTCGACTTTAGGGCCGGCATCGAATGATTTGGAAAAGATCACCGCATTGATTCACGCCGGGGCGAACATCTTCCGGTTCAACTTCTCTCATGGGGATCATGAGGAACAACTGGGCCGGATGAACCTGGTGAAGCAGGCGATGAAGGATACCGGGGTTAAAGTGGGCTTGATGCTTGATACCAAAGGCGCCGAAATCCGCACCACGGAAATCGACAACGATGGCAAGATTGACTTTGACACCGGCGATAAGTTCCTTTTGACCATGAACACCGGCAAAAACACGA
Organism: Lacticaseibacillus suilingensis; assembly: GCF_016861845.1. GTDB lineage: Bacteria > Bacillota > Bacilli > Lactobacillales > Lactobacillaceae > Lacticaseibacillus > Lacticaseibacillus suilingensis. The sequence goes on from NZ_BOLV01000005.1 coordinate 16,509, forward strand.
CCAAAGACGCTGTGGATATTACATACGGCGGCTTGTACGACGACGTGAACGTGGGTCATCATGTGCTGTTTGACGATGGGCTCTTGGACACCAAGATCATCGAAAAAGACGAGAAGCGTCATGCTTTGGTGCTGGAAGTCCAAAATCCAGCCACCTTGGGTGCGAAAAAAGGCGTGAACTCCCCAGGCGTTTCCCTGAAGCTGAAGGGCATTACCGAACGCGATAAAGACGACATTCGGTTTGGCGTTAAGCAAGGCATCAACTTCATCGCGGCGTCCTTTGTCCGCAAGCCAAGCGACGTCAAGGAAATTCGCGACGTGCTGGCTGAAGTCGGCGGCGAAGATGTGCTCGTGATTCCAAAGATTGAATCGCAAGAAGGCATCGACAACACCGACGCCATTTTGGCTGAAGCGGATGGCATCATGGTCGCGCGTGGCGACATGGGGATCGAAATTCCTTATGAAGAAGTGCCAGCCGTTGAACAGATGCTGATTCGCAAGTGCAACTTGGTCGGCAAGCCGGTCATCACCGCGACCCAAATGCTGGATTCCATGCAGGAAAACCCACGCCCAACCCGCGCTGAAGTCACTGACGTCACCTTCGCTGTGCTGCAAGGCACCGATGCCACCATGCTGTCTGGCGAATCTGCCAACGGGGACTACCCAGTTGAATCCGTACACACCATGGCAGTGATCGACGAACGCGCCGACAAGATGCTGCCAGAACACTCTCCAGTCCTTGAAGAACTGAAGACATCTGGCTCCATCACCACCACCACGGCCATTGCGGCAGTGACGGCGGCAGAACGCGTAAGTGCCAAGGCCATCATCGCCTTGACCGCCAGTGGCTACACCGCGCGGCAGATTTCCCGTCTGAAGCCAACCGCCCCAATCATTGCGCTGACTTACACGGAACGCACCGCGTCCAGCTTGCTGCTGTCATGGGGTGTGACCCCAATGGTGCTGCCTAAGGGTGATGCTTATGAATCACTGATTGCCGAAGCGGAAAAGCGCCTGATTCACGAAGGCGTGGTTGAAGCAGGCGACGTGATTGTGATCGTCCTTGGCTTGCCATTGTACGAAGCCGGCTCCACTAACAACGTGCTGATTTCTCGCGTTGAAGGCTAATTAAGTCAAAAAAAATCGGCTGCTGCCGCTCGTTTTGAGCTGGCGTCAGCCGATTTTTGTTTGGGCTTGGGCGATGATGTCGCCCCAGTCAGTGCTTTGGCCTGACATGAGCGCAGCCGCTGTTTCAAGCGTAACGATTTTGGCTGCGCTGACTTCACTGGCTTGCAGCCGGAGTTGTTCAAGCGTCAACTGGGGGAGGTTGATGGCAAAAATCGCTTCAAACCAACTCTCGTGCCAAACCGTCGTCAGTGGTGTGGTGAAGCTATGTTCGAGGCCGAGTTCTTCAGCCAGTTCCCGACTGGCGGCTTGCGCGGCAGTTTCCCCGCGCAAGGCCGAACCGCCGGCAGCTACGTCCCACGTGTCGGGGTGATTCAGTTTTTGGTGACCTCGCCTTTGGAGCAACAACTGGTCGGGGCCGACGAAGACCAAAATGGCGACGGTCAGATGATAAGTCGCTGGTGGCATCACATCACCGCGGCGCTGGACCCCAATCATCTGGCCCTGGCGGTTATAAGCGTCCCATAATTCGTCGAGTTTGTCTGTGGTCATGGTGCACCTCCTAGGTAGAAACCAGTTTACAGCAAATGAGGCACGGCGGTGGCGAAAATTGAAACGTCGGCAAGCGCCACTAGCCGCGTTTTGGTGTCGTTTTCATTAAAAACACGAACGATAATTGTATCAATTATCTCTATTTACATTTAACCCCGAATATTATACGATTGTTAGGTGCTAAATCAGGAAAATAGAGGGTATTCAATGTGAAACAGAAATTATTGTCGTATTTTGAAATCGACCAGTTAGGCACCACGGTCCGCCGGGAATTGTTGGCTGGCTTTACCACCTTCATCTCAATGGCCTACATCTTGTTCGTCAATCCTTCCGTGCTGGGGGCAGCCGGGATGGATAAAGGTGCCGTTTTCACCGCTACCGCCTTGGCCTCGGCGCTGGGCTGTTTGCTGATGGGGATTTTGGCGAAGTACCCGATTGCCACCGCGCCGGCTTTGGGCATTAATGCCTTCTTCGCTTACTCCGTGGTGATCGGCATGAAGATTCCATGGCAGACGGCGCTGGCCGGTGTGTTCGTGGCGTCGCTGATTTTCATTCTGATCACGATTTTCAAATTGCGGGAAATGATTATTGACGCCATTCCGGCCGACTTGAAGTATGCCATCTCCGGTGGGATTGGCTTGTTCATTGCCTTCTTGGGCTTGAGTAATGGTGGGCTGATTACTGCCAACAAGTCCACCTTGGTGGGGTTGGGCTCGCTTTCCACGGCGACCACTTGGCTGACGATTTTCGGCTTGGTCGTGACCGCCATCCTGATGGTCAAAAAAGTGCCAGGGGCGATTTTCATCGGCATGGTGCTGACCACGATTCTAGGCTTGGCCACCAAGCTAATTCAGCTGCCCAGCGCTTTGATTGCACCGGCACCGAGCCTCAAGCCGACCTTTGGCGTGGCGATTGCCCATGTTGGCGACATCAATACCTTGCAACTCGCGGTGGTCGTGCTGACCTTCCTCTTGGTCACGTTCTTTGATACGGCTGGGACGTTGGTTGGCCTGGCCAACCAAGCGGGCTTTATGAAGAACAATAAAATGCCGCGGGTCGGCAAAGCCTTAGCCTCTGACTCCACAGCCATGCTGGCAGGCTCGATTTTAGGGACCTCGCCAGTGGGGGCCTATGTTGAATCCAGTGCCGGCATCGCTGTCGGCGGCCGCAGTGGGTTAACCGCCGTCACCACCGGGATTTTGTTCATTGTTGGCCTGGTCTTCTCACCACTCCTCGCGGTGGTCACGGACCAAGTCACCGCGCCCGCTTTGATCATTGTCGGCGTGCTGATGGCCCAATCCCTGCGCCAGATCAACTGGTCGCAATTGGAAATCGCGATTCCCAGCTTCTTAATTCTGATCGGCATGCCGCTGACTTACAGTATTTCGGATGGTATCGCCCTGGGCTTCATCATGTATCCCATCACCATGCTCGCCGCCAAACGCGGCAAAGAAGTCTCGCCGATTATGTACGGCCTATTCTTCGTCTTTGTCGGGTTTATGTGGATCTTGAATGTATAAACAGGCTGCGGAGGCGGGCGGTTTTAGCCCGACGAGTAGCCTAGGGCAAGGCCTTGACGCCGCTTTTTGGCGGTGAGACCTTGCCCGTAGCTAATCGCTCGGGCATTGCCGACCGGAGCGCAACTGCGATAACCCCTTCGTTACTTCAGCCCCATTTCAAATCAGACTAAAAAAAGCGCCGCCGAGATACGATCTCGACGGCGCTTCGTTTGGCTAAACGCGGTTCAAATACCGCTTCAGGAATTCCTGAGTTTCTGGTTTTTGTGGGTGGCCGAACAGTTCATCCGGCGTGCCGCTTTCAGCAATCACGCCTTGGTTCATGAACACGACCTTGTCCGATACGTCACGGGCGAAGGCCATTTCGTGGGTGACGATGATCATGGTCAAGCCAGTATGCGCCAAGGCCGTCATGGCATTGAGCACGTCATCCACCATTTCTGGGTCCAAGGCGGAAGTTGGCTCGTCAAACAGCAGGACTTCTGGGTCCATGGCTTCGGCGCGGGCGATGGCCACACGCTGCTCCTGGCCGCCGGAGAGCTGGCTGGGCTTGGCGTTGATATAGGGATCCATGCCGACCTGGGCAAGCAGCTCCAAGGCGTGCTTTTTGGCGCTGTCAGCGTCCCGCTTCAACACAGTTTGCTGGCCGACCATCACGTTTTGCAGCACGGTGAGGTTGTTAAACAGATTGAAGCTTTGGAACACCATGCCGACATGCGCGCGGTACAGCGGCAAATCGAATTTGTCAGCCAAAATGCTTTCCCCGTGGAACAAAATGTCGCCAGAGGTCGGGGTTTCCAGCAGGTTGATGTTCCGCAGCAAGGTGGATTTCCCAGAGCCGGAACGGCCAATAATCGAAATCACCTGGCCCTTTTCCACGGCAAAGTTGATATCGCTGAGGACTTCATGCGTCCCAAACGTTTTCTTCAAATTACGGACTTCAATAATGGGTTCTGTCATGAGGAGCCTCCTTACTTAATCGTTGGGGTGACGACTTGCATCTGGTTATTTTCCACATTGTAGTTCTTCGGGCCATCGAGGCGCTTTTCAATCAAGCGGAACAGGCGACTGATGGTGAAGGTCATGATCAGGTAAATGGCACTGACGATCAGGTAAGTGTGGAAGAACTGGAAGCTTTGCCCGGAAATGGTTTCCCCGGTGAAGAATAGTTCGGAAACGGAGATGACCGACAGCACCGAGGTGTCCTTGATGTTGACGATGAATTCGTTCGTGACGGCAGGCAAACTGTTGCGAATGGCTTGCGGCAAAATCACCTTGGTCATGGTTTGCCAATGGGTCATGCCCAGCGCGTGCGTCGCTTCGAATTGGCCTTCATCGACAGAAATAATGCCGCCGCGCATGATTTCGGCGATGTAGGCGCCGGTATTAATGGACACAATCACCAGCGCGGCCAAGGTTTTGTCCATGTTGATGTGCATCACTTGTGCGGCGCCGTAATACAGCACAGCGGCCTGAACAATCATTGGGGTACCGCGGAACACTTCAATATAAACCGACAGCAGCCAGTTGCCGACAGCCAGCAGGCCGCGCTGCGCAGCTTTTTTCTGCCGGGGAATGGTGCGAATGACCCCGACCAGCAGGCCAATGATGAACCCGACCAGTGTGCCGACCAAGGCCAACAGCAAGGTCATGCCGGTCCCGCGCAGCAACATCGGGCCATATTGCTTCAAAATGGCCAGTAGCCAGTTGCCTTGCTTGTCAGTGGTGGGCTGGTTCGCCACGGCCTCGTCCATCAAGTGATTGCGCTCGGCGGTGGAAATTTTGGCTAGGGTTTCGTTGATGGTGGCTTTGTCAGGATCGCCTTTGCGCAGCCCAATCGCCAAATCCACGTCGGCGGGGTCAGTCTTGAAGCCATTGGCCTTGCTGAATTTGAGATAGGTCAAATTCGGGTTGGCGTCCTGAGCGGTGATGCCTTCTGGGACTTCGGAGACATAGCCGTCGATGGTGCCAGACTCCAGCGCCACCCGCATGGCCGGGAAGTTGTTCATCGCGGTTTCCTTGATGACGCCTTTCATTTGCTTAATCGCTTGATAATGGAAGGTGGACAACTGAGCGGTGATTTTGGCGCCTTTGAAATCGTTGATGCTCTTGGCTTTAGCCCATTTGCTGTCGCGGCGTACGACCACGGTCAGCTTGCTGGCATAGTAGGTGCTGGAAAAATCGATGGTCTTACGCCGTTCCGCAGTCGGGGACATGCCGGCGATAATGGCGTCAATTTTGCCAGAGGTCAAAGCCGGGGCCAGGCCATCCCAGTCAGTTTTGACCACGACTACCTTTTTGCCCAAGGCTTTGGCAACTTTTTTCGCCATTTGCACGTCGTAACCGTTGGCGTAATCTTGCGAACCCTGAATCTTCACGGCACCGTTAGCGCTGGTACTTTGCGTCCAGTTGAACGGCGCGTAACCGGCTTCCATGCCGACTTTGAACGTGCCGTTGTCGGCGGCATGCGTGGTTTGGGCTGGCCAAGCGAGCCCCAACGCCGCAATCACAGTCGCCCCCACGGCTAGCAGGCGACGGTTAAAACCCTTCATCATGTGAAAAACTCCCTTCAAATTGGCCTTGCTGCCAAGACCAGACATCGGGAAATAGAGTGCTCGCTCAGCTGACTGAGCGGTCGGTACCGTTTCGGCCCAACAAAAAAGGTCGACCCGTAGCAAACAAAGGTCGACCGATGATTTCAGTGGTTAAACCAGAATCATAGCGCTCCGAAGCAAGATGCTTCGACAGTCCAGGAGCTATTCGCCCTCTGGCCCAACTGACCAGCGCCCTTGATGAGCTGGTCAATTTCGGCGGATTCGCTTACGGCTGATTCAACGTGGTCAGGCACTCCTCAGCGTTCGTCTTCTCCGCGACCTCTATTTCGTAGTGGTAAATTCAATTGTCGAGCTCTACTGTACTGACTAGCGCCACGGTTGTCAAGGGGCGAATGGTTGCCGCAGTGCGGGTGGTGCGGCGCCGGGGCGCGGCAATCCAGCTGCGGGGGACGGCTGGACCACCGCGCCCCTCTGCCTTACCACCCACCCTGCTAAATAACAGTAGCGGCTAAAAGGAAAGCGTGTGAACGGTGGGGATGACTGATTTGACTGGTTTTGAGAAACGCAATCGGTTTAGGTCAGTTTGCGGTCGGAAGACCAAGCGTAGCCTCGTCCGTCAGACAGTAACCTACGTCCAGAGATGGCTTAGCGTCGCGGCTTTGATTAACTTGGCGATCAAGGCAACGATCAGGTGCGCGCGGTTCACGCGTTGGGTAGTGGTATAGATGAAAAGTATAGACTAAATTTACAATTTTTATGCGTTCTAATTTAGATGATAAGCAATTTTTCGCCATTAGTGCACAATGTAAAAACTGTTGAAAGCGCTTTTAAACAAAGCTAACCAATTGCTCAAAATTGGCCTGCCAAAGGTTCAATTTTCAGAGCTAATATTAAGATAAGTATGGTGTTAAGACAAGAACCTAAGCTGAGAAAAGCTGGTTAATTGCTCGACAAATCACGATATAACGCGAACAAGCCGCTTTGAATCAGGAGTGAGCCATTCCGGTGAAAAATAAAAAAATTCTTGAAAAACTTTTACCCAATTGAATACCGATATTCAGGAACTTTCATGAAAACGCTCCGCTTTTTCAGGGGTTGTTTGTTGCAATTACCCGAAGTTTTGGGCATACTAACCTCTGGATGAGTTTATGCGCTGAACTGTCGAACCGGTTTCAGACAAATGAGAGCGCATACTGTGTCCCGAATAAAATAAATACAGGAGGCGACAAACAATGGTCGGAATCATCCTTGCCAGCCACGGTAATTTTGCCAGTGGCATTATGCAATCAGGTTCGATGATCTTCGGTGAGCAGGAAAATGTGCAAGCAGTCACGTTCCAGCCCAACGAAGGCCCAGACGATCTGAAGGCGCATCTTCAGGAGGCCGTTGCCAAGCTCGACTCAGATGAACAAGTCTTGTTCCTTATTGATTTGTGGGGCGGTTCACCCTTCAACCAAGCCAATGGGTTGTTTGAAGACCACAAAGATAAGTGGGCAATTGTGACTGGGTTGAACCTGCCAATGCTGATTGAAGCTTACGGTTCCCGTTTGTCCATGGATTCAGCACAAGAAATCGCTGCCCACATCATTGAAGCGGGCCGCGATGGGGTCAAAATTAAGCCCGAGGACCTTGAACCGAAGACGGAAGCAGTAGCTCCTGCTGCCGCTGCGCCAGCAGCGAAAGGCGGGCGGCCAGGCAGCTTGACTTATGTTCTGGCCCGCATCGACTCGCGGCTTTTGCATGGTCAGGTGGCCACCGCTTGGAGTAAGTCGGTTAACCCGACGCGGATTATCGTGGTTTCAGACAGTGTCGCGCATGACAAGCTGCGTAAGCAATTGATCACCGATGCGGCGCCAGCTGGGATCAAGGCGCATGTTATTCCTATCGATCAGATGATCAAAATCGCCAAAGACGATCAGCATTTCGGCGGCGAACGGGCATTGCTATTATTTGAGACGCCAGAAGACGCCCTGAAGGCCATCGAAGGCGGTGTACCGCTGAAGACCCTGAACGTCGGCTCAATGGCGCACTCGGTGGGTAAAGTCCAACCGAACAAGGTCTTGGCCTTTGACCAAACCGATATTGATACCTTCAAAACCTTGAAGGAAAAGGGTGTGTCCTTTGATGTCCGGAAGGTCCCAGGTGATCAGCCAGACAACATGGATGCCATCCTCAAAAAGGCGCAAGATGCACTGAACGCACAGAAATAATCGACATTCCTAACATTAAAGGGAGGATACACTAATGAGTTTGAACTTTATTCAAATCATCTTGGTCCTCATCGTTGCATTCTTAGCTGGGGTCGAAGGGATTCTTGACGAATTCGAATTCCACCAACCAGTTATTGCATGTACGTTGATTGGCCTGGTGACCGGCCAGCTCGTCCCTTGCCTGATTCTAGGTGGGACGCTGCAGATGATTGCTTTGGGTTGGGCGAACGTTGGGGCCGCGGTGGCGCCTGATGCCGCACTGGCTTCTGTTGCTTCTGCTATTATTTTGGTTCTGGGTGGCCAGGGCCGCGCCGGGGTTAACTCCGCGATTGCGCTGGCGGTACCGCTGGCCGTTGCTGGCTTGCTGCTGACCACCTTGGTGCGGACGCTTGCCACGGCGATTGTGCACTTGATGGATAAAGCCGCCGAAGAAGGCAGCTTCAAGATGATTGATTTCTGGTCCTACGTGGCGATTGCCATGCAGGGACTGCGCATCGCAATTCCAGCCGGCCTGATTTTGGCCGTTGGGGCTGGCCCAGTGCGCTCCTTGCTGAACCTGATGCCAAAATGGCTGACTGATGGCCTTGGCATTGGCGGGGGCATGGTCGTGGCGGTTGGGTATGCCATGGTGCTGAACATGATGGCGACCCGCGAAGTGTGGCCGTTCTTTGCCCTTGGCTTCGTAATGGCTACCATTTCCCAGTTGACCCTGATTGCTTTGGGGGCGATTGGCGTGGCGCTGGCATTGATTTACTTGACCTTGTCGAAGATGGGCGGCTCCTCTAACGGTAACAGTGGGTCCGCAAGCACCGGCGATCCTGTCGGCGACATCATCGATAATTATTGACGAAGGAGGGGATAAACATGGCTGAACAGATTAAATTAACTAAGTCAGATCGTTTGAAGGTCTGCTGGCGGTCGACCTTCCTTCAGGGCTCTTGGAACTACGAACGGATGCAAAACGGCGGCTGGACTTACTCACTGATTCCAGCAATCAAGAAGTTGTATCCGGCCAAGAAGGACCGCGTTGCTGCTTTGAAGCGCCACATGGAATTCTTCAACACCCATCCATACCTGGCTTCACCGGTTTTGGGTGTGGTCTTGGCGCTGGAAGAAGAACGCGCGAATGGGGCCCCAATTGACGATGTCGCCATTCAAGGGGTTAAGGTCGGCATGATGGGTCCGCTGGCTGGGGTCGGCGATCCAGTGTTCTGGTTTACCGCGCGGCCAATTCTAGGCGGCTTGGCCGCTTCCTTGGCCTTGTCCGGGAACATCATGGGCCCAATCATTTTCTTCGTGGTTTGGAACCTGATGCGGATTGCCTTCATGTGGTACACCCAGGAATTCGGCTACAAGGCCGGTTCCCGGATTGCCGATGATATGTCCGGTACCTTGCTGCAAGACGTGACCAAGGGCGCTTCGATTCTCGGGATGTTCATCCTGGGCGCCTTGGTTAACCGGTGGGTCAGTGTGAAGTTCACGCCGATTGTGTCCAAGATTTCCCAGCAAAAAGGGGCCTACATCGACTGGAGTTCACTTGATTCCGGTTCGAAAGGGATCAAGGAAGCTTTGACGCAGCAAGCAAACGGTTTGTCCTTGGACAAGATTAAAGTCACGACGCTGCAAAACAACTTGGATCAACTGATTCCAGGTTTGGCGGCACTGCTGCTCACCTTGCTGTGCATGTGGCTGCTGAAGAAGAAGATTTCACCAATCGTCATCATCCTGGGTCTGTTCGTGGTCGGGATTCTCTTCCACGTTGCCGGCTGGATGTAATAGTGTTCCGCAGAACCTCGGAGCAGCCGCTTCGAGGTTTTCTTTTTTGTCATTAATATGCGTATAATCGTTGCAAAAGCCAAGAGAGGATTAACCATGCAAGAAGTCATTCAATCCATCAACACGAAAGTCGATTTGACCGTCGATGCCACGTCCTATCTAGGCATCGCCGATTACGGCAAAATCATGGTCGGCGACAAAGGCTTCGAGTGGTTCTCCAATCGCAACCGGCGCAAGTTCATCCAGATCCCCTGGGGTGAAGTCACCATCGTGGAAGCGACGATTATGTTCAAAGGTAAATACATTCCGCGCTTCACGATTCACACGAAGCATAGCGGGAACTTTGCCTTTGCCAGCAAGGATCCCAAGCGCACCTTGCGTGCCATTCGGGTCTACATTCCCGCTGAACATATCGTGAAGACGCAGACGTTCTTGCAACTCGTCCGGGGCTACATCAGCAACATTCGCGCCAAGCGCGCAGCGAAGAAATAACATTATTGAGAGGGGCTGTGACATTTGTCACAGCCCCTTAGATTCACTGCGAATGTTTCCAGAGTTACGTGCCAAAAGGCCGGAGCCGAGCATGTAGCTACGCCAACCACCGAGTCCAAAATTCGGACTTGGTGGTTGGCTTGATCAGCCTGTAGCGCGAAGCGCGTACAGGCTGACATGCGTTAGAAAGGCTACCTGTCGGCTCCAAAACCGCCTTTTGTCACGGCGCCTTTTGCTTTGATGAGGTGACATTTTTGTTATCTTAGGCCGTGTCTGCCGCGTGCTATCCTTATAAGAGGAGTTTAACTGCAGGAGGCAGCCATGACAGCAACGATTTTACTAGTAGAAGACGAAGCCGGGTTGATTTCATACCTGGATCGAGAATTAAATTTTGAAGGCTACAAGGTCCTGACGGCGCAGGATGGGGAAGCGGCCTTTGCCACTTTTCAGGCGCAAGGGGACCAGATTGATATGATTTTGCTGGATTGGATGATTCCCAAGCTTGACGGTCTGGAAGTGATGCGCCGCATTCGCAAAACCTCAGCCGTGCCCATCATGATGATGACGGCGCGCGATTATGTCGGCGATAAAGTTGCGGGCCTCGATAATGGTGCGGATGATTACATCACCAAACCCTTCGAAATTGAGGAGCTGCTGGCCCGAATTCGGGTGCTGATTCGCCGCAATCACCAGGTGCAAACGAATTTCCATGTGGCGGATCTGACACTGGATACCAAAGCCCGCCAGGTGCGGCGCGGCGGCCAGCTGACCCAATTGACCCAGCGAGAGTTCGACTTGCTCTTGGTGTTCATGCAACACGGCGGCGAGCCACTGACCCGCGACCAATTGCTGGATGCTGTCTGGGGCACCAGCTTTGATGGCCAGGCTAACATTGTTGATGTGTACGTCCGGTACCTGCGGCAAAAGCTCGACCAACCTGGCACGCCCACCCTGCTGAAAACGGTGCGTGGCATTGGCTACATGCTAGCTGAGGGGCCAACTGATGAGTAAGCGGGGCAATAGCAGTGCGGCCCGCATCACCCATGCCTACAATCGCTTGCTGGTGATTTTGATGCTCCTGGTGAGCTTTTCAACCATCACGGTGGTGGGGATTCATTTAATCAAGAATAAGCATGATGACAGCGTGGAGCTGATGAAAACCCTGAAGGCCTCGTTCGACCAGGATGAACCAGACTGGCAGTACTGGCACGAAAATACCCCGGTCAACACGCACCACACCTTTGCCCGCATTCAGGTTAAGCAGGGCAAAAAAACGGTGCAGCGTTATTACACCCGCAACACGCGCCGGTTTTTGGATAATACTTGGTCCACTTGGCCACTGATTTCGAACGTCCAATATCAAGGCAACCAAGGCGTGTATTACCACACCCAGGCGGTGGAACAGGAAGGCCAGCTGGAAGTGGTGTATGATACCTGGCTGAGTCTCAATGGCATGATCGAAATCTTCAAAATGATTCTGCTGATGAGTACCGGCATCACCTTGCTTGGCCTATTGGTCGGTAGCTGGGCGACGCGGGTCTTGGCCCGGCGGCTTAACCAGCCGCTGGTAACCTTGACCAGTGCGGCGAAGGTGATTTCCAATGCCCCGAGTCCCGATGGGCAAGAGGCGCTGCCGGTGCCGCAAGGACCAGAGGAAGTGCGGGAGCTGACGGTGGAGTTCAACCGCTTGCTCCATTCGCTGAAGCAGCAGGTGGTGCGGGACAACCAATTTGTCTCAGATGCCAGTCATGAACTGCGCACGCCGCTGACGGCAATTCGCGGGCATGTGGCCTTGCTGCAGCGCCATGGCAAGGCCCATCCGGAACTGTTTGCCGACTCGCTGGCGGTAATCGATGACGAATCGCAGAAGATGCAGCAGCTGATTGAAAGCCTGCTAGCCCTGTCACGCATGGAAAACGCCCAAATGAGCGTGGCCGCGTATGATTTGGTGGCGCAGGTCAAGCGAGTGGTCAGTCGCTATCAGCAGCAAACGCCGCAGACCCTCAAAGTCATCGTGCCGGATCGGATGATGGTGCAGGCCAATGCCGAGGCGATCGAACATACTTTGCTGGCCTTGTTGTCCAATGCCCGCAAATATGCCCCAGCTAACAGTGTTGTCACGATTCAAATCACTAAGGGCGGCCAGCGCGCGCTGTTAAGTGTGGCGGATTTGGGGCCTGGGATTCCTGATGCGGAGAAGGCGAAGATTTTTGATCGCTTTTATCGGGTGGACGAATCCCGGTCTAAAGCGATTAAGGGCACCGGGTTGGGCCTCGCGATTGCCAAACAGCTGACCACACTCAGCGGCGGTGAGTTAAGCGTGGTCGATAATGTGCCCCAAGGCAGTCGCTTCATGGTGCATCTGCCGTTGGCGGTTTCTGAAAATCTCTAATCTTGGGTTTAGAAAGTACTCCTGAAGGCAAAAGCAATGACCACTACACTAAGGTCATTGCTTTTTTAATGCAGAAAGAAGGATCCCAGATGAAAGCTTTCTTCGCGAAACCGAGCGTGAGATTCGTCGCCAAAACGCTGTTCTACACCGTGATCATTCTGATTTTGGTCTACTTATACAGCTATCGCGGCGTCGCTGGTGGCCACTTTATTTACAACGAATTCTAGGAGGCACTCATGAAAACAATCGTGCAACAAATCGATGATATTGCGCTGGCACATCCCGACTGGCTGGCCCTGACCGTGCTGGGCGATCATTATACCTACGGCGAGTTGAAGGCCGCCTCTGATGGCATTGCGGCAGCGCTGCTGGCTAGCAGCTTACCCGCCGGCCCGGTGCTGGTCTACTGCGACCAAAGCTTTGCCACCATCGCGGCATTTTTAGGCGTCGTCAAAGCCGGACGGGCCTACATTCCGGTGGATACCCATTCGCCGCAAGACCGGCTGCTGATGATTGAAGCTATCGCTGAACCGGCCGTGGTGCTGGCCACGCAGCCCGTGCCAGTGGCGCTGAAGACCCCAGTGAAAACGCCGGGTCAAGTGGCGGAAATGATGACCGTACCGCTGACAACGGCTCTGCCGACGCCAGCGGCTGATGATAATTTCTATATCATCTTCACTTCCGGCACCACCGGCCAGCCCAAGGGTGTGCAGATTTCCCATGGCAACCTCACCAGCTTTGTGGCCTGGATGGCCAGCTTCAACTTGCCGCGCCAGCCGCGGATGTTGGCGCAAGCACCATTTTCCTTTGACCTGTCCGTGATGTCCTTATACCCGACCTTAACCGCAGGGGGTTGCTTGCAGATCTTGCCGCGTGAAGCGACCGAGAATTTGAAGCAGCTGTTTGAAACCTTGCCGCAGCTGCCGGTGGATGTGTGGGTGTCCACGCCGAGTTTCATCGATATCTGCCTGCTGGATCAGACCTTTGATGCCAGTCATTACCCGGCTTTGAAGCAGCTGTTCTTCTGCGGCGAGGAACTGACTCATGCCACCGCGGCCAAATTGCGGCAACGGTTCCCGAAGGCCCAGGTGTTTAACACCTATGGCCCAACTGAAGCCACAGTGGCGGTGACGGCGATTGAAATCACGGATCAAGTGTTGGCCGATCATGATCGGCTACCGATTGGCTATGCCAAACCAGATACCACCATTACCTTGGTGCCAGGCTCAGAGCGTGAAGCCGAAAACCATCAAAGCGGCGAGCTGGAGCTGATTGGGCCGAGCGTGTCCAAGGGCTACCTCAACCGCCCAGAAAAAACCGCTGCGGCCTTTACCTCCGGCGCTGTGCGCGGCTATAAAACCGGCGACCTCGGCTATATCACCGAGGACGGCTTGATTTTTTATCAAGGCCGGACCGATTTTCAAATCAAGCTCAACGGCTACCGCATTGAGCTGGAAGAAGTGGACCACTACCTCAACCAGGCGCCAATGATTCACCAAGCTGTGGCGGTGCCGAAATACAACGCCGAGCATAAGGTGGCACAACTGCTGGCTTATGTGGTGCCGGAAGCGCCAGCCGAATCCGGGTTGGCCTTGACCAAAGCCATTCGCGTGTACTTGCAAGGCGTGATGATGCCTTACATGGTGCCGCAACGCTTCATTTACCGCGATGAGCTGCCGCTAACCCAAAATGGCAAGGTGGCGGTCAAAGCGCTGATTGCTGAGGTCAATGGCCAATGATCAATTTACAACCTTATGCCGACCCCAAATACTTTGTCCTCTTGCTGGTGGCATTGTTGCCACTGATGATTGGCCTGTATTACGGGCACCGGCTGCGCGTTTATGAAACCATCGTCTCGGCGGCATTCATCACGCTGATGTTCACCGGCGCGAAGTGGCAGCAGGGCGTGGCCCTGATCGCTTACGTGGTGTATCAGCTGCTGCTGGTCACCGGCTACGCGCGGTATCGCCAAACCAAAAACACGACCCCGGTGTTTGTTTCCGTGGTGGCCTTGAGCATTTTGCCGTTGGTCATTGTCAAAGTGACGCCGGCGCTTGGTCCCAACCAATCGCTGCTGGGGTTCCTGGGGATTTCCTATCTGACCTTTAAAGCCGTGCAAGTGCTGATGGAACTGCGCGACGGCACCATCAAACAGCTGTCGCTGGGGATGTTCCTGCGCTTTATGCTGTTCATGCCGGTCATCTCCTCTGGCCCCATCGACCGTTACCGGCGCTTCGCCAAGGATTATGAGCAGGTGCCGACCCAAAGCGACTATGTGGGCATGCTGGAACGCGCCGTGTGGTACCTGTTTCTCGGCTTCTTCTACAAGTTCATTCTCGGCTATGTCTTTGGCACCTTATGGCTCCCGCGCCTTGCGCAAGCCGCCTTGGTGCACCGCGGCTGGCTCGGCCTCAGCCCGGCCTTAGGCTTATACATGTACGATTACGCCATGTATCTGTTCTTCGACTTCGCCGGCTACAGCTTGTTCGCCGTCGCGTTGTCTTTAGTGATGGGCATCAACACCCCGATGAACTTTAACCGGCCGTTTCAGGCGCACAACATCAAGGACTTCTGGAACCGCTGGCACATGACGCTGTCATTTTGGTTCCGCGATTTCATCTTCATGCGCGTCACCTTTTTCATCATGAAACATAAACTGATCAAAAACCGCATTCGCATCTCGCAAGTCGCGTACTTGATCAACTTCTTGGTAATGGGCTTTTGGCACGGCGTCACCTGGTATTACATCGTCTACGGCCTCTTCCACGCCGGGGCCATCATCATCAACGACTACTGGCTCCGCTTCAAAAAGAAGCATCGCAAACAACTACCCCACAACCGCTGGACCGAAGCTTTGGCCATCTTCATCACCTTTAACGTCGTCTGCTTCAGCTTCCTCATCTTCTCAGGGTTCTTAGACACCCTGTGGTTTAAATAAACTCATTCGCACAGACTCGAGAAATGTCAAAAGCGTTTGTTAACGAGCGAGTGGAGTGAGGTTGGGTCAAGCGGCGGGGCGGCGGTTCGCAGTGAAACGAATGGCGACCGCAAGACTGCGCCCTTTGCAGGCTTGCCAGAGCCATTCGCGGCAAAGTTGAAGCCAGCAATGAGCGAAGCGAAGCTGGCTTCAACTTTAGGTCCGAGACCGCTTTTCGGCTCGGGCCGGCCGCACAGCGAGGCGCCACCCCAGAGCGACATCCAACCGCGGCCCAAACCCAATCACAATCAAAGGAGAAAACAACATGGATACAAAAGAAACTGTTTTGGCAATTCTGAACGACTTAACCGGCGAGGACTTTTCCGCCAACTTGGACGAAAACCTCTTCGACAGCGGCCTGCTTGACTCAATGGACACCGTGCAACTCCTGCTGGAATTGCAATCCCAGCTCGGCGTGGACGTGCCTGTCTCTGAATTCGACCGCAGCCAGTGGGACACCCCAGCTAAAATCATTGCCAAAGCGAGCGCAACGGTATGAAAAAACGACTCTGGCAAATTTTCGGGCCGGTAGTGCTAGCGGCTTTGATTGTGCTGGGGTTGCTGCTGGCGCCGCTACCAAACCAGAAATTAAGCGTTCAGCGGCTGCACGCCGACGCCGTCTCACTGTCCCCAACCGTTCTCGGCGGCCAGCGCATCAAACACCAAGCCTTGGCCAAAAACTATGTGCCCTTTTACGGTTCTTCAGAGCTGGCGCGGATGGACCCGTTTCATCCTTCGGTTTTAGCGGCTAAGTATCACCGGTCTTATCAACCGCTGCTGCTGGGTGATCCTGGGACCCAGTCACTGGTGCATTTTGTCGATGAGCAAACCATGATGCCGCAGCTCCATGGTAAACGGGCGGTGTTCATTGTCTCGATGCAGTGGTTCACCAAGCAAGGCCAGATTCCGGCGGCCTTTGATCAGTATTACTCCCCGTTGCAGCTTGCCACTTGGCTCCTTAAGGCCGGCCGCGGCGAAGCGGATCGCTATGCCGCGCGCCGCCTGCTCGCCATGGGGGCCCCAGCCAAAAGTATCGTGATGCGCGATGCCTTGTATCGCATTGCTGCTGGTCAGCGCCTGACCAAGCCGCAACGCGTGGGACTGCAAGCCGAACTGCAAGCGTTGAAGAATGAGGACAACCTCTTCAGCACCTTGTCGATTTCACCGCGCTGGCACGAGATTGAACGCGGTATGCGGCAATTGCCAGCCACTGACGATCCCGCTGCCCTCAGCACGTTGGCCACGCAAATCGGTAAGGCACGCACCACTTCAAACAACTTGGGCATCGACAATGACTTTTTCAACAAGCGGCTCAAGGGCAAACGGCTCAAACAGCTGGCTGGCAGTCAGCGCGGCTTCGACTATCGCGTCAGCCCAGAGTACGGCGACTTTCAGCTACTGCTCCAGCAGTTTGCCAAGGCCAATATGAACGTGCAATTCATTATTCCGCCGATCAACCAAAAATGGGCCCGTTACACCGGGCTCTCGATGCCGGAATACGAAGAAGCAGTGGGTAAGCTCAAATATCAGCTCGCCGAACAAGGCTTCGATAAAGTCCTGGATCTGAGTCGCAAAGGGAGCTTGCCGTATTTCATGCAAGACACCATTCATTTGGGCTGGCAAGGCTGGTTGGCCGTTGATCACGTGGTCAAACCGTTTTTGACGACGCCGCAACTGGCCCCGCACTACCAGCTGAATGACTATTTCTACACCAAATCCTGGGCGCAGACGAAGACAGTGGGGTGAGCACATGCGTTACGCACAAAATAACCGCACTCGCGTTCACCGCCGGCTGGCTTTGCTGGGCATTGTGGCCGCGCTGAGTTTGGGCTTAGGCTTTAGCTTGGGCCGCTGGACGGCCCCTAAAACGCCCGCGAAAACGAAGACAGTGGTGGTGAAGGCTAAAGCCAAACCAGCCAAAAAAGCCGGCAGTTCGCTGCCACGTGCGATTAACAATACCATGCAAGAAGCGCTGGAACGCCCGCTGGCGCAACAGCATTTTTCCGGCACGGCTTTGATGGTGAAGCATAACCGCATTGTCGCCGAATACAGTGCGGGCTATGCCAATGCCGCGCGTAAGCGCCTGAACACCGCCGATACCATGTTTCAAATCGATTCGCTGCAAAAAAGTCTCACCGCGGGCCTGGTGATGCAGCAAATGGTGCTCGGTAAGCTGGCACTGACCACCCCGGTCGGCCAATTTTACTCCCGCCTGCAAGGCGAGCCGACCTTGACCGTGGCGCACCTGCTGCACATGAACTCAGGGCTGAGCACGCCGCATACCTTGGTGCCCAAATATCAAAGTGATGCGCAGCTGGTGGCCTATGACGCGGCGCATTTGACCGTGCGGCCGAAAACTCTGGGGCAATATGCCTATATGCCAGTGAATTATGTACTGCTGGCGGGCATTCTCGAACAGATCACCCAGCAAGATTATCAGCAACTGTTCATGGGCCTCTACCGCGACCGGCTTGCGCTGAAACACACCGCGATGGCGTACGACTTGTCTGCTACCCAGCCGGTCGCAACCGGCTACTCGCTGAAAGGCAGTAACCTGTACGCTGAGCCGCAATTCGTTTCGAAGGACACGATGCATGCCGAACTCGGCACTGGCCAGGTGTATATGAGTGCCACGGATCTGTTCCGCGCCGAGCAGGCTTTGGTTTCTGGCAAGCTGCTTGGTGTCACGCCGGCTGCGCTGTATCCGGCTGGGCAACATTACGGCGGCGGCTTCTATCTGAATGAGCCGCAAGCGCTGCATGCCAACGGCTCGGGTTATGGCTTCTTGTCGACGGTGCAAATCAGCCGCGACGGGCAGTCAGGCGTGGTGATTTTAGGTAATGTGCAAGGTCAAAATCGCGCGCGCTTCCTGAACACTGCCACCCAGCTGTGGCAACAATATCTACTTTAGTTTTGCCGGCAACCGGTCGCTTCGTGCGGCCGGTTTTGTGTTACAGTAAGCAAAAAGGGGGTGTCATCGTGAAACAAGTGATTGTCGAAGCGGATGATTTTGGCCTGACGCCAGCGATTGCCAAAACCATTTTGGCCTTGTTGGACCAAGGCGTGGTGACGGCGACAAATTGCATGCCCACCATGCCAGGCTTTCAGGACTCGATGCAACTAGCCGAGGCGGCTGGTCGCACGCAGATGGGCATTCATCTGATCATCGACCGCCATTTGCCGGCCAGCTCGCCGGAGCAAATAGCGTCCTTGGTGGATGAACGCGGCTACTTGCTGGCGTTTGATCAATTCACGGCCCGGCTGGCGATTGGTGAAATCAACCTCGGTGAACTGGCGAGCGAACTGCGCCAGCAAATCAAGCTGGCCCAGCGCTTCGGGGTCACGATTGATCACATCACCACCCACAAGAACTTCGAGTTGCTCAGCCCCGCGGTGTTTGACGTGGTGTCACAGCTGGCCCAGGAAACCGGTCTGCCGCTGCGGCACAACCTGGTTGCCGGGCAGCAGTCCAAGCTCTGGGGGATGCTGAAGACGCGGTCGATTACGGCGCCGACGCAAGCGTTAGGTTTGCGGCACACCGCCGATGATTTGAAAACCGTTGCCGCTGCCATCAAGGCGCTTCCGGAGGCGAGCACGTTGGCTTTGATTACCCATCCAGGCACGCCGAGCTCGCTGCTGGCGCAGCGTAGCTCGTTGAATGAAGACCGGGCACTTGATCGGCAATGGTTGGTTGACCCCTGGCAGACCTACTTAGCGGCGCATACAGACGTCAAAATCAGTGGCTACCAGCGGCTTTAGTGCAGTCGATAACGAGTCATTGACGCTCGCCCCAACTAAAAAATGACCAACCTTGCGAATCCGCGAGGTTGGTCATTTTTGGCTTTAGTGGCTGGCGATTATGCCCTTAGCGCGGGCCACTTCTTTTTCAACGTTGGCCACGGCTGTTCCACCGAGGCTGGTGCGGCGGTTCACGGCGGCTTCCGAGGTGAGCTCGGTATAAACATCTGCTTCGATCTGCGGCGCGGCGGCTTGCAGTTCGCTTAGCGGCATGTCTTGCAGACTCTGGTGGGTCTGAATGCCATGGAGCACGAGCTGGCCGACGATGCCGTGGGCTTGCCGGAACGGCACGCCTTTGGTGGCGAGGTAATCCGCTAATTCGGTAGCGTTGGAGAAGTCGCTCACGGTGGCGTCATGCATCCGCTCTTTGTGCACGGTGATCGACTCCAGCATGCCGGTGAAAATGTGCAACGAGCCGAGAATAGTGGTGTACGCGTCGAACACCGGCTCTTTGTCTTCCTGCATGTCCTTGTTGTAGGCCAGGGGCAGGCTCTTCATGGTGGTCAACAGCCCCATCAAGGCGCCGTAGACCCGGCCGGTTTTGCCGCGCACGAGCTCGGCGAAGTCGGCATTTTTCTTTTGCGGCATAATCGAACTACCAGTGGCAAAAGTGTCCGCCATTTCGATGTAGTTGAATTCGTACGTGCACCAGAGAATGAGCTCTTCAGCCAACCGGCTCAAATGCTGCATCAAAATCGCGGCGTTGCTGAGAAATTCCAGCGCAAAATCACGGTCCGACACGGCATCTAAGCTGTTGTGATAGACGGCATCAAAATCGAGGCTCTCAGCCACGGCTTCGCGGTCAATCGGGAAGGTCGTACCGGCCAGTGCGGCGGCGCCAAGCGGCAACATATCGGTATGCTTTTGGTTGAATTCAAAGCGTTCATAGTCGCGCTGCAGCATTTCAAAATACGCCAGCAGATAGTGACCATACGTGATGGGCTGGGCGTGCTGCATATGGGTGTAGCCAGGCATAATGGTGCCGGCATTCTCCTCAGCCTTTTCCACCAGCACGGTTTGCAGGTTGCTAATCGCGGCCATGATTTCCGGCAGGCGGTTCTTCAGCCACAGGTGAAAATCCGTGGCGACTTGGTCGTTGCGGGAGCGTGCCGTGTGCAACTTGCCTGCCACCGGCCCAATCAAATCCGTGAGCAGGCTTTCCATGTTCAAATGGATATCTTCGTTTTCAACGGTGAAGTGCAGTTCACCGTTTTCCAGCTGGGTCATGAGAGTCTTCAAACCCGCTTCAATCGTTGCTGCGTCAGCTTTTGGGATGATGGCTTGAGCGCCAAGCATTTTGACGTGAGCGATGGAAGCGGTGAGGTCCTCTTTGGCCATTTGCTGGTCAAAGCTGATGGAGGCGCCAAAGGTATCCACCCATTTGGCGGCTTTGGCGGTGAACCGGCCGCCCCAGAGTTTGTCGGTCATTATTTTTCCTCCGGTTTCTGTGAGTGCACGTGATTAACTTCTTCAAAGACCGTGCCTGGCAAGGTCCACAGCTTGATAAAGCCAGCGGCGGCTTCCTGATCGAAGGTATCAGCCGAGGTGTAAGTTGCCAGGTTCTCATCGTAAAGCGAGTTCGTGTCGGACTTGCGCGCGACTGCGGTGGCGTTGCCTTTGTACAGCTTCATTTTGACGACGCCGTTGACGACGGTTTGCGTGTGGTCAACAAAGGCCATCAAGGCGTCAAACAGCGGGGTGATCCACTTGGCTTCGTAGATCATGGTGGCGAGCTGCTGTTCAATCAGCGGCTTGTAGTGGGCCACATCGCGTTCCAAGGTCAGGTTTTCCAGTTCGTGGTGCGCCGCCATGATCACCGCTGCGGCTGGCGCTTCGTAAACTTCGCGGGACTTGATGCCCACCATGCGGTTTTCGATTTTGTCGATGCGGCCGATGCCGTTTTCGCCGGCCAGCTTGTTCAAGTGCTTAATCAAATCAGCGAGTTTCATCGCTTTGCCGTCAATCGCCACCGGCAGGCCTTGCTCAAAGGTCAAATCGATGAAGACTGGCTGGTCTGGCGCTTCTTCTGGGGCCACACTCATCGCCCAAGCGTCAGCTGGTGCTTGGTTCCAAGGGTTTTCCAGAATGCCGGCTTCGTTGGCGCGGCCCCAGAGGTTGGCGTCGATGGAGTAAGGGGACTTTTTGCCAATCGGCACGGGAACGTTGTGCTCCTTGGCGTAGTCGATTTCTTCTTCCCGGGACCAATGAAAATCGCGAATCGGGTCTTCGATTTTGAGCTGGGGATCCAAGGCATGAATGGCCGCTTCAAAGCGGACTTGGTCATTACCTTTCCCAGTTGAGCCATGGGCAATGGCCACGGCGCCGTGTTCATGGGCAATTTGCACCAGGTGATCGATGATCAGTGGCCGCGACAGCGCGGACACCAGCGGGTAGTCGCCTTCATACAAGGCGTTGGCTTTGATCACAGGCGCCACGTAGGTATCGGCAAATTCGTCCTGGGCGTCGATGGCGTAGCTTTCAATCGCGCCGACCTGCAGGGCCTTTTTTTGAATGAAGGCCATGTCCGCGTTGGGCTGGCCGACATTCAGGCACACGGCGATAACGTCGTAGCCGCGGTCTTGGAGCCAAGGAATGGCCACCGAAGTATCCAAGCCGCCAGAATATGCCAATACAATTTTGTCTGTCATCAATAATTCCTCCTAGATTAGTTCAGATCAAAGTTTAATTCTAACCGGGTAACGTGCAAAAGGCCGGCTCATGCCCGCCTTTTGTCGCAGTGCTAGTTCATCCGCCGTTCCACAACCCCGAGCAACCGGCTCAGGATAAAGGTCATGGCGAAGTAGATCAAAGCCACAATCATCATCGGGAAGAACGGTTCAAACGATGCGCCTTGCACCGTGGTCCCTTCAAACATCAATTCCGTCGCGCCAATCACGGACAGCACGGAACTTTCCTTGATGTCGGTGACGAATTCATTCCCCAGCGCTGGCCAGATGTTCTTGATGGCTTGTGGCAGCACCACGAAGCGGGTGGTTTCAGTGCCAGACAGGCCCAAGGAACGCGCCGCTTCGGTTTGGCCAATCGGCACGGAGTTCAAGCCGGAGCGAATGATTTCGGCGACATAAGCGCCAGAGTTGATGCCCATGGCAATCGCCCCAGCCACGAAGGCGGAGAGGTTCAGGCCCAGCACCTGCGTCCCGAAGAACACGATGAAGGCTTGCACCATCAAAGGCGTGCCGCGGATGAATTCCACGTAGATGACCGCGATGGCTTTCAAAATCCAAACCTTGCTGCGACGCATCAAGGCCAGCAGGGTACCTAACACTGTGCCGGCGATAACTGTTAACAGCGCGAAGACCAGAGTGTTAACGGCCCCTTTGATGAAGAAGCTACCGTATTTTTGCCAGAAGCTATTGCTTTGGTTTTGCAAGGTGTAGGCTTCGTCCATGTACTTGGACCAGAGGCCTTGCTTTTGCATGTCCTTGATACTCTTATTGACGGCGCTGGTCAAGCCGCTGTTGCCTTTGGCGATGGCGACTACGGTAGGCGCCTTCCCAGTGGCAAACTTAGGATCGATGATCTTCAGCGCTTGGTTCTTTTGAACATAGGCCCCGGCAACCACGTTGGACATGACCCCAGCGTTGATTTTGCCATATTGAACCTGGGCAATCACGTCGTTCGCTTTTTCTAGGCTGACGATCTTGGCATCAGGCAGCTCGGCTTTGGCGATTTGTTCCTGCGTCGACTGTTTCTGGGCGCCGACCTTCACGCCTTCGAAATCCGCAATGTTCTTGTACTTGCTGGCATCCTTTTTCTGGATGACCATGATTTGCTTTTCGTAGGTGTAAGGCTTGGAAAAGTCGACCTGCTTGCGCCGCTCTGGGGTGTCAGACATCCCAGAAATAACCATGTCGACTTTGCCAGTCTTCAAAGCGCCAATCAACGCATCGAAGCCCATTTCCTTAATCTGTAATTTCACGCCCATATCCTTGGCGATTTTCTTCGCTAAGGAAATATCGGCGCCGACGATTTTGTCATTGCCATCAACGGTCGCATGAAATTCCATCGGGGCGTAGTCTGCTGACACCCCAAGAATGATGTAACCCCGTTTTTTGATGGCCGCCGGCGTACTGTCATTCGTTGCCGCTTGGACCGTTTGGGTCGAAGTTGAGATCAGTCCGCCACCGATGAATAAGATGGCGATGAGACTGAGGACCCACCGATAAAATTTATGCATAACCTGCCAACCCCTCAAGATGAATTTTATATGAATATATACCCATTTGGGAAAATATGCAAGAAAAATTCAAGAATATGCAAAAAATATTCACTGGGACAAGTTGCCGATTCCATCGCGAGCATTGTCGATGGCAACGGACGTGTCAGACCGCTACGTATCTTAGGGTTAAGCCGATAGTGAAACAAGAACTACTACCGTAGGGCAGGCCGGCCGGAGCAGCAAGGGGCTCAGTGGTGAAATTGTTCTTAGCCGGTGGACTTCCGGCTTAGAACAAGCCGCGACTTTGAGACTCGCAGAGGCTCAAAGCGCTGGCCACCACGTTCCGGCCCCTTGCTGCGGAGGCTGGCCTGCCCGGGCCCAGACAGGCTAAGCATCAGGCTAAAGGCAGCCTCACTCCACAGCCTTTTGCCCAACCCGTGAGAAACCGTTATAATAGAAACAACGCAACTGGAGAGTATTGGAGGCCAATGATGGCAAAAAAAATCCTTGTGGTGGACGATGAGAAACCAATCTCTGATATCGTCAAATTTAATTTGAGTAAAGAAGGCTACGACGTGGTCACCGCGTACGACGGTGAAGAAGCGCTAGCCAAAGTAAACGAAGAAAATCCTGATTTGATCTTACTGGACTTAATGCTACCGAAAATCGATGGGCTGGAAGTCGCGCGTCAAGTGCGCAAAGACCACGACACGCCGATCATCATGCTGACAGCTAAGGACTCCGAAATCGACAAGGTTTTGGGCCTAGAAATGGGCGCGGATGATTACGTCACCAAGCCATTTTCTAACCGGGAGCTGGTAGCGCGAGTCAAGGCTAATTTGCGGCGCAGTGGCGCCAGCATGCAGCAGCAGGAGCAAGATGATGACAACAAGGAGCTGACCGTCGGCGACTTGACCATCCATCCTGATGCTTACACGGTCACTAAGCGCGGCGACAAAATCGAGCTGACGCACCGTGAATTTGAGTTGCTCCATTACCTAGCCCAGCACCTGGGCCAGGTGATGACGCGGGAGCACTTACTGCAAACCGTTTGGGGCTATGATTACTTCGGCGATGTGCGGACCGTTGATGTGACTGTCCGGCGGTTGCGCGAAAAAATAGAAGACAACGCTTCGCATCCGGAATGGCTGATCACCCGGCGTGGGGTGGGGTATTACCTGAAGAACCCAGACGCGGAATAAGGGCGTGAAGGCGCGCAGCCTGTAGTTGCGCTGGCCGGCCTTCGCAGCCTTCATAGTTGCGCTCCGCGGGGCAACGGATGAGCGTCTAGCTACGCTCACCGCCTCGAAGCCAAAAACCGGCTTCAATGCGGTGAGCTAGGCTAGCCGTCATCCTAAATGCGCCCCGCTCCGTAGCCTTCATAGTTGCGCTCCAGTCGACCAACGCCGGAGTGGTTAGCTACGCTGAAGGCCTCGCCGTCAAAGTGCGACGGCAATGCCTTCAGCTAGGCTACCCTTCCGGCTAAGTGCGGTCGACCTCCGCAGCCTGCCTTCATTTGGAGATTTTCATGAATAAGAAGATCAAGTTCTTTCAATCGATCAACTTCAAAATCGCGCTGGTGTTTATTCTGCTGTTGTTAGTGACGGTGGAAATCATTGGCGCGTATTTTGTGAAGTCGCTTGAGCAGCAGAATATTGATACGTTCAAGACCAGCATTAACTTGGATCCTTATTTGCAGGATAAGTTGGCCACGGATTTGATGCGCACGGATACCGATGATGCCAATGGGTCGATGAAGTCCACGATTTCTCAGGCTGATATTGCCAATACCGCGACGATTGTGGTGGTAGACGCCAAAGGGACGGTGCGGGCGAATTCCAACGTGAACGCGCAAGGCGATGTTGGGACCAAGTCGGCGAATAACAACATCAAAAATGTACTGTATAATGGTCAGATTTTTGAGGGCTATGAATATGCCTCAAACACCGGCTCGATGTATACCCGCATTATCCCGATTAAAAACCCGAGTGCTACCGGTGAAGGTAATGCCGTGATTGGGGCCGTTTCGGTGACGGCCTCGATGGAAACCGTGTATCACAATATCAATCAAATCGTCCGTATTTTCCTGATTGCCAGCTTAGTCGCAGGGATGTTGGGGGTCATTATTTCGATTGTCATTAGTCGCGCCATCACGCGGCCGATTGAAGAAATGAAAAAGCAAGCCATTCGCATGGCCCGCGGCGATTATTCCGGCCAAGTCCGGATTTACGGGCAAGATGAACTGGGTCAGCTGGCGGTAGCGGTTAATAACCTGTCGGTGCGGGTGGAAGAGGCGCAAGAAGCCAGTGAGGCCGAGCGGCGCCGGTTGGATTCGGTGCTGGCCCACATGACTGATGGCGTTATCGCCACCGATCGCCGCGGCAATGTCATCATTATCAATGAAACGGCGCTGGATTTCCTGAACACCAAGAACGAAGACGTGATTGGCGTCTCGATTTTGCGCTTGCTTAACATTGAAAAAGATTACACGCTGCGTGATTTGCTGGAAAATCAAAAAGAACTGCTGCTCGATTTCTCCCAGCAGCTCAATCACGAGCTGATTTTACGCGTGGACTTTAGCTTGATCCAGCGGGAAACCGGGTTTATTTCCGGGCTGGTAGCGGTGCTCCATGATGTCACGGAACAGCAAAAAGACGAGCGCGAGCGCCGGGAATTCGTGTCAAATGTCTCGCATGAATTGCGGACACCACTCACCTCCATGCGTTCTTACATTGAGGCGCTGAGCGATGGCGCTTGGCAGGATCCCGAGATTGCACCGCAGTTTTTGAAGGTGACGCAGGATGAAACGGATCGCATGATTCGCATGATTAACGACCTGCTGTCGCTGTCGCGGATGGATTCTGGCACCAGCAAGATTGAACTGGAATACGTGAACCTGAATGAGTTCTTCAACTACATCCTCGATCGCTTCGATATGATGCTGAAAACCGATAATGAGCAGGCCGGTAAGGATAATAACCAGAGCCTGCCTGCGCATGCGACGCACAAGCAGTATTCGATTCGCCGTGAAATCACCAAGCGCGATTTGTGGGTGGAAATCGATCAAGACAAGTTTATGCAAGTCATCGACAATATTATGAATAATGCGATCAAGTACAGCCCCGATGGCGGCGTGATTTCCGCGCGGTTGCTGGAAACGCATAACCACGTCATTCTGTCGATTTCCGACCAAGGCTTGGGCATTCCGCGCCAGGATATCAACAAAGTCTTCGATCGCTTCTACCGCGTCGACAAGGCGCGCTCCCGGCAGCAAGGCGGCACCGGGCTGGGCCTAGCGATTTCCAAGGAAGTCATCGAAGTGCTGGGCGGCCGCATCTGGGTCGATTCGCAAGAAGGCAAAGGCAGTACCTTCTACATTTCGCTGCCTTACCAACCGCTAGATGAAGACGGAGGTGATTGGGATGAAGCTTAGTGGCTGGATTTTACGCGTCAGTTTAATGACGATGGTGGCCCTGAGTCTGATTTTCACTTGGCTCATTTGGCAAAATCCCTCCCGCCTTGGTCGCCAAGAATCATCGGCCACGGTCAAAACCGCGCCGGATACCGCGGTGGGCAAGCAGACCGAGTATTTGTTGATGCCGACCACGGCGTATGCGGTGGAATCAGACCAAAAACAATTGCTGTTTAAGCCCGATACGGCAGTAACTGGCCAGCTGCACAAAGCGCTACGCAACTGGCGCATTGTCAAAGTCGGCGCGAAGGCGACCTTAAGCGGTGCGGCTTACACCGCGCTGCTCCAGACGGATCAAACCCTGCAGCTGAAATATGCGGGGCCGATTAGCTTTAAGCTGTTCGACACGCGTTATTTCAAACATCAGGCAGTGAACACCCCAGCTGATTTCCAGTTTGACCGGCTGCTGATTCACCTCGCAGATAAGACGCCAAAGCTGACCCTGTTGAATGACGAAACGCACACCAAACGTGAAGTCACCTTGAAAAACGCCAGTGCCACGCAAGTGAATGAAGTGTTGGCCAGTGTTAAAGCGACCAGTTTGCCGGTCACCGAAAAGAAGTTGAACGGGAAATGGATCACCGCGTTTGACCAGAGTATCGCCGTGACGCCGTATGCCTTTTTGCTCGATCAGCAAAACGCCAATCATTTCGTGTCGTTACTGATGCCAAGTTCACAAGGTAATACGGTCGATTCGCGGGAGATTGGGAATGAAGTTATTTATACACTCAATGACCGCTACCGCATGACGCTGAACGATGACGACGATGTGGTGCAGTATGAAGATAGCAACGGTGCAACGAAGGCGAAGCAGTTGACCGCGACCCTGCAGGCGGGGTATAAAGCCATTACCAAGTTGAACTTGCAAGGCGTGAATACCATGCATTACGCCGGTTATGACAAAACCAATCATACGGTCACCTTCCGTTCATACGCGCAAGGCTTGCCGATTTTCAACGATGTTTATAATGGCACCGTCGAAGTCACCAACTCCAGCAACGGCTTAGCCATGACCTTCTCCTTGAACAATTTAACTGTCGCGATTCCGACGAAGCAGGCGGCAGTTTCCCTGCCGAGCACCGCAGATGTCCTGGCGCAGTTGGATCATGCCGGTTACAGTGAAACCTCGGTGCAAGATATTCAACTTGGCTACTATTGGCAACCGCAAAAGGACAACAGCCAGGTCGTGGATTTGACGCCAACGTATTTCGTCAAAATCAATAATGAGTACAAACGCTATACCGAATGGCTGTTACCAAGCAATGCCGCCCAGATCAACCGGGCAGCGACGCAAATCGTGCAATAGAAAGGAGGGGTGAAGGATGGACTTTAGACGCATCGAAACTATTTTTCTAATTGTGTTCGTGGCGCTGAACATCTTTTTAGGGATGACGTTCTTCCAAAATCAGCAGGTGGATTTGGCCACGGCTGGGGATGCGACTTCGGAAGTGCTGCAAGACATTAAGCGCGATGACATTAAGCTGCCCAAACTCAGCGCTACCACGCGCGAAGGCAGCTATCTAGCCAGCACCAACGCCTCGACCCTTCAAGCCGATGCGGCGCCGCTGGCCGGCCAAAGTTTGCGCTTCTCCAAGACTGATGGCACGACGCTCACGGCGACCTTGCAAAGTCCGCTTACGGTCAAAAGCAATGTCACGGCGCGGCTCAAGCGCTGGGTGACGGAAGGCAATGTGATCCATGGCGAGGTCTATGTCTACGCCCCGCAACTTTCCAGCGCCAGTGCTTACGTCTTCGCGCAGAAAATCGGGGGCCATCTGTTTTATGATGACCGGGCGCAGTTGACGCTGCATGTGGCCAACCACCGCCTGACCGGTTATACCCAAACCTACCTGCCAAGCGCCACCACCTTGCGTGCGAATGTCGCGTTGTGCAGCGCGCAAGATGCTGTAACGACCTTGTACCGGGAAAACGAAATTGCCAACAACAGCACGGTCAAATGGACGCGCTTAGCCTATACTTACCTCCTGGATGCAAAAGGCAGTACCGTTTATATCCCCGCCTGGTTCGTCGGGATTGAAAGTCAAGGGTCGAAGAATTTGACCGTGAAGAAAGTCAACGCGATCAATAAGACTGTGCTGAAAGCTAGAGTAGCAGATTAACAGGCTGCGGAGCCGAGCGCACTTAGGGGGACGGCTAGCCTTTCTAACGCATGTCAGTCTGTACGCGCTATGCGCTACAGACTGATCAAGCTTGAGGCATTGTCGTCTGGTCTTGACGGAGAGGCCTTAAGCGTAGCTGGACGCTCCCCCCGGTGCTCGGCGGAGCGCAACTACACTAACCCGGCTAAGAGCGGCCTTATTTCACAGCTTCTAAAGTTGCGCTCCGGTCGACCAACGCCTGAGCGATTAGCTACGCCAGCTGGTCCGCCACAAAAAGCGGTGGCAAACCAGCTGGCTAGGCTACTCGTCATGCTAAGTGCGGTCGACCTCCGCAGCCTATAAAGAAAGGTGACTATTTTGACAGAGGATTTTGGGATGCGGGTGTCGGTGCTGGCATCAAGTAGTTCAGGTAATGCTACGTATATCGAAACGCCGCAGCATAAGGTGCTAGTGGATGCGGGGTTGTCGGGCAAAAAGCTGAATGATTTGCTGCATAGTATCGATCGGGATCTCAAAGATATCGATAGTGTGTTTATTACGCATGAGCATACGGATCATTGTCGCGGCGTTGGGGTGTTGGCGCGGCGGTATCCGCAGCTGACGGTGTATGCCAATGCCCCGACGTTTGCGGCACTGCCGCGCAGTGTCGGCGAGTTGCCACCAGATCAGCTGCGGGTGTTTGACCGCGGGGCGGCGCTAGATTTAGGCGACCTCGATGTCGAAAGTTTCGGGGTGTCCCATGACGCGGCGGCGGCCCAGTTTTACCAGTTCCAGCATGACGGCAAACGCTTTGCGATTGTGACGGATACGGGCTACGTGTCGGACCACATCGAAGGCACCATTCGCGACGCCGATGCGTTAGTGATGGAAACTAATCATGACTTGGAAATGCTGCGTGAAGGACCGTATCCGTGGTCGCTGAAGCAGCGCATTCTGGGCGATTTTGGCCATCTGAGCAATGAAGATGGGGCCAATGCCATCATGGATGTGATTGGCCTGAAAACCAAGCGCATCTACCTCGGGCACTTGTCACCGCATAACAACATCAAAGCCTTGGCCCATGTGACCGTGGCGAATATGCTCAAAGCGCAAGGCTTGGCGGTGGATCATGACTTCAAGATTTTGGACACCGACCCCGCAATTGCCGATCCGTTGTTCACGGTTGGCGCGTAGGGCGAGTGACACGATAATTACTAGCCTTCTTCATATTTTCGTCATACCCACTTTGTACACTTAAACTATCGAAATAAGCGTGTAGGAGGGTCAGAAATGGATAATCAATCACACGATTTCCAAGAAGAACAACCAACCCCTGACAATCAGCCGAAACCAAAGCGCGGTGGCATCAAGCAACTTGCCATCGTTGCCGTGGTGGCGGCTTTGATCGGGGGCGGCGTTGGTGGCGGGGTCGCCTACTGGGGCCTCAGCCAAAGTAGTAGCGCGGATCTTGGCGTGACGAATACCAGTCAGAAATCTGGCACCACCCAAGTTTCAAATGTTTCAGTGAAGGAAAGCAGCGCTTCGCAAACCGCTTTTGCGAAGGTTGAAAAGGCCGTCGTTTCGGTCATCAATATGCAAAAGTCGCAAAGCACCAGCAGCGGCCTCGATGTTTTTGGTGACATGTTCGGCCAAGATAGCAGCTCATCATCCAGTGATAGTAGCAGCTCAGGCAAGCTAGAAGAAGCCAGCGAAGGTTCCGGGGTCATTTACCAAAAGAAAGACGGTAAGGCCTACATTGTGACGAACAATCACGTGGTCTCCGGTTCCGATGCGCTGGAAGTCATTTTGTCTGATGGCACCAAGGTCACCGCGAAATTAGTCGGGACGGATTCGACTTCCGACTTGGCGGTACTGTCCATTGATGCCAGCAAGGTCACCACAGTCGCCAGTTTCGGCGACTCCAGCTCGATTGCCGCTGGCCAAACCGTCTTGGCGATTGGGTCGCCGCTGGGTTCGCAATACGCAACCTCAGTGACCCAAGGGATTATTTCTGCCACCAGCCGGACCGTGGATGTGACCGATGAAACCACCGGCCAAACTACCGGCCAAGCCACGGTTATCCAAACCGATGCCGCCATCAACTCTGGGAACTCTGGTGGGCCGCTGATCAACTTGTCTGGACAAGTCATTGGGATTAACTCGATGAAGCTGTCTGGCACCAGCAACTCAGAAGCGACGATTGAAGGGATGGGCTTTGCTATTCCAAGTAACGAAGTCGTTTCGATCATCAACCAGTTGGTAGAAAAAGGGAAAGTTGTCCGCCCAGCCTTAGGGATTGAAGCCCGGGATCTGTCCTCGGTTTCCGCTTCGCAGCAGAGCTCCTTACTGAAGGTGCCATCTAGTGTCACCTCAGGCATCGTCGTGGCAGGCTTTACTTCGACCAGTGTGGCCAAGCAAGCCGGCCTCAAGCGCTACGACGTGATTGTCGCCGTTGACGGCACCAGCGTCTCCAGTGTGGCCACCTTGCACACCGCGCTTTACAAGCACGCAGTCGGGGATACCATCAAGCTGACGTACTATCGCGGCAGCGAGAAGAAGACCGTCAGTGTGAAGCTGAGTCAAACCACGGATCAGCTGGATACGTCGAGTTCAAACTAATTATCATTAATGAGAAAAACGGAATGACCCGGTTAAGGTCATTCCGCTTTTTTGGCGTTGTTAGCAGCTTCTGGCTCTGAATGATTCACGAAGAACTCACCCCACCCTGCCCCTCATTCGTAAAGCCCGTTGCATTCGACGATGCGACGGGCTTTTTTCTGCCCATTTCCAGATGTTGGACAGTGGCCACGCCGAAATGTTCAGGATTACTTTGTCAAGTGTGAATTGCGAGTGGGGACAACTGACCCCTTAGCCTGTGGATAAGTCTGTGGATAGTGTTCATAACTTGGATTGTCGAGCGTGGATAGTTTTTTGCACAGGGTGTGGATGGCCTGTGGATAAGAAAATTTTCTTGCTCACCAAACACCTGTACGGCCTATTGGGACGCGGTTTTGGACAGGGTAGTTCGTGAAATTGAATATTTGGTCAGTGTGGATAACTCCAAATCAAAAATAATTGACTTGATTTTTTGCGACACGAAATCTGGTGTCAAAAGCAGAAGTGAACACAATCACTAGGGGTCAAGTTTTTGACCGTGTGGATAACTGTTGGGGATAGCGTGTGCTTGGGTGTGTATGATCACTTTACGGACTATCGTAAAGTAAGTTAATCTTGACTTTATCCTCGCAACTCCGTAATATAAGAGATGGAAAGGTTGTGCACAACCTAAAAACCACGAAAGGGTGAGTCAAATGGAAATCTCAATCAAGCCGGAAGCAAAGACGTACTTAGCAGGAAAGGTCTTACCTAGTGAGCACCTGTTCCTCGCCTTAGACGACGGTAGCAGCAAGTACTCGAAGCTCGGCGGCACCTGTGCCATTGGCAACAAGTTCCAGCTGGTGATCAGCGAAGTGGCCGATGACGATTATGCCGACGTTCTCGCCAATGATGCCGATCTGACCATCACGACTGGTAGCTTGGAGCCGATGTACTTGGGCCATGGTCTCACCCTGGATTATCGCAATGGGGCCCTGAACCTGCGCGATGATAGTGGCGTCTTGGACGGTGCGGTGACCTTAGACCGCGCGCAGTCGCTCAGTGACGAGGAACAAGCCCGGCGTGAAGAAATGAAAGCCTTGGGTGGCAAAATCTGCTAACAGGTGATTAAAAGCACTGCTGTATCGGGACCATGCGGGTGCAGCAGTTTTTTTGATTTATTTTTAGCACTCTATTGACAAGAGTGCTAAAAGGGCTGATAATACATTATGTAAACAAGGAATGAACGAAACCTTGTTGAGCTGGATATGAAAGGAAGTCATCAATGATGGCAAATGAACTTATGCGCGATCGCTGGTTGGCTGATCCATTCTCCGATTGGCTGGACGCGGGCCCAACCAACGATTTACCAACGGATATTGAAGAAACTGCCGATGCTTATATTGCGCGGTTGAATGTTCCTGGGGTCACTAAAGATCAGATTGACCTCAATTATCAAAATCAACAGTTGACGGTGGCAGTGCAAAAGTCGGCCGAAGCTGGGAACCACAATTACTTGATTCAAGAGCGGCCCCAAGCGGCGGCCAAGCGGGCATTTCGGTTGCCGAACGTGGCAGCTAACGCGATTACCGCTGATTTAACGGCTGGGGTTTTGACCATCACACTACCGAAGCTGACCCAAGCTGCCGCTGACCATCAGATTCCAATTGCTTAAGCATTTTATTTGAATGTCAAAATGGCGACCTGTTAGCCTTGAATTGTTCCAAAGAAGTACGCGCCGCGCAATCAGCGCGACTAGTTCAGATTTTAGAAAGGAAGTTTTGGTTATGGCAAATGACTTGTTGACGCGGAATGACTGGCTGGATGATCCCTTTTTCGATCACTTTGCTCCACGGTTCTTTGACCGTATGATGCCTGATACGAAGGTGCTGAAGACCGACATCAAAGAAACCGACAAGAATTATGTCGCGAAGGTGGATGTGCCTGGCATCAAGAAGGACGACATTCACATCAACTACCAAGACAATGTGCTGAACATCAGTGTGAAGAAGGAAGACTTCAACGATCACAGTGATGACAAAGGCAATATCTTGATGAGTGAACGTGGCTATGGTGCGATGAGCCGTAGCTATCGGTTGCCCAACGTTGACGAAGATAACATCAAGGCGGCTTACGACAACGGCGTGTTGACCATTACCTTGCCGAAGCTGACCGAACAGCAACAAGATCCTCATCACATCGAGATTGAATAGACTCCACTATTCTCATCATCGATACCCATTTCCTCCTCCCAAAAAGTGAGCCCTGCTTCAGATTGCCCAGTCTGAGACGGGGCTTTTTTGCGTGAAAGGCGAATTTTGCTAGCTGGTTACGGTATTATAGGCAAAGAGATCAAATATAGGAGTGAAAATCATCATGAAAGAAACGGAGCAAGCAAAAATCCCGCCGCAACCGGCGACCGAGCGCTTGACCGTCACCGTGCCAGAAGGGGTGTATGCACAGTTGCGGGTGAAACCAGATACCCCAATGCAACTGTTAATTAAAAATGATCGCATCATCATGCAACCAGAGCGGGTAGAGCGGCTGCGCTCTGGGCGGCTGAGTTTCCTTTGGCCACTGGCGGCTGCAGGGGTTGCAGCGCTGGGAGCGTTCATTTATTGGCTGAGTCAAGGCCTGCGCATGATACCACTGGATGGGGATGTGTCAGTGGCCAGTTTTACCATTGGGTTGGGGCTGGTCAGTGGGACCTTGCTCTTTGCCGGGTTCTTCATCCAATCGCGCAATGACCCAGACAATCGCTTTTCCAAGCGGGTGTACTGGCGGAATTTTCCTGTGATCATGATTGCCTTTGTGGTGATCTTGGGCATGCTGCTGCTAGGGGGTTCTTGGGTGTTGGGGGCTTTGTTCCCTGGCGCGAGTTTCGACCTGTTCACGGCGCTGGTACTGCTGTTGGTATTTTTGTCGTTAGCGAATATTTTTATGGTGCAAATGGCGCTGCGGCTCAATGCCACGACCTTGTCCACTTTGTTGACGGTGGTGGTGATTTCCGGCGCGGTCATTGCGATGGCGTCTAATGGTAGTCGCCGCTGGTGGCAGTATAACCTGAGCTTTTTGGGGACGCAGTTGGCGCGCAATGCCTGGCAGTTCAATCTCACGTTGGTGATGACCGCGCTGGTGATGATCACCTTGGTCGATTACCTGTTTGTGTGTTTGGCGGAGCAGTATCCACATAACATGCGCCTGAATGTCCTGCGCGGCTTGCTGACACTGGCGGCGGTGGACTTGGCGTGCATTGGGATTTTCCCGAACAACGCCCAGTTCCACGTCTTGCACGACCGGGTGTCGATGTGGTTGGTGTCGATTATCCTGCTCATCATTTTGAGCCTGCGCTGGCTGCTGCCAGGGGTGTCCAAAGAATTCCTCTGGGCTTCGTATGCCGTTGGTGGACTGGAATTCCTAATGTACATGGGCTTTCAGTTTTTCCGCTACCCGTCATTAACCGCGTTTGAGATGCAAGGCTTTGCCATTGGCTTTACCTGGTTGCTATTTTTGTTCAATCACATGCAAAACCTGATTGCAGCGGGGACTGTGGCGTGGCCAATTGAGTTGTGCCCGCCTAAAGAAGAATAATTCTCATCTAACTGGACTTTCTACATTAGAACCGTTATAATTAAGACGGATATTTGATGAAGGAGTGAGATCGGTGAAAAACTATCGTCGGCTTTGGGCGGTACTAGGTGTCGGGATTATTGCGTTGATTTGTGAGTTTGGGCTTCACCACGCACAGTGGGCGCAAGTGGTCATTACAGTGATTGGGGCGGTCATTGCCCTTTTGATGTTGCTTGATATGATCAAAACGCTGCGGAGCGGCTCTTTTGGGGTGGACCTCTTGGCCATCACCGCGGTAGTCGCGACCTTGGCGGTAGGGGAGTATTGGGCAGCCTTAATTGTGCTACTGATGCTGACTGGTGGGGATGCGCTGGAAGACTTTGCCGCCACCAAGGCCAATGCTGACCTCAAGCAACTGCTGGATAATACGCCGACCACGGCGCATCGCCTCGTTGACGGTCAATTGCACGATATCTCAGTGGATGACGTGCAGGTGGACGATATCGTCGTGGTAAAACCGAGTGAACTGGTGCCTGTCGATGGTGTGGTCACGGCCGGCAGTAGCTTGGTCGATGAAGCCAGTTTGACTGGTGAATCCAAGCCCGTGGAGAAAAACGTTCATGATGAGCTGATGAGTGGGACGGTCAACGGCGATGCCGCCTTAACCGTACGCGTCACCAAGCGCGCCGCCGACAGCCAGTACCAAGGGATTGTGCGGCTGGTGCAAGAATCAGAAGCGCGGCCAGCGCATTTTGTCCGCATGGCCGATCGCTACGCCTTGCCATTTACGCTGGTGGCATACCTGATTGCCGGCGTGGCTTGGGCTGTGACGGGTAACCCGTTGCGCTTCGCTGAGGTGCTGGTGGTGGCCAGCCCATGTCCTTTGATTTTGGCGGCGCCGGTGGCCATGGTCTCAGGAATGAGCCGCACCAGCCGGGCCGGGATTATTGTGAAGTCTGGGACCGCTTTGGAAAAGCTCGCCACTGCGAAAACTGTCGCTTTCGACAAAACTGGGACCATCACGCAAGGCGTCTTGGCGGTGGATCAGATTTTGCCTACAGCCGGTTATACGGCCGATCAGCTCTTGCAGCTGGCAGCCAGTGCTGAACAGCAATCCACTCATATTTTGGCCCGGTCGTTGGTTAAAGCAGCGGGCAAGGACTTGCTGCCGGTGGCGGATGCCGAAGAAGTGACCGCGCAAGGCGTGCAAGGTACGGTGAATGGTCAACTAGTGCGGGTCGGGAAGGCGGCCTTTGCTGAAACTGACCAGCAAGTTGATGCCACCTCCGTCTTCGTTAACGTGGCCGGTCAGTACGCCGGCGTTATCACCTTTACCGACCGCACGCGGCCTGAAGCTAAGCAAACCATCACGGCTTTGCACGAATTAGGCGTGGAAAAGACCTTGATGATTTCTGGCGACTCCCAAGCGATTGCTGATAAAGTAGCGGCTCAAGTTGGTCTGGATGAGGTCTATGCCGAACAATTGCCGGCTGACAAAATTGCCGTGCTCGATCAAACGCCTAAGGAAAACCGGCCAGTGGTCATGGTCGGCGATGGCGTTAACGATGCACCTTCCTTGGCGGTCGCCGATGTTGGGATTGCCATGGGTGCCCACGGTGCCACGGCCGCCAGCGAATCCGCCGACGCGGTGGTCTTGCGCGATGACCTGACCAAAGTCGCGTGTGCCGTGATCATTTCCCAAGACACCATGCGGATTGCGAAAGAAGCGGTGTGGATCGGGATTGGGATTTGTACCGTCCTGATGCTGATTGCCAGTGCCGGCGTCATTCCGGTGATCATTGGCGCCTTGTTCCAAGAAGTCGTCGATACTATCACGATTTTGTACGCACTGCGGGCTCGAACTGGCCGACGCGATGCCGACCAGTATGAGGTTAAAACCGCCTAGCAGGCACGCTCAACGCTTTGACGCTTGGCAGGGGACAGGAATACCGTTAGCGATAAGCAGCCAGCGCGACCGTTATAGGCCGTTTAAAAGGAACGCAAAAGGGCTCGTCTTCATGCAGAAGGCGAGTCCTTTTGACTGGTTGGAGAGAATTCTAATGTGCCATACTGGTAAAGAGCAGCTGGATAGGCTACTTGTCGGACTAAGCCCGCCGACCGTCACAGCCGTAGATGCGCTCCACGGGGCAACGGATGAGTGTCCAGCTGCGCACAGCACCTCGAAACCAAAGTCCAGCTTCAAGGTGTTGTGCTAGGCTCGCCATCATCCTAAGTGCGCCCCGTTCCGCAGCCTTTATAGTTGCGCTCCGGTCGACCAACGCCGGAGTGGATAGCTACGCCCAAGGCACCGAAGCCAAGGAAAGGCTTCAATGCCTTGAGCTAGGCTACCCATCCGGCTAGGGGCGGTCAACCTCCGCAGCCTTTCTAGTTGCGCTCCGGCCGACCAACGCCGGAGTGGATAGCTACGCTGAAGGCCTCGCCGTCAAAGTGCGACGGCAATGCCTTCAGCTAGGCTACCCATCCGGCTAAGTGCGGTCGACCTCCGCACCCTTTCTAGTTGCGCTCCGGCCGACCAACGCCGGAGTGGATAGCTACGCTGAAGGCCTCGCCGTCAAAGTGCGACGGCAATGCCTTCAGCTAGGCTACCCATCCGGCTAAGTGCGGTCGACCTCCGCAGCCTGTCAATTACTGCTCAAGTGTGCTGAGTGGAAGTAGAAGTCTAGCCCAGGGTAGCAGTAGACCGTTTGGGAGAAGTTGAAGATGACGTTGTTGCGCATGTAGTTGATCTGAGCCAGCGTCAACAGGGACGTGCCTGGCTTCAGGTTCATCAGGTCGGCTTTGTCGGGGCCCAAGGTGGTCATGGATAAGAAGTCATCACTTGAATCGGGATCGATATCGTATGTTTCCTTCACGAAGTCAAACAGCGAGTCATCGAGGACATCGGTGGAGATAAATGGGACGACATCCCGCAGATAGTAGGCTTCCTCAAGGCAGTAAAGCATCCCGTTGAAATAACGCAGGCGAATGATGCGCCACAATTCGGTGTCGTCATTGATCTTCATTTTTTGAGCCAGCGGGATTTCACGCGCCAGCACCCGGTCGAAGGTGACGATTTTCGACTTCAGCGGGCCACGTTTGGCCAAGGATTTGCCGGCGCCGATGGACAAATTAATGGTCATCGTGCTTTGCAATTGCACATTATTGACATAGTAGCCGCTGCCTTGAATCCGGCGGAGCAACCCGTGTTGATAAACAACATCGATCGCCCGCCTGATCGTATTCCGACTGACATTAAAGCGTTTCATCAATTCTTGCTCGGTTGGGAGTTTCGATTGGTACTCCCCAGCTTGAATCGATTGAAGCAGTTCCTCCGCGATTTGATGATACATGAGCGCCCCTCCAAACAAATTTTTGCACTAAGCACTTGTTTATTTTGTACCCACGTATTATTATAGCATTGTAATGAAAGCGGTTAAACTTTAACTGCGAAAATTTTAATCAAAGGGAGTTCTTAATTATGGCTGACAAAAAGACAATCATGCTCGTATGCTCTGCTGGGATGTCCACCAGCTTGCTTGTATCCAAGATGCAGAAGGCATCTGAAGCTCAAGGTCTTGATACGGAGATTTTTGCAACCGCTGCCTCCGATGCTGACAACGCATTGGCAACGAAGAACCCAGACATTTTAATGCTTGGACCTCAGGTTCGTTACCTGCTTGGCCAATTCCAGAAGAAGGTTAACAACATTCCTGTCGAAGTCATCAACATGCAAGACTACGGCATGATGAACGGCGAAAAGGTCCTCAAGGAAGCCGTTACCTCAATCGACAACTTCCAAAAGTAAGCTTGCCGTAAAAAGTAACCGGTACCAGAACGCAATAACTAGTTTTTGATGGGAGAATACAATGGCTGAAGAAGAACAGAACATGGACGCAATCATGGGCTTGATCCTGAATGGTGGTAACGCGAAGAGCTCCGCTTTTGAAGCAATTCAAGCCGCCAAGAAGGGTGATTTTGACACGGCAGATGCCAAGCTCAAAGAAGCTGATGGTTTCTTAGTTGATGCGCACAACTCACAGACTAAGATGCTGACGGCTGAAGCTAACGGCGAACACGCCAAGGTTAGCCTGCTCATGGTTCACTCACAAGACCACTTGATGACCAGCATTACGTTCCGCGACTTGGCGGGCGAAATCGTTGATCTGTACAAGCGTTTGGACAAGGAAGGCAAGTAGTCTCCCGCGTTTGCTTGACAAATAATTTCCGTTTGGCGCTGTGATGGCGCCCCGCCCCTGGCTAGCCAGAGTCGCGAGGCCCAAAGCAGCGCCAAACTTTTGTAAAAGAGGCTGCGCAATGGGGCTGTTTTTAGCCGAATGAGTAGCCTAGCCAGAGGGATTGCCGCTGGTTTTGGCGGCGAGCCCTCTGGCGTAGCTACTCACTTCGGCGTTGGCCCCATGGAGCGTAACTAAAGGCTACTTGCTCGGGCGTTGGCCCCACGGAGCGCAACTAGAGGCTGCGGGCCGCATTTCGTCCGTCACACTCGTCTATTTTATCGTCACAAGGAGGATCATTTTATGAGCAAAGGTTATAAGATGCCGGAAGGCTTTTTATGGGGCGGCGCGATTGCGGCGCACCAAGCTGAAGGTGGTTGGCAAGAAGGCGGCAAGGGCTTAAGTATCGCGGATGTGATGCGCGCCGGCGCCAATGGGGTGGCCCGCATCGAGGACGATGCGGTTTTGCCTGACCAGACTTACCCTAACCACTGGGGCGTTGAGTTTTATTCGCACTACAAGGAAGACATCAAGCTATTTGCTGAAATGGGCTTCAAGTGCTTCCGGACCTCAATTGCCTGGACTCGGATCTATCCCAATGGCGACGAAGCCGTGCCGAATGAGGAAGGCCTCAAGTTCTACGACGACCTGTTTGATACCTGCCTAGAAAATGGCATCCAGCCCGTTGTCACCTTGTCGCACTTTGAAATTCCGCTGAAGCTGGTCAAGGAATACGGCGGTTTCCGCAACCGAGCCGTGGTGGATGCCTTCACCAAATTTGCCGAAACTTGCTTCCGCCGCTATCACAACAAGGTCAAGTACTGGATGACCTTCAACGAAATCAACAACCAGACCAACTGGCGCAGTGATCATGCGCTGCTGCAAAACTCTGGTTTGATTTTGAAGGATGACGAAAACTGGGAAGAAGCTATGTTCCAAGCCGCTCACCTGGAATTCGTCGCTAGCGCCCAAGCGGTTCAAATCGGTCATGCCATCGATCCAAGCCTACAAATTGGCGATATGATTGCCTTCTCCCCAATCTACCCGCTGACGGCCAA
Organism: Lacticaseibacillus suilingensis; assembly: GCF_016861845.1. Classification (GTDB taxonomy): domain Bacteria; phylum Bacillota; class Bacilli; order Lactobacillales; family Lactobacillaceae; genus Lacticaseibacillus; species Lacticaseibacillus suilingensis. The sequence goes on from NZ_BOLV01000005.1 coordinate 57,108, forward strand.
GCCAGAAGATGTGCTGTTTGCGCAGCGGGCCATGGACTACCGCTACTACTTCGGCGATGTGCAGGCGAATGGCGAATATCCAGCTTGGGTCCGCCACTACTGGGACCGCAAAGGCATCCATGTCGATGTAACGCCGGAAGACGAGGCCATTTTGAAGGCCGGCGCCGTGGACTACATCGGCTTCTCGTACTACAACAGCAATGCCGTAGAATATAACGAAAACAACCCCGAAATGGACTACGACGAACCGAACTCCAGCGTCAAAAATCCGTATGTACCGCGCTCCGACTGGGGCTGGCAAATCGATCCCGTCGGCCTGCGCTATGCGATGAACTGGATGAACGCCCGTTGGCACAAGCCAATGTTTATCGTAGAAAATGGCTTTGGTGCTTACGATACGGTGGAAGCGGATGGCAGCATTCACGATGACTACCGCATCAAGTACCTGAGCGACCACTTGTTGCAAGCCGAAAAGGCTGTCGCTGAAGATGGTGTGCCGCTGATTGGCTACACACCTTGGAGCGCGATTGATATCGTTTCAGCTTCAACCGGTGAAATGAAGAAGCGTTATGGCTTCATCTACGTCGATGCTGACGACGAAGGCCATGGCAGCTGGAAGCGCAGCCGCAAGGACTCCTTCAACTGGTACAAACAAGTAATCGCCACCAACGGCGAAGACCTCTAATGTTCATGAGCGGCATCACCCATTGCGGTGGTGCCGCTTTTTTGCGAATGGGCTGCGGCGCCGCGGGTTTAGGGAGAGAAGTTAACCTTGGGCTCCCATCCTTCTGATTATTGAGAATCTATCCCGCTTAGAAAGTTCATCGCGGAATTTCACTGCAAAAAATCCCACGAAGGCCCCATGTGAAATCCTTCCTAAGTCGTATGCCGATAAATATCCTGATTGGTATAGTGACAACAAGGAGGGGAGCACATGAAACGGGCTGGGTTGAATTGCGGCGCATTAGTGATTATTGTGATGGCAGTGCTGTTTGGCATGCCGCTAATGACGCGCAATCAAACCACCCAGGCTGCGGCGGCGATTGACTATTTGAATCCAGTCGTGCCGTGCACCACGGTTTATGTCTCAACCCAGGCGAAGCAAGTGGAATGGCTACCCAATGCACATGGCGGCCGGGATTATCGCTATGTATTGACCGCCTATGATCGCTGCGGGCTGGCGCGCCAACTTATGATCCAAGTCACGGATCAGCCGCTTGCCCCTGACACCTATTTGGCGGTAAAAACGAAAGGGCAAAAGGTGCTGCGTTGGCAGCCGGTTAAACGGGCCGAGTTACCGAATAAAATCCGCGCCAAGCTCATGCCGACCGTCCTCGAGGCCAATTAAAACGCGCGCCAACTCAATTGCAGTTGACGCGCGTTTGGTTTTGCCTAATAAACGAAATCGAGAATGAGCCAGCCCATGGCTCCCAGCACCAACAGGCCGATGATGTTGAAGGCGAAAAAGCCGAGGAAGAACTTGCCGGGATGATGATTGCCCCAGTCGGTGTATTCCTTGTACACCAGCAGGTTGCACATAGAGCCGACCACGGTGCCGAGGCCGCCAATATTGGAACCGAGGAATAGCGCCGCGGCGTAATTGGTAAATTTCCCAATCAAGACCGTTGATGGGACATTAGAAATCAGCTGACTGCTGAGAATGCTGGTAAGGAAAACGGAGTGGGCGCTGCTCATCAAGCTAGAGATGAGATTGACAACCCAAGGAATCTGCTGGAGGACGCTGACAATCACGAAGAAACCGGCGAAGGTCAAAACAATCGCATAGTCGACATTTTTCATGATTTCACGGTTGTAAACACTGGCCAGCAAAATCGCGGCGATGGCGCCAACGTAGGAAGGGATGAACTTGAAGACCCCAGCGAAAATCAACAGCGCCACGATGCAAGTGATCACCGTTGGCCGGGTTTGGATGTGAATGTCCTGGAACTCAACGGTCGGTAGTGGTTGTTTAGGGATGAACAACACAAACCCGGCGAGCAAAATGATGCTGGCAATCAGCAGCGGGGTCGACCAGCCGAAGAACTGGCCAGCCGTAATTGTGTAGTGGCTCATCAGGTAGATGTTGTGCGTATTCCCAAATGGGGTGAACGCACTGCCGAAGTTAGCCGCCATGCCGATTAGCGTTACTGGCAGAATTTCGCGTAAGTTGTATTTTTTGGCAATTTGAAGGTACAACGGCACCAAGGTGATGACGGTCACGTCGTTGGTGAGCACCATCCCAGCGACTAGCGCCAGACCGACGAACATCACCAGCAGCTGCCTGGAGTCAGCGGCGATACTGGTTAGACGGTAGGCGAAATAATCGAGGATGTGCAGGTATTCAAAAATCTGGATGACCGTCATCATCCCGAGAATCGACCAGAGTGTTGAAAAGCTGATGTCCGCAAGTCGTGGCTTAGCAACGAACAGGCTCAGCACTACCAAGGCAGCGGTGATCTGAAGCACCCGGTCTTTGGCAATGTTTTTGATTACAGTCATATGTTTTTACACGCTCCAAAATTGACTCAACACTACTATTCTGCACTTAAAAGACAAGTGAAACAATGGAGCGTGTGTAAAACTCGTGTAAAACACACGCTAAGGTAAATTATACGGATGAGGGGTAAAAAAGGCTAAAAAAATGCACCTAAATGCCGTCAAATCGGCATTTTATAAATTTGCTTGTACGACGAGGCCAAAAAATTGCAGTGAGGGTAATGTGTAAAAAGTGGGCAATAAGTCGTTACATTGTCAATCATTAGCGAACAATTACCGGAGTGGTCACCGCTTATTTGACCGAATCGCCGGTGGCATTAGTGCTGTGATGAGCTTATAACTAGTAAGTGATAAACAACACAACCTGAGGGGGCAGTGCAATGGTTAAGATCAATGAATCACTGAAGTTGCGGTCTGGGGTGACCTTACCGAACCGCTTGATGATGTCGCCGATGACGACGAAACAAAGCTTTTTCGATGGCACGGTGACGCAAGATGAAATCGCGTATTATCACACGCGGGCGAAAGGCTTGGGCGCCGTCATTACCGGTGCTGCCAATGTGCAGCCAAGCGGTAAAGGCTGGCCAGGCGAGCTGGGCATTGACCGAGACGCAGAAATTCCGCAGCTGGCAGCGCTGGCTGGGGCGATTCACGTCCAAGGCGCCAAAGCCATCGTGCAGATTTTTCATGCCGGCCGGATGACTGATCGGGCCACGCTGAGTGGTGAACAGCCGGTATCGGCCAGCGCCGTGGCTGCAGAACGGGCCAATGCCGAAACGCCGCGGGCTATGACCACTGCAGAGATTCAGGCCACCATTGCGGCCTTTGGCGCGGCTACCCGCCGGGCGATTGCGGCGGGCTTCGATGGTGTGGAATTACACGGGGCGAATACTTATTTGTTACAACAGTTTTTCTCCCCGCATTCCAACCGGCGGACTGATGCGTTTGGCGGTTCTCGAGAAAAGCGGTACGGCTTCATTCAAGCCGTGATTGACGCAGTGATGACGGCGGTGCACGAAACGGCCGACCGCCCGTTTGCTGTGGGTTATCGCTTGTCGCCAGAGGAGTATGAAACGCCAGGCATTCGCTTTGACGATACCCTGTGGTTGGTGGATCAGCTGGCCCAGCAGCCGCTGGACTATTTGCACGTGTCGCTCAATGACTATCGGCGCGTGGCACGGACCGGCGTGAATGACCGCAGTATTTTGACTGCAGTGCATGAGCAGCTGGCGGGCCGGTTGCCCTTGGTCGGCGTGGGCGGCGTGCGTACCCGCGAAGACGTTGAGGGCGTGCTGAGGACGACAGAATTAGTGGCGGTGGGTCAGCAGCTTCTGTATGACCCGACTTGGGCGGTGAAACTGGCGCAAGGTGCTGATGTGGCCATTTACACCGGGCCATTTGAAACGGCGCTCCATACCACACCTATGACCACGCCGTTGTATGATTTCGCCAGCCGGTGGTTCAAATAGTCGCGAGAGCGTTTGCGAGGAGCAGGCGCTTTTTTGCTATACTGAACAGGAAAGCAGAGGCGGACGAACATGAATATCAAAATTATCGGCGTGGGCAAGCTGAAAGAAAAATACTTCAAGGACGGGATTGCGGAGTATCGCAAACGCCTGACTAAATTTGCCAAGGTCGAAATTGTGGAAGTGGCCGACGAAAAGGCCCCAGAGTCGCTGTCTGAGGCCGAGATGACGCAGGTCAAAGCCGTTGAAGGTGAACGGATTTTGGGCAAGATTAAAGACAAAGAATGGGTCATTGCGCTGGCCATTGAAGGGAAGCAGCGACCCAGCGAAGTTTTTGCCAAAGAAATCGAAGATCTGGCGACCTATGGCCATTCCGACATTACCTTCGTGATTGGCGGCTCGCTGGGGTTGTCGCCAGCGGTGATGAAACGGGCGAATGATACGTTGAGCTTTGGTAAACTCACCATGCCGCATCAGCTGATGCGGCTGGTGCTAATTGAGCAGATATACCGGGCGTTTATGATACAGATTGGGAGTCCGTATCATAAGTGATGGGGTCTTTCATTCAGATTCGAAAAATCAGAGTGCTCTAGTGGCTGTATACATTTTAAGCAACGGCCAACCTGAAAAGCAGAGGTGGCCGGTACGATTGATTTGAGGTGATTGTGATGTTACTCCAAGAAAAGATGCAACGAACTCAATTCTCGGCAAATGAGCAACTGATTGTGGATTTCATTTTGTCAAAAGAAGACCAAATCAAATCCTTCGGTACCCCTCAGATTGCCCAGGCAACCTACACTTCGCCATCGGTAGTGGTACGGGTGGCCAAAAAGTTAGGCTTTAATGGCTGGCGGGAACTAAAGGCGAGTTTTTTGGCAGAAGTGGAATACCTGCAATCAAATTTTCAAAATTTGGATGCAAACATGCCATTTACTGAGCAAGATTCTGCAATGACGATTGCGGGGAAGATTACCCAATTAGAAGTTGAAAGCGCCAAAGATACGTTGGCCTTGGTTGATCATGACAGTTTACAAAAGGCCCTGCGCATCATGCAGACGCACAGGACTGTGAATTTATTGACATTATCAAATCTCAACTTTATGGCTGAAGAGTTCGTCTTTAAGCTGCGACATATCGGCAAGTCCGCCACGGTCTTTCCGATTCAAAACACCATGTTTCAAGAAGCAGCGATGATGACTCAAGATGATTGTGTGGTTTGCCTTTCGTATTCCGGCGAATCAGATCCCTTGTTTCAAGCGTTAGGCTATCTTAAGACTAATCATGTCCCGATTATTGCCGTTACCAGTATTGGCGAAAATCATTTGTCTCGATTAGCTGATGTGACCTTGCATGTCACCACGCGCGAAAAAGCCTATTCCAAAATTGGCAGTTTCTCCAGTTTGACCTCTATGTCGTTACTGCTCGACATTTTATATAGCTGTTATTTTGCACTGGGCTATCAGCAAAATCTGGCGTTCAAGAAACAACTCTCAGCGTTAACAGAAATTCGACCAATCGATAACCACATTATTGAAGACTAAGCGTGATGAATGATGCCGCGGTCTAAGTAGCTTTGGACGGCGATTTCCGCGACTTCGATTGGAGAATATTGAGGCTGATAATCTAACAGCTTTTGCGCATTAGCGATACTGTATTGGCCACTTCTGGCAATGTGATAGTAAGTTTTATCAACGTCTTTAGGCGCATTTTGCTTGGACCAAGCGTCCCATTGGAGAAACTTGATTTGTGGTGTGGTATCAAAGAAGCGATACATTGCTTGGGCATAGCCATAAAGTGTCAATGAGTTGGAGCCGACCGCGTGAAAGCTTTCACCCAATGCAAGCTGGCGATGCATGACTGCTTTAAGAAACAGCTGGGCAACATCGCTGGCGTGGACGAGGTGCAAGGTTTCCATACCGAAGTTAGGCAAGGTGATCGACTGATTATCGGCGATCTTTTGAAAAACTTCTGGGTTTTCATTAGCTAAGGGGCTGATGATCGTCCAACCAGGACCAGAGATTTGGCCTGGCATAATCACCGTAGCCGGAAAGCCGTTTTCACGGAATTCTTGTTTCAAGTACAATTCACTCGCGTATTTTTGTTTTCCATATTCATCAAGCGGGTGTTTGTTCATGCTATTCGGATCGGCAGGCAAGATTTCCGCTCTGCCATGGGCCCAAACCGAAGAACAAAATAGATAGTGACTGAGTTTTGTCGGCTTTAAGGCGGCGACCATTTTTTTCGTGTCGGCTAACGTGAAGCTGATTAAGTCAATCACAATATCCGCGTTGACTGCGGCAACTTTGTCAGCGAAGGCTGGATCCTGTTGGCGATCTAGATATAAGTGGTCAACATGTTGCCAAGCGGTATCAGTGACATAAGGCTGATGTTTGCCACGCGTTACTGAGGTCACGGCATAACCGCGTTTAACGAGCATAGGAACAAGATATGAACCGATATGGCCGGCCCCACCGAGAACGACTGCTTTTTGCATGTTTGAATTCCTCCTGACTTATTGCTCTAGTGTACAAGAGGGAATGAAATTTTAAGATGGTCAGAAGATGATTTGAAATATCATTCACAAATTTTATGATTAAACGGCGGCCATTTGTAAAAAGTGTTCAAAGCAGTTTCTCTCCACACTTAAACAGTCGTGAAGAGGGACTTGGTCTGATTATAAATGACCCGAATCACCGCGTACGCGCGGGATGCAACAAATCTCGTCACCATATTTATGCGCCTTTACTATCTGAGGAATGAGGCTCGTGGCATAATTGGGCCGAAGGGATGCGATAGCGATGACGTTCGGCACTCGCCTGAAACAGGCAAGACTAAAACAGAATCTGACGCAGCAACAACCGGCTGACCAGATTCATGTCAGTCGCCAAACGATTTCAGGGTGGGAGAATGGGCGCACTTATCCTGATATTGATGCTTTGATTGCGCTGAGCGATTTATTTGGCTTGTCACTGGATGATTTAATTCGGGGGGATCATGAACTGGTTACCGATATGCAAGCGAAGGCGCAAGCGGCGACTAAAGCGCAGCGGGCTTATTGGGTTCTGCTGGTCGCGGTCGCGATTATGATGGTACTGGTTTTAGGTGCTCTGTTTGATTGGCCGTGGTTGCAGACCCCGCCACTGGTTCAAGCCATGCTCGTGATGGTGCTGAGTTGCAGCATCGCGGCTTTGCAGTTTGTCCGGCAGCGGTATTGGTATCTGCGTCAGCCCAAGCTGCTACCAATCTATACGCGGTTTGCCATCTTGTTTGTCGGCATCATCGCCTTTCTCATCTTATTGTATTTGGCCTTTGGGTTGAGCCTCGAATTTTATGCAGCAGGCGGGGCGGCCCTAGTGGTTAGTGGCGTTGCGGTAGGCCACGCCATTAAGCACCCTGATGATAATTTTCCCAGTGATAAAGAGGCGTAGAATCAGTCTGACCAAGAGGATTGATTTTGCTAATTGCGGAGGACCGCACCATCACAGAAGCTGAAAACGGCGAAAAACTTTAGCAGGATGCCATTGCTAATCGCCTGCTTCATCGCCAAAATGATGCAACTGGTTGGCATCGGCGTGGGTGCGCTGCATATAGATCCGCGCCTTCATGACTTCGCGTTTGCTTAAACGATACTCGGTTCTGGCAGTGAGGGCATTGCAAATCGGTGATTTAAAGGCTATCCAGTAATTAAGTGCAATCCAAAGTATGGCCAATGGTAAATCATCCAAACTGAAGCGACCTTGGGGCAAGGCCCAGTGCAGATACCAAACTGACGTCGGCATCAGGCCAAACAATGCTGACACCAAACCGGGATTGTACCAACTGCGCAAGCCGAGGTTGAAAATCACCACATGCATCAGGACTTCTGTAAAAGCAAAAATGACGGCGGCTAACACCAGCCAGTGGATTCGAGGCAAAAACAAGGGCACCGTGTAGACGGCTAAGGCAAACCATTCATTGCCCCACCAAGCGCTTAACATGTTTAATGGCCATTTGGCGACATCGGCGTTCACTTGGCCTTGCTCCACCTTGAGGCCGCCCCAAAGAAAGCCACCAGGAAACCCGAATTCTTCAAAAAAGTGCACATGCAATAAGCACAGGCTCAGTAATAAAATTCGCTGTTCAAATGACCAGTCACCTAGCGCAATCAGCATTGCCAGCCCGGCGGCAACATAAACCGCCAGTTCGTACCAATGTAAGATTATTCTTTTCATCTCTGGCCCCCTACTTCCTAATTCTGGCCCAATTTGTGACTTGGTCAAAGCGCTGAACCTGCCAAGCATCGATGGGATACGGCGTGTTGCGGTTCTTCAACCCTTGCACCGGGAGGATGATGGTCACTGTGAGACAAGCTACCAGCATGCCGAATGCGGCCAACCAGCCACCAGTGGTTAACAAATGATGGGTGAGCACATAGGCGAGGTAACGCCAACCCAAAGGCAAAAAAAGCAATAAGGTGGTCGCCATGCCAGGGTTGTACCAAGTTTTGAGCTTGAGGTTCATCTCCAAGCAGTGGCCGAGAATTTGAAATAGGCTGAATAGCATGACGCCAGTGCCCCACCAAATGAGATCGGGCAGTGCAATCGCAATGCCGTAAATCAGCCAGGCGCTGACATTCACCAGCATGATCGACAACGCGTTGCCAGGAAAACGATCTGGTTGTTTAGTTTCATCGTAAACCACACGATTGATAACCATCGGGGCGCCACCGGGGCATTGATATTCTTCTAATTGATGGGCGAACAAGGCCATGAGATTTAACAGTGTCATTAGTTGCAAGGCTCCCAGTTGTGGCCGTGCCAGCCATAGCCAGCCCATCATGGTGACTAAAATGATGCCGCCAACCCGATACCAATAATTTCTAAACCACTGCATTTTTGTCCCTCCGTGTCTCATTTGTGATATTTAACAAACTGCATTATACTGTGGCTAAGTAAACATGCACGAGAAGTGGCACGGCGGAGGATAAATTGTGACAGATAAATCTACGAGACGCGTGCAGCAGGTCGACCAGTCGCTTGCATGGTTTCAACAAGCCTTGGTCCAATTGCTTGAGCAAGAACCTTACCCAAAAATCACGGTCAGTGCCTTGGCGACGCGCGCCGGCTTGTCGCGGCGAACGTTTTATCGTCATTACGAATCCATCGATCAAGTGTTGAATCAGTTGATCGCAGCGGAGGTCGCCCAACTGTTTAAAAGGATTCAAAAGGCGAGGCCACAACATTTCCAGGAAGTGGTCGAAGTCTATTTCGACTATTGGCAAGCACATTTGGGGTTCTTGAGAAGCCTAGCCACCAATCATTTGCTGCCGCAACTGCTAACGGCCTTGACTCAAGCGACCCATGATAGCTTGTTGGCGAAGATGTTTCCGCAGACTGAGCCCTACATCTATGCGTTTGCGGCGGGTGGGGTTTGGAATTTAATGGTCGCTTGGTTGCAAAACGGGGCAACAGATACGCCTGAGGTAATGGCCCAAAAAGCTCGGCTGGTGGCAAAGCATCTCGTGGCCATTATGTAGCATGGTAGCTGAATTTTCGTTGGTCCAGTTTTTGAGCCGCTACCCGTAGATGATTTGGCAATCGCCCAGCGCAGAACAGTCTGCGCTGGTTTTTTTTGCGCCGGTCAATGGCCGTGATCAAACCCTGGTCGAATGACTTGAGGTCGCGGTAAAGCGGCTGGTTTTGAAACCATTTTTGGTTTAAGGGGTTGTAATCAAATTGATACTAGCGTATAACGTGTATGTACACGAAAGAGAGATGATATTAATGGCACATCATTTTCAGGAGTCGTGCGCCTACTTCACAGCTGCGAAGTACATGCGCGCCGTTGAACGTCATGCCGACACCGCTTTTGCCCCTACTGGGATGAAGCCAGCCTACAGTTATATCATGCTGACGTTAGAAGACGCGCATCCCCAAAGCATCACGGCACTTGCTGCTGCGTTAGGCTACGAGCGCTCAAGCATCTCTAGAATGGTCCAAACCTTGGCCAAACACTGGCTGGTCCAATTAACTACTAAAGGCCGGACGACCCAAGTCGACTTAGGCCCCCGAGCTGGGGAATGGCTCCCCATTGCACAGGACTGTTTATTGCAATGGGATCGCACGGCTAATGAGTTGCTCGGTTCAGGCAAACAAGTAATGGTTGACGCGTTAGTGGCCAATACGCGCAAGCTTGAAGTGCAATGACCAGCGCTGAGATCTGGGATGAAAGGTAGCGCCGCAAAGGCGAGATAGGAGTTTGAACAATGAGTGGTTTAAAATATGATGTGCTGAATAATCGGCGTGATGGGGTTACCCGCGGAGTACCGGAAGAGACAAAGGCGCTCCAATGGGTGTCGAACACGGCCACACTAATCGCAGATGAACAAAATGCGGTATTGGTCGATACTTATATGACGCGTTCAGCCAATCAAGAGTTGATTGATTGGATCAAGGCGCATCACATCAACGTGAAATACATTTACCTGACCCATGCGCACGCTGATCACTTTTTCGGGGCCGGGATGATTAAAGCAGCCTTTCCTGGGGCGACCATCATTGGCACCCAAGCCACTGCTGATGGTATTCCAGCAGTAATGACACCAGGCAACATCGCCGGAACCTGGGAAGCCCTGTTCCCGGGGAATTTACCCAGCCCGATTGTTGGCGTTGACGAGGTGGTTGACTCGGCCTTTGAGCTGGATGGCCATCGCATCGAGATTATTCAGAATGGTTTCACGGATACCCATGACACCACGAGCCTCTGGGTGCCAGAGTTGAAACTGATTGTGGCGGGGGATGCGACTTATAACGGCATTCATGCCTACATGCAGGAAACCACCTTGCACGCCCGCAATAATTGGATTAAAGTCAACGAACATTTGAAAACCTTGCACCCGCAGTTTGTGGTGGCAGGACATAAAAATCCAGAAAACAAGGATGATCCAGCAATTATTGACCAAACCATCCAATACATTATTGACTTTAATCGACTGGCGGCTGAGGCAACCACGGCAGAAGCGTTGTATGCCAAAATGTTGGCTTTATACCCGCATTACCTTAATCCGGGTTCACTTTGGAGCAGTGCGCATGCGGTCATTCGGCAGTAACCAGCCCGCTGACCAGTCGCTTTTGATCGATTGAATATAGAGGCAATCTCAGCTGATTTGAGGTTGCCTCTTTTTTGCGCAGAACGGACTGCTGCTGACGCGTAATCGGCTATCGACGGCACCTGAATCAACTGGTCTGGGCACGATTACCGACAGTGTGAACAGCTTTGCGATGTTGGTGCCTAAAACAATCGAATTAAGGCCGCTCTGGCATGTCACTAGGGCCCTAGCGCGGAGCCAAAATTGAATCACGCAACAATGGCGTTGTAAAATAGGTTTTGGCAACTTGGTAAGCGAACGTCATCACTGGAGGCATTAATGACCGATTTACGGAAGTTTAAAAGTCAGCGTGATATTCAAGCTGGGTTAATTGCTTGTCTGCAAGCTAAGCGATTCAACGAAATTACCGTCAATGATATTTGCGAGCAAGCCTTAGTCGGGCGAAGCACGTTTTATCATCATTACCCGGATAAGTACGCGCTCCTTGAGGCGATGGTCGCTCAGCAGGCCACCAAGTTCGATCAGCTCCTTGATCAACGGGTGGCGGGACTGGCAGAGGACGCGCCCTTGCTGATGCTTTATCAACAACTGCGAGTCGATGCGGCAACAATCACTTGCCTGCTGCAAGTACACGAAAAAGATGGCGATCTCAGCAATCGCTATCTTCATAGTTTGGCTCGGCACGCGCAGACGCTGGTGTCAAAAATGGGTTTATTGATTCCAGAAGATTTTGCAGTGACCTTGTATGCGACGACGGCACTAACGGCGATTAGTTGGGCGCTGCAACACGGTGAGCCTGAGGCCATTTCCCATTTTATGAATCAATTGATGAAAATGGTCCTTAATAAGCAAGACTGATGGTGTGCGGGTCAGTGTTAGGATCATGATTGGCCAGCGCTTCGATACAGTGAGTATCATGGGCCATTTCTCGGACCCAGCCGAGACTGGTAATCGCCGCTTTTCGGCTGGTGCAGATGCCAGGCGTCAACATTTCTTCCCACGAGCGGCTGGCATAGCCCACGTCGGCGGCTAACAAGACGTAACGACCATCGCGACCACGCACCATCGTGGCCGACATGCCTGACGCATGGCCCGCCGTGTGAATCTGCAAGACACTACCGTCGCCAAAAACATCAAAGGATTCGCCGGTGGGGCCAATCCCGGACTTTGCATATTGGTAGGTTTGGACATTGACGCCCCGCCACTCATTTGGTAAATAAACCAGCGGTAAATGATTCCCTGCGCGCCATTCCGGTTCAGACACTAATATTTTCTTCGCTTTGGCCACGTGTTTTAGCCCGCTGACATGGTCGCAATGGAGGTGGCTGAGTAAAACGTAATCGAGATCTTCAGGCTGATAGCCTAAAGCATTCAAGCGTTCGTCAATGGCCCAACCCGTTGGCAAATAGCCAGTATTAATTTGCACTTGCAGGCCTAATTCCCGCCAGTTGCTGGTACGCACCTGCTTGTTCCAGCCGGTGTCAATTAAGATTAGACCTTTCGGGTGCTCAATCAAGTAGCTTGAGACCGGCAATGTCACCTGGTTTTTTTCAGAGCGAAAAAGGCCGGTGAAGGCTAATGGGTTGCGATATAAGCCGTGAAAAGGCAGGGCTTTGTCAACTTTGACTAACCCGGTGTGCAAAACGTGGATCTTGATTGCTTCTGTCATGATCATGCCTCCGTTAAAAGATGGCTTTAGCATAGGACAGAAGATACGACCGGGGTAGAATTGCTTGGCGGCGAAACGTCTCAAACGAGACAAAAGATTGATAAATGGCGCATAAAGGACAATTGTGTGCCAATCAGCCTAAAAATTGCTGGACTGTCACGCTGAGTGCCTGAGCCTAAATAAAGGCAGCAATCCTCGAAGATGAAGATTGCTGCCTTTTTGATGCCACGCTTATTTCAACAGTGGCTTAAGATCTAGCTTCACTACCCTATCGGCGTGGAAATCGAGGTCGACATGCCGGTATTTCTCTGCTGCTGATTCGAAGAGAACATAAATATCGTCACCATCCACCGCGGTTTGTTCCATGTAAGGCGGTAGGGTAGCGGATTTCACCACGTCATCAGCGTCAAAATCAATCCAGGTTTTGCTACCATCATTGTCGAAGCTGATGAGCTTCGATGATTGCTGCCCAAATGACTGGGAAAACAGCAGCTGATTAGCGGTGACACTGACACCTTGCAGGCGATTGACAGTGGTGTAGTTATGCGCCCCGCGCAGTTGGGTGGCGGCGGCTTGAGTGGTGTCGGGCAGGCCGTTCTGGTTAACAGGATAAGCCATCAGACTGCCTTGACCGCCTTGATCAAAATAGCCCACTAGGATTTTGCCGCCGTAATAGGTGGCGTAGGAAGCCCGCTTGAGTTGCGGTAAGGTCACAATCTGGTCAAACTTCGTGGCGCGGTGGTGGCGCGCAAAGTCGGCTTTTTTCAGGGTGGCCAAATTGTAAGCCGATAGCGAGGCCTGTTGGGCAGTTGTTTCGGTGGTCACCCACAACCGGTGATACTTCGTGTCGTAGGCAAGGCCGCCAACGTGGGAATTACGCGGTAAGACAATGGTTTTGAGGTAGCGGCCGGTTTTCTTACTCAACAGGAAAAGCACCGAGTGATATTGCTTATCGCGGCTATACGCCGAAATAATCACATACTTAGGTGTGATGGCTAACCCCTGCGGATCCATTTTCTTGCTGATGCCCACCGTTGATTTGGCATTCATCTTGAGCGTTTTGGTCGTCTTCAGCTCGGGGATGACGTACAAGCGCGGACGTGGATCTTTGCTCATCGCCGGTTTGAGATTAGGATACAGCTTCAACAGTTCACGGTTGAACTTTTTTTGCGTCGCCGTGATTGGGGAAATGCTGGTGCCATCAACTTTCACGGTTTTCGTCGGGTCATCTTCTGGCCCGCTGGCTTGTCTGGCGCCGCAGCCAGTTAACAGGATGATGATTGATAATAGCAGTACACTCAAAAAAACGGGCCAGTTTCGACTTCTCAGCTTGTTCATTGTTACCCTCATTTCCAACCCAATTCAAAGTGATAGTGCCTGTCTCCACGACCATTATATAACATGAAAGTATGCGCTAGCGAGGCAAAAAAAGGCCACTCCCCGGCGGGATGGCCTTTTGAACAAAACGGTTGCCACTTTGCCCTTTACCTTGCAAGCACCCCAATGAGCAGCGTAATGACAGCCGGTAAACATTGAATCAAGAAGATTTTCTTGGTCGCGGTGAAGCCACCGACTAAACCGACCACTAAGACAAACCCAGCCAGTGCCATCCGCACCAACCAAGTGGTGGGATTGTCTGCTAGCAAAAAGGTGAATAGAAACATGGCACCGAGCGCGCCGTTGTAAATACCTTGGTTCATCAAGGCCGTGCGGGCCGGGGCCTGTTTGACAAAGGCTAAAGGCATCGCAAAGGCCTCGGCTTGCGTCTGCGGTGCAGCCCACAGCTCTAAGCCCATGATGCCGAGGTGAAGCACTCCGAGCAAACCAATTAAGATTAGAAAGAGAATGGTCATGAGAACCTCCCAATTTGCTTAAGTTGTATTAGCTCACGCCAGCTTGCGACTGGCCTCAATGGCCGCCATGAGGTCAGCCAGCGGCATTTGTTGGTCGAGCCGGTAGGAGAGCCAGTGTTGTTTGTTCATGTGATAAGCCGGCAGTGCCGTGCCGGCTTGAAGTTTGGCGGCAATGGTCGACGGCTCCGCACGGACAATCAGTAAATCTACTAACTCGCTGCCAGCCAGGCCTGCTTTGTCAGCGGCGACCTTAACCAACAAGGCGTACCATTTGCGGTTGTCCGCACGGCGAATGATGGCATTGGTGGGGAACCTCTGCCAAAGAAATTCCAGCGTTTCGTTGTACTTGGCCGCGAGCGCAGCAACGATGGCGGCGCTTTGACCGGAGGCAAAAGTCGTTGAGGTAAAGCATTTGGCCGCGATGTCTTCTAGCACGGTGAGATAAGCACCACGCACTTGACCGACGAATAAGCCTGAGTTGGCGGGATCGAGGTGGAGCACATAAGGCGCGCCACTATCGCCGTCGATGACCGTGGTCGTGACGGCATCGCCGTGAAGGGTGACCGTTAGTTGCAACGTGCCGACCAATGGCGTGGTGTAAGTCCAGTTGGTGCCGCTGTCTTGGAAGCCATAGGCCGCTAGCTGCGACCAGTCCGGCTGCCGATTGGCAAAAACTTGTGCTTGGATGGATGTCATGAATTGACCTGCTTTCAGGAAGAATTGCCAGCTCGATTATATAACAAATTTAATGCAGCGACAGCCGACCTTGCGAGCAGCGTCAGGCCTCGGCTTGGAGGTGCTGTTGAACCAGCTGGGCAAAGAGGGTGGCGGCTGGCGTTGGCCTGCGCACTGACATCATTGCGGTTAGGGTCTTCGTCGTCATCTTGGTCGGCACAGCGCTTAGCGCGCCGCTGGTTAATTCATTCGCCACGCAAAAAGTCGGTAGCACGGCCAGGCCAAGGCCACTAGCGACACTTTGCTTGACAGTTTCCAAGCTCCACAGTTCCATTGCTGGCGCCAGGTGAATGCCATTGGCAGCTAAGTAGGCGGTGAAGAACTCCTGGTACTGGGCGCGCCGATCGTTTTCAATTTGGCCAATTGCCTGCGTCTGGTGCGGGGTGATGAGGTCGATAGTGGCGGCAAGCTCAGGGGCCGCCACGACACTGATGGGATATTCTGCAAGGGTCGTGACCTGATAACCGGCCGGATAGTCGCGCACGTTGTAGTGTAGGGCGATATCGAGGGTGCCGGCCACCATCTGGGCATATAAGTCGTAACAGTTGAGCACGCGCAAGCTGAGGGTGACCTGAGGCGCGCGCTGTTTGAAGGCGCGCAAAACGGGCTGCAGTTTGTACGTCAGCAGCGTTTCCGGAACCCCAATGACCAGTGGCCCAGAGAGCGCGTCTGGATGGGCCGCAGCGGTTAAGGCCTCGCTATCTTGAAGGAGCCGCTCGATCAACGGCAGCGCCGCTTGGCCCGCAACGGTCAACTGCACCTTGCGGCCGTTGCGCACAAACAAGGTGGCACCAAGCTCGCGTTCGACTTGGTGGACCTGGAAAGTAATGGTCGACTGGGCATAATTTAACTGGACGGCGGCCAGCTGAAAGCTAGCGAGCTTAGCGACGGTTTGCACCGTCAGCAGATATTTGAGATTCAAGAGCGGCCTCCGTTCGAATAATTTGAATGATGAGTTTGAAAAGTTCAATTTTATTGAATGGCTTTTGACTATTATACTCAAAGTTGTTCTAACTGAGGAGGACAATCATGAAGATTCAACCACTGACGCAAACAGCGCACCACACTGCCGAGCTCGTCGATCTGATTAACTACTGTCAAAACCTTGAGGCCAAGCTGGCCATCGCTATGGCTGAGCAAGACGATATTTTCCAAATCGATGCCTACTATCGCCGGCGCGGCGGCGAGTTTTGGGGCGCTAGCGCCGACGAGCGGCTGGTAGGCTGTATTGCCTTGTTGCCGCTGAATGAAGAGACTGCTGTGCTAAAGAAGTTCTTTACGTATCCCGAATTTCGCGGCCAGCCTCATCGTTTAGGCCAAGAGTTGTATGCCACTTTTTTGAACGATGCTCAGGCGCAAGGGCTCAAGCGCATCGTGCTCGACACACCAGAAAATGAGCATCGGTCCCATCACTTTTATGAGCGGCAGGGGGTTTGTGCGCATCACGCGTGAGCAACTTGGCGGTCAGTATGCTTTCCCGGATCGCGATTCACGGTATTACGAACTGAAGCTGGCCCAGGCCTAAGACTGATGACAGCTTAATCGGTTGCCCGCTTTTGCTGCATTTTTTGTCCCAGCATCACTGCCGCCGCGGCCAAGGCGATCGCTGGTAGCAACGTCAAGGGGCAAAATAACGCCACCATCACTGCTGCCAATGCAGGATGGTGCCCCAGCACGGCCATCATGGCGGTCGCCGTTACCGCTACTGTCAGCATGGTGTCGACTTGTGGCAACCACGCGGCTAGGGCAAAACCTTGCGTCAGGCCGACGAACAGCAGTGGAAATAGATCCCCACCGCGCCAGCCGAAGTTCAGGCACAACCGCATAAAGACCAGCTTGAGCACCGCGAGTAGCGTCAGTAGCCAAGGCGCCGCGTGTTGCATGGTTAAGAGCCAGGCCACGCTGTGCTGGCCAGAAAACAGCAAGGCTGGCTCCACTTGGGCGACCAGAAAAATAAACCCTGCACCAACGGCGACCTGACCCCAAAGCGGTAGCTTAATCTTCGCTAACCCAGTTTGCAGGCGGCAATCCAGCTGCTGATAAAGCAGGGCCACGCCTAACGCTAAGGCCAGCACCCAGAGTTGTTGCCAGTTCCAAGCACTAGTGCCCAGCACCATGCGCAGTTGCGGCTGATGCCACTGTTGGAGCAAAAACTTGGCCACCACGAGGCCATTGATGATCAATGACGCCATCATGACATGTTTAAGGGTGCGCTTTTCCGGCAGGGCTTCGGGGTCATAAGGCACTAGATAGGCGGTGGGATGAAGCAGACGCCAAGGCGCCCGGCGCCAGGCTGCAAAGTTAAAGTACAGGTAACGCAGCTTATCGGCGACCCAAACTGAAGCCGCAACGATCGCGGCGGTGAGCGCGGCTTCCGGTCCCACACCAGCTCCGGCCACGAGAATGATCATCGTGATGGCCAATTCCGCCCCTAATTCTCGAGGCGTTGATAACTGGCCTGTTTTGAGTCGCTTCATTGCACTTTGCGCGTTGGCCGGCAGTGCTGGCCAACGCCGCCGCATCAGCCAAAGTAACCCAGCGCCAAAGGCAATCACCAAAAGCTCGCGCCACCAGATGTTGCCGGCCCAGAGCACTGCTGTGAGTTGATTTTCGACTGTCAAAAATAAGGCTGTCACCGCCGCCAGCCCCGCGCTGAACCCTAATCCGACTAGCCATAACGTCATAACCCGCATTTAACCGCCTCCTGAATACGATTAAGAGCTTAGCATGCAGGTGTGACGAAATGATGAAGTGAGTGACTTCAAGCCCGGTAGAACTAAGAAATATGTAAAGGCTGAGGGAAGAATCAGATTGGGTTGCATAATCTATTGATGACGGGACAGAGAATCGATACCATCGGTTTGACGTGGTGATTGTTAATACTCATGTTAATCTAGGACATGAGTTGAAGCTTCACCTGCCTTATTTGGGAGAGTCATCACAAGTTTGTGGAGGATACTTGGCTATGAAAAACATGGAAGAATTGAGTAATAGACCAAAAAAGCGCGCCAGCAAAAAATCACAATCCAAAAGAAAGAAGAAAGCCAATTCGCCCAAAAAATCAACTAGAAAAAATAATTCGAGTGTTAGAGAAAAAGTGAAACAAAATCGACAAACAACCCCATTAAAACTTTGTTTGATTTGTGGTCGTCCAGGACATTGGAAGGCGCTCACGTGCACCTATTGTTCACATATTAACCGTGATGCGGCTAAAACTGTGAATGCCAGAGGCAAGAAACTTGCGATATATACGTTAAAGTATTTGATGGAGTATGTTATTCACTCATACTCTCGTGACCCTGTGATTGAGTGGTTTTCTCACCACTCATCTGATTATTGGACATATATACCCCGAGTGCAGCATAAAGAAAGGGCAGATCATCGAAGAAAAATGCGGCAGGATGCACTTGCTAGAGAAAATGAGGAAATCAGAGCGGATATGCAAGCTGAAAGCCTGACGAAAATGCCTTTTCT
This sequence comes from Lacticaseibacillus suilingensis, assembly GCF_016861845.1. Lineage (GTDB taxonomy): Bacteria > Bacillota > Bacilli > Lactobacillales > Lactobacillaceae > Lacticaseibacillus > Lacticaseibacillus suilingensis. Next base: position 75,888 of record NZ_BOLV01000005.1, read on the forward strand.
ACAAGTTGAGTTTGAAAAGCAGCAACATATGCTCCGCCGCTTAATTGGTGTTCGGGGCACATATATGAAACCTCAACTAATCGTTGAATGTGAGCGATGTCACGAGGACTTCATCTGTCTATTTGATGATTTGCGGGTCGGTCGAATTGAGCACGATTGTCCAGAAACGACTTCTTCGGGGGAAATTGCTGTCAAGACCTTCTTGACTGATCTTCGTGTCGATTTTGTGACGCAATATGCGACCTTAGACTGTCGAAATCCCAAAACGGGATTTCAATTACCGTATGATTTTGAATTAACCAAATTTAAAATTTTAATTGAGGTGCAGGGAAAACAACATTATGAATTTGTCCCATATTTGCAGCAAAATATAGAAACCTTTGAATACCAAGTTTGGAAGGATAAGGTTAAGGCGGACTTTGCGCGTGAGCGTGGCTATCTATTGTTAGCAATGCCATATGAGGATATTCATGATGGTACGTTTAAATATACAATTCAGTCGGCCATGGCGAATTTTAGTGCCAATCACGGAAATTGAAAATTTTTGACAATTCAAGAGAGATCATAGAGCCACGAGGAAGACTGGGTTTCATTACTAAGAGAGGTGAAGGGGAATCACATGAGAAATCACGAGGATTCTAGTATCGAGTATAGGCAGGGGGGCACGAATAAAATAAAACGTGAGATTCTAAGTTTTATTAACAGTCTAGTTGGCGGCGTAATCAATGTGAGCGTTGGCGATGTTACCCATGAAGTACTTGAAATTCGACAAGAAAGTCGTCACCAATGGAAGTAAATCAATACTAATCAGGCAAACAGCGACTTTTATCCAATTCCATCTAGCCTGATTAAGGGGTGCCCCAATGATGCTGTTTTTACGATTAAAGTGCATGCGGGAATGCTAGTGCACGAAAAAGTGGCGATTCAATCGCGGTTTATTTGCATCAAGGGAGCGCGGCGGTGAAGGCGACAAATTAGCAAGTTCGTCGAAGGCAGCAACACTATTGAGTGGTGGCGAATTTGATTTCGAACAGGCCGGGCTTCATAAGTTGATATTTAAGACAGTGAAAATGGTCTTTGAGAATTTGGCACTACCGTGTGATGAAACTGCGCTACGTTTGTTAAATGTAAATTTGTATAATAATAGCGTGCTTCTCACTAGCAATCAAAATCCGATGAAGTGCGTGTGGCAGCGGATGATGGCGTCAGTATAATAACCTTTAAGGACAAAGAAGCTTTTTTCGGCTCTGCTACTCAGCAAGTCGATGTGGTGCATGCTTATCTGGATTTAGCAAATCATTGTCAGCTAACCATTACCTGACAGGCACAACCCTACGAACGACACGATTATCCGACGGTATGCATTGCAACAAGACCGCCAGTGACCCCATACACGAGGTTACTGGCGGTCTTCTGATTGATTAGGATATCGTTATCGCGTTTTCGCCATTATCACCGTGGTTACAAACACGCCATCTTCAATAAAGTCGTTCACAATCCGGCCTTCTTCCACCATCCCTAGTCGTTGCAGGACGTGCTGCGAGCGCTGATTGCGGGCGTCGAACATCCCTTCCACCCGGCGCAATTGGAGCTGATCAAAACACAAATCGCACAGTGCTTGGGCCGCTTCGGTGGCATGGCCATGGTGCCAATAGTCTTGGTTAAAGACGTAGCCGATTTCGGCCTTAAGATTGGCGGCATCTAAATGCAGCTCGACCGCCCCAATGAACTGGCCTGCCAGCGTCACGGCGTATTTGCCCAGTGGCTTGCCCATCCAGTAATCGGCCAAACCGAGCAACGCGTCATCAATATTTTTATATTTCAAGGCGGTGTTTGCTGGTTCTTGGGCGATTTTAAGCAGTTCCGGCGCGTCGGCCACAAGAAATGGCCGGAGTACCAGGCGGTCAGTGGTTAGCATTTGATTTTGAAGTAAGGCGATTTTTGGGCTCATCTGATAACCTCGGTTTTTAAATTGAGGCTAATTATACACGCTTAAGCGAACAAAGCTAACGACCGTCCTAACGGTGCAGGGGCGGGGCTATTTACGCTGGTCGTACAAGCCAGCTAAAATTCGCCTGATTGCCGTAATATCATTTTCGTTATCAAATTCAGAAATCAAAAAGCAGCGCGCTTTGTCATCGGTTGGGAGCAGGTAATCGGTAATAATCAAATCGTAATTCGTGTTTGGTTGAAAGAACTCCAGCTGCACAGAGAAGTCGCGATTCAGTTTGCGACTCCAAAGGGTCAAAAATAGCTCCTGAATGAGTAAATCGGTGAAAAAGCGCAGCCCGACTTTTAAGGTCTGATCCGTTAAAAAGTCGGTATAGCGAAATGCGGCCTGGATACGATAAGTCAAGTTACGATAAAGCGGGTTTTCAGGTAAGAAGGCGCTTTTTCGCCAAAGTGGCGCCATTTTGGTGAGGTAGCTGGTTGCCACCGTGACAAATTCGGTACTGGCCTGACGATTGATCTCAGACTCAAGCTGCTCATCACTATACGGATAGATGAATCCTTGAAACAGGACATAATGAAGAATGCTTTGGATGAGCAGATAGCGAATTTTTTGGAAATTTCCGAGCAACACAGTGCCCATCCGATAATGCTTGAGTAAGAACGAGCTGGTCCGGTGCAAGGCTTCACCAAACGGAAAGTTCACTGTATCGCCGCCTTCTGCCCATTCCAAATAGCGGTCGGCACAGTCCGGCAAAAAGCCAAAGCAAAATGATGCCAGGTAGAGGACAGCGATATCTTGGTCGGTGCGCTGGAAGTCGTTTTTGGGGCCGATGGTACGCAAGACCTGGTGAAACTGACGGTAAAACGGCGCCCCCGTCAGTGACTGCGGCAAATTCGCATTCTGCCTAAAGTCGGCGACCTGGCCAGTTTGATACCGGGTCAAGGTGATTTTCATCCAAGTATAAAACTTGGTCCGGGCAGCGAGGGGCAGTGAGAAGTGCATGCCTGCTTCAAAATCAGCCAGCACACGCAAAATCTTGGGATCATTCATCCCGTCAATGAGGTGTTCAAAAGGTACCAGCTGCATGGTGAGTTGGTAATAGAAGTACCGAATTTGCCATTCGCTGCCTTGCATTTGGCCATTTTGAATCGAGAGTTTGAATTCTTTCAGGACTCGGTTGAGGTCGGCAATTTTCCGGTAGATACTGGCGCTGCTAATGGCGAGCTGTTCTTCTAATTCCAGATAGGTAAACCTCCCTTGCTGCTGGAGAAGCGCAAGGATTTTGAAGGCATCAGCGTTTTTGAGGTAAGCGTAAATAATGTTGGGGAGCCCAACCGAAGTCGCTTTGACGAGCTTCAATTGGCCGTCAACGTCAACCAGCGAGAGCGCCCCGGGAAAATGTGCGGCGCAAAAATGCGTCAGCTCGCTGAGGTAGGCCTTTAACGTCGGCTGCGAAAGTTGATATTTGTCAAGTAGTGCGCGCTTGGATAGGCCCTGAGTCTGGGCGTAAATATCGCGCAAAATCTGAACTTGTAATTGCATCGGTTTATCTAATAAGTCTCGATAGTCCAAGGGGCACCTCCCGCTGATGATAGTTACCATAATTATACAAGATAGGCCGGGGTAAAAGCCGCCAGACCGACCTTAGAAACTATTCAAGCTTTTGGGCAGTGGCTAAAGAAACCGAATAATATCATCATTGCCGACCCCCTATACTAAAGCCAAGTGGGAAACCTTCATCTCCCGCAAATTCATTTTAAGAAGGGGTAAACCAAAATGAGAAAGACAAAGAAGACGAGTTTGGGGTTAATCGCAGCCAGTTTGATGGCACTGTCATTGACCGCACCGGCTGTTGTGTCAGCGGCAACCGCAACCACCACTGGGGATGTGACTTTCACCAAGCCAACGAATGCCGTTAATCCAGTGAATCCTACCGATCCGACTAAGCCAGTTGATCCAGTGGATCCAACAAATCCAGCTACCGGGCAAACCGGGGCTTTGACCCTTGATGTGGCACCGGTGCTACCATTTGGGACGCATGAAATCGAATCCGGTTCCCACACCTATGCGTTGAACGCTGACGCCAGCAAGGGCAGCGTCAACAAAAATCCTTACCTGCAAGTTTCTGATCGGCGTGGGGTGGCTAACGATGGCCAAGCCCAAGGCTGGAATGTCACCGTTCAAATGAGTGACTTTACCGCCGCCAGCGGCGCCAAGTTAGCAGGCGCGAGTTTAGCCTTTAAGGACGCGACTGTTAAAACTGCAACCGGCGACACGAGCAAAGCACCGGCCCAACAAAATATTGCGAACCTGAGCAGTGCTTCCAGCGCCACGACCATTTTCAGCGCGGCAAAAGGCCAAGGCCTCGGCACCTGGCTGTCAGTATACGATCCAGCCAACATCGAATTGACCGTGCCTACGCCTGGTGAAGGCGCGTACACCTCAACTTTGACCTGGACCATGAATGAAGGCCCAACTGCGTAATCTTCGGTTGTGTTTTCCAATAGCGTGAATTTGGGGGAGGTCAGCAGCGTCTGCCTCCTCCTTTTTTGAAAGGAACGACGAATGTGAAACGGCGAACACGCTTATTGATGGCACTATTCGCCATCATTCTAGGCACTTCCGGCTTCGGGGTGAAGGTCCATGCCCAAGATAATCCGGGTGATTTTGGCGTGAAGGCGATTTTGCCTAGCAACCAAATCGACCCGGCCATCACTTATTTTGATTTGCTGGTGAAACCCGGCCAAACGCAAACCGTCTCGTTTGCCGTGTCGAATGCGGCGAAAAAGACGCGGAAGTTTGCCTTGAGTGTCAACCCAGCCGTTACGAGTGATGGCGGCACCATTGATTATTCGCAGGCCCACCCCACGCTAGATCCAACTTTGCCGTTCGATCCGCGGGCGGTGATGCAGCTTGATCAAAACAGTGTGACTTTAAAGGCCGGAGAAACGCAAACCATCGCCCTTCGCCTGAAGCTACCGGCAAAGGCGTTTCAAGGCCAAGTATTGGCCGGCATTCATGTTGAGCCCATCGCGGCTAAACCTCAGGCTAAGGCTGGGAAGGCGGGGGCGCGCATTATCAACCGCTATGCATACAACGTGGCGATTGTTCTGCAAGAAAATCGCGCGGCGGTGCCGCCAATGCTCAAGCTTCGAGGGGGCAAAATTGCGCCGGTGAATTCACGGCCAACGGTTCAGCTCCGGTTTCAAAACCCAGCCCCGACAATTATTGGGGATTTGGTCTTTAAAACGAAGCTCTACAAGAATGGAAAGCCCTTCATGACCGACCATTCCAATGCCTATTTGGTGGCGCCAAATTCACACTTTAATCTGAATTTAGCCTTGGATAATCACCGCGCCACGGCAGGCCGTTATCAGGCCGTGATTCACGCCACTGCCAAAGGCGGACACAAATGGTCGTTTACGCAGTCATTTACCGTCAGCCCGACGCAGGCCAGCCAGGTCAATCGCCGGTCAGTCTTCATTGAACAACCGGCGGCATTTGGTCCAATGGCGATCGTGCTGGCGGTGCTACTGGTTCTCGCCTTGTTCGTGATCATCCTGTTACTATGGCGGAATCGGCGAAAGCAAACAGGGGGAACAACTGATGAGAAGTAAGCTATGGGGTGTCATTTTGCTGATTTTATTCGCCACAGCGGGGCTTCAAGCGGCACCCGTAGCGGCAAGTACGCGGGAATCAACAGCCTCAATCAGCTTCATTGATTCTTCGCCAGTTCCACATGGCACACAAACGCCAGGCCACAAGCCTGCCATCAAAACCGGATATCGGTCGGCATCAGCCCCTAGCGAACGGGCAAGAATGCCAGCCACTGGTGAGGTGCCAGACCAATTTCTGCTGGTGCTGGGCCTCGAAGTGCTGGTAATCGTTGGTTTGCTTTGGCACAAGGGAGGTGAAGCCGATGCTTAAATCGATTAAAAATCCGCGCAGGCTGGCGGTCGTGCTGGGTTGCTTGGTGTTGGGGGTCCTGATTGGCCTCAACCAGCGGCAAATCGTTGACGCTGGCACTAATCCCACGGCGCCCACTGCCGCCATCCGTCCGCAATACGTCTACGGCTTGGCGAACTACACCGGCGCAGGGGTCGTTCAGGATTCGCAGGCCCAGCCGCAGCTAAAAGCCACTTACCAAAGCGGCAGTGCGACTGACCCTTGGTTAGGTGGCAAACTTAACATCGATTGGACCGACTATTTGGATCTTCGCATGGGGGGCGGGCAGTTGGTGACCGCGGCGACCTTTGGCTTTGGCTTTGTGGCCCATGTCAACTTACCATCCAGAATTAACGCGGATGATGTCTTGGCTGCCATGGACTTTTCAACGGCCAAGTTAACCGTGAAGTCAGCGACCTTTCCTTTGCAACGCGATAATTTCGAGAAAATCGGTCCCCATACCTTGCGCCTGACCATGCGCGATCACAATGGCCATAATCTTAACTGGGGTGTGCTGGCGGTGCTGCAAGGCATTGTCAGTGATGGGTTTTCTTTGAACCATGTCTATGTCAACTTCAATATCGACGTGGATATCGCCAAGTTGACCGTGGATGGGCAACCTGACGACACGTCGCCTAACAAGATACTGACGAAAGGACACTTTGCCCCGGCACCTGACAAGAAGCATCAACTAAGCGTCGATTTTTATGGTGCCGATGATATCAAAGAAGGGGCCGCAAGCTTCTTTGGCCTTTCCCCCACTGGGTATCTTTATGCGAATTTAAACCCAGATGGTAGTTTTGAGGCATGCAATCGCGCCACTACGACCATGAAGACCTGGAATAGCTATATTTCACCAACGGACAATCAAGGCACTGAGAACACGAATCAGGATCAGGCCGAAGTGGTGGACGGGTCGGCGGCCAATTTACCCGGCCAAGTCAACCAGCGGTCGGTCACCTTGGGCTATCGCGCTGGGACTTTCGCGGCGCAACCGGCGGACCGATTTAATCGCGTCGTCAATTATTTCACCAAGCAAAACGTCACTACCGGCGCCCAGTTAACGCATACCCCGCTTAAAACGACCGGTTATAACCAACCGACAACCGTTGTTTATTCTGGTACCGACAGCGAAGGGACTAAGCTCTCGCCTGTGGCCTTGAAAGTCACTGATTCTCACCGCAACAATGGCCAGGTGAAGCTGACGAATTTGACCAATACGGTCCTGCCAAATGGCGGTGGCATGGTTGGCACGGCAATCAGCCAAGGCACGGATTTTACGATGAAAGGTTGGTGGCAAGCACCGGATTTGGATCATGGTGAAATTCGCTACCGCGTGTTGGCCTTGAAAGCCGGCCAAAGCCTCGCTGAGGCGACGCCGGTGGCAGGACGAGGAGACATGCTCTTTCAAACCATCACGAATAGCCCCGATTACAGTCAAACGCATGCTACCAGTGCGATCTTAGCGGGGTTGCCGGCGGGACGTTATGTACTGGATACGAAAATTGTGGATGACGCGGAGCCTGATCAGGCGCAATGGGCGTCGACCCAATATCTTGCCCATCCAGATCAAAACGCCTATCCGCCGCTGATTGCAGTGGTTGATTTGCCGCAGATGGCCCTCACCAGTCAGGTTACGAATACCGCTACGCAAGAAACCGGTCAGACGATTACTGCGCTGGCTGGCAATCAAATTCACAGCACCACCACCATCACGGCAGGCACGGACGGCACTGCCAGCCTTGAGCAGGCAGCGTTGCAACTGCAAATCCCGACTGGGACGACTTATCAGGCCGGTAGTTTAACGGTGACGATCAACGGCCAACCGCAAAGCGGCATGACCGCCAATTTCAGCGCTGGCACAGCCAAAATTGCGTTACCGCAGGCGGTGAAGGCCGGTGACACCATCAAGCTTGGTCTTGATTATCAGGTGAATGATTTAAGTGATCAAACCCTGACCGCCACTCCGGTCACTTTATCCGGGAAGGTGACAGTGCCAACGGATAATGGGACGGCACCGGCGCCAGTTTCACTGGTATCGAACGCGATTGCCATCAAAATTCCGGTGGCAGAGCTGAAACTGGTTAACGGTCCGGCTGATTTTACTTTTGGCCACAACGTTGATTTGCCCTATCAGCCTGTTGATCTGCCCGCAAAAACAGCCGACTTAGCCTTCACAGTTTGGGATTCACGGGCACCACAAATGAAGTCCAACTGGCAAATCACAGCTAGTTTGAGCAAGCCGTTTACCACTGCGACCGGGGCCATTTTGCCGACTGCTCAGCTTGACGCCAAAATCGGCAATGAGCAGCACGCGATTAGTGCCGGTCAGGAGACCCCAATTTACACGCATGAAGGTAACGCTAGAGGAACGATTGCCGTGCAACTAGCGAAAACGAATCAACTGATCCTGCATGTTGATCCCAACGCTGGGATTCAAACGGATGTTGCCTACCAAGGCGAAATTCAATGGCAACTGGTGGATGGGCCGCAATAACCCAGAAAGAAGGAATGGAATTGGCTGTAAAAACAAAGCGCCGTTATTCACCCACGACCATCGATCTGACGGGTCAGCGCTTTGGCCGGCTGGTGGTGTTGCATCGAGATGGCAAAAGAAAAAATGGCAATGCCGCCTGGCTGTGCCAATGCGACTGCGGGAACCGCGTGACTGTTGACTCATACGCCATGCGCCACGGCAGCGTGAGAAGCTGTGGCTGCTTGCGGCGCGATAACCTGCGGCGACTGGCCGAGATTAATCCGGCTTTTATGGACATGCAGCAACGCGGCGCCGCGGCTTTGCAGGATCAACACGGCGTTTCCTACGCGTCACTGCATCGCGGCAAACGCAATCGTTCAGGCGTGATTGGGGTGAGCTATGACCGCGCCACTGGCCGGTGGTGTGCACGCCTGCGCTACCACGGCAAATATGTCTTGCTCAAAATGTTCGCTCGCTTTAGTGATGCGGTCGCTGCTCGTCAGGCCGCCGAGAAGCAATATTTAGGGCGCTGAAGGCGGCGTGTTGAGGGGGCAAGCAATTAAGCCTGCGTATTCGATGCCGGTCGAGGCCTTGGGTTAACCAGCCTTGACTGTTTGTTCCCCTAGATAACACCTCCCTCGTAAGCCCCATGATGACTTCAGTGAGGCTGGCACGGCTTTCGTCGTGACCCCCCAAGCACGCAAGCAGTCTTGTCAGTCCGCATTGAAGCTCGAGGCGTGAATTGCCCCACCGTAGTTAGCTTTGGCTAATCACGATGGGGCAATTTTGGTCCTTGTGGTTGAGTCACCAACGACAGCTAAAATAGGTTTCCGTTTGGTTGACATATTTACCCGCAAGTTTACATTCACTCGCTTGGCGTCCGCTTTGCTGTTCGCTACAATGACAGCAGGAGGTGAGGTCATGCTCAATGTTGGCACTGTCATTTTAGCCCAGCGTAAAGCAGCTGGCCTGACGCAGCAAGCGGTCGCCGATTTTCTCGGTGTGTCCAAAGCGTCAGTTTCGAAGTGGGAAACCGGGCAATCGTATCCAGACATCACGCTACTCCCGCTGCTCGCGAGCTTCTTCAACATCACGGTGGATGAGCTCTTGGCCTACTCGGCGCAGCTCTCCGATGCGGAAGTAGCGCAATTATATCGCCAGTTGCAGGCACGCTTGCTCAAAGAGTCGGCGGCGGTCGTGTATCAGGCCATTGAGGCGACCATTCATCGCTACTACGCTTGCCCCAATTTGGTGCTGAGCATGGGGCTGCTCTTGCTTAACCACAGCGACTTACTGCCAGGCGATCGGCTTACCTACATCCAAGAAGCGCAGGCATTGTTTGCCCATGTACCCACCATCACCCAGACACCAACGCTACTGGACAAGGCAACCAAGCTGGCGGCGATGTGCGATTTGATGTTGCAACAGCCGCAAGCCGTGTTGGCCAAATTAGGCCCCACCGCCCCGGAAGTCATGCCGGCGGATAGCTTGATTGCCGGCGCTTATCAGCAACTCGGGCAGGTGGATCAAGCGATTGCGACGCTTCAAAGCGGTTTGTATCAAAATGTTGCGGTGATGTTGAGCGGGTTAACCAATTACCTGCAGATGACGATCGCCGCGCCTGAACGCTTCACGGCCACGGTCCAGCGCGGCCAGGCGCTGATTGAGGCCTTCAAGGTGGCAACGCTCAATCCAATCGTGGCGATTAACTTTTGGAGCAGTGCCGCGGTGGGCTTTGGGGCGCTCAACCAAGCGGACCAGGTGGCCCAGCAGTTACACCTGCTGTTGCCAGTGCTGCAGACCTTGCCGGAACCTTTGACCCTGCATGGCGATGATTATTTTGACCAAATCGATGACTGGCTGGCAGCCACCGAAACCGCCGGCGTGACGCCGCGCAACTCGGGGCATGTGAAGGCGGAACTCGCCCAACTGCTGCTGACGCATCCGGCGCTGCAAGCGGTCTTCAAGCAGCCGGCCTTAGCACCGCTGCAAGCGCAATTGAAGGAGCTTACCCATGACTGACTTTGAGCTGATTAAAGAATACTTGCCGTTCCTGATTCCAGCGGTGCTGATCGAGCTGGTGCTGGCGATTACCGGCGTGATCAGTGTGCTGCGCCATCCGCATTACCGGTTCGGTAACCGCATCCTATGGCTATTGCTGGTGATTTTCGTGCAACCGTTTGGACCGTTGCTGTATTTCTTCGCCGGCCGCGAGGTGGAGTGATGGGCTTACTCACATTAACCAAGGTCAGTAAAGCATTCGGCAACCAGCAGGTGCTGAAGGGGCTGGACTTAGATGTGCCACAAGGGGCCATTTATGGCTTTGTCGGGGAAAATGGGGCCGGCAAAACGACCACCATGCGCCTGATTTTAGGCCTGGAGCCACTAGACTCGGGCACCATTACTTTTACTGGTCAGCCGGTGAAGTTTGGCCACACCCAGGGCATCGGCTATCTGCCGGATGTGCCGGCGTATTACGGCGACCTCAGCGCCCGCGAGTATTTGACGCTGTGCGGGCGGCTGACCCAAACCGCGCACCTGCATGAGCGGGTGGGCGAAATGCTGCACCTTGTCGGTTTGCCGGACACGCGGCGCCGGGTCCACGGGTTTTCTCGCGGCATGAAGCAGCGGCTCGGGATTGCTAGCGCGTTACTGGATCGGCCAGCCATGCTACTGTGCGATGAGCCGACGTCCGCCTTGGATCCTGCAGGCCGACGCGAATTTTTGGCGTTGCTGGCCAGTGTGCACAATGAAACGACGATTTTGCTGTCAACCCATATTCTTAGTGACGTGGAGCGGATTTGTGATTACGTCGGGATTTTGCATGCGGGTAAGCTGCAGATGCAAGGGCCGCTGCAAGCCTTGTTGGCCGCGCATACCCAACCGGCCACCCGCTTTACCTTTAGCAATGAGGCTCAGGCGCAGGCTGCCGCAACGCTGCTAGGCGGGGCGGCGACGGCCAGCCAAGTGACCGTTACCACCGATGCCCAGGCCGCATTGAGGCAACTGCTGGCGCAGCATTTGATGCCCACGGCGTTCAATCCCATCAAAGCCAGCCTGGAGCAGCTGTTCATGGAGGTGATCGCATGAGGGGTTACTGGCTGATGTTGCAAAATGAACTTATTTTGGCTTGGCGCCGGTATCGCCTCGTGGTGCTGGCGCTGGTGTTCTTGTTGTTTGGCATCGAAGCCCCGCTGGTAGCGAAGCTGACGCCGGCGCTACTGAAGTCCATTGGGCAGGGGATGACCATTACCCTGCCCAAGCCGACCAGTGTGATGGCCTGGCAGCAATACTACAAGAACATGACTCAAATCGGCCTCTTTGTGCTGGCGATTGTGGCTTCCGGAACCGTCAGTCGGGAATTGAATGAGGGCACCTTGGTGATTTTGGTGGCAAAAGGGCTGCGGCGTAATGCCGTGATCATGGCTAAGTACACCATGGCGCTACTGCAGTGGGTGGTGGCGCTGCTGCTGGCCTTTGGTGTCACTTACGCCTATACCGCCTACTACTTTCCTGATGACCTCAGTCCGCATCCCTGGCTGGCGCTGTGGCCGCTGCTCTGGTTTGGCGTGTTGTGGCTGGCTATCATCATTTTGGGCTCGACCCTCAGTAAAAGTGGTTTCACCGGTTTTTTGCTTGGCGCCGGGGTCTATTTAGGCCTAACGCTGCTGAACATGTTCAAAGCGGTGCATCGCTTCAATCCAGTGAGCCTAACCAATGACAACTTAGCGCTATTGACTGGCACTAAAACGTTTTGGTCGCTGGCGCCGGCCTACGCGGTGACGCTAGCAGGGGCTGTGGCCTGCCTAGCATTGGCGATGCTGGTGCTGAAAAAGCGGCGCCTGTGAGGACGCAGTGAACCAAATCAAAGATGCCGTCTTCGTCGCAGAAGGCGGCATCTTTTTGCCTCACAGCCAGGCGGGCTTGTTGCCATCGGTGTGTGGCTTGTTCAGGCCGATACTGTCATGCGGATACAGGTTCGGTTCTTTGATCAGTTTCACAATGAAGTCCGCCACGCTTTGCCGCGAGACTTCGGTGCCTTTGAAGGGTTCAGCAGCGCCAGAGAGTTCATAATCGATTTCATCTTTGTCGGTGAGCCAGGCCGGCCGCAGCTGGGTCGCATTGATTTCAGGATGCGCCGCGAGCAGTTTGGCCGATGCGCGAAAGCCTGGTAGGTAGGCTTTGATCGCCTGCTCGTTCCACTGGCCAAATTTACCAGGCACTTCATGTAAGGCGCCGAGCGCGGAATAGAAAATCAGGCGCGTGCGCCCAGTGGCCGCCATCGCCGTGATGATGGCTTGGGTGAAGGTGGCGAGCTGGACGCCGCCAAGGTTGGAATAAACCACATCCGCGTCGACCATGGCTGCGGTCAAAGCGGCGACATCCTGCGCATCGCCTTCAACTAAAGTCACGCGTGGGTTAACTTGATAACGGTTCAGGCGAGTGGCGTGGCGTAGATATAGCACTAAATCATCATCTGTTTCAGCCAGCAAGCGGTCGATCACGATTTGGGCGGTGGCGCCGTGAGCGCCGAGAATTAGAATTTTGGTCATGGAAATCTTCCTTTCTTGTTTGCGCGCAGTGGGGTTTTATTCTTGCTGATAAAGCTCAATGCCATTTGCCAAGCGGTTTAGACCATCCGCCAACATGGCAGGGGGGCAGGCAAAATTAAGTCGCAAGAAATGAGCGCCATCACCGCGGTAGACGCTGCCGGCTGAGACAATCAGGCCGGTTGAAGCGCGCAATGCCGAGGCTAGCTTTTCCGCGTTAGTTGAAATGGCCTGCACATCCAGCCACATCAGATAGGTGGCGCTGCTTTCAATCACTTTGACCTCTGGCAGGTTGGCGGCGATGAAGTTTTTAGCTTGCTCGGCATTAGCTGCCAGTTGCTGGCGTAAGGCGCGCAACCAATCGGCGCCCTGCGTGTACGCCGCAATCGTCCCGGGAATCGCCAGCAGGTTTGGCTCTGCTACCTCATCGGTATTCAAACCGCGATTGACCTGCGCCCGTAATGCAGGGTCCGGCACAATGACAGTCGCGGCATGGAGAGCAGCAACGTTAAAGGTTTTGCTTGGTGAGACCAGCGAGATGGTATTGTCATGTAGCACTGCCGGGAGTGAAAACACCGGTGTGTAGTCTGGCCCTTGCCAAACCAAGTCGCCGTGAATCTCATCAGCCACCAAAACAACGTGATGGCGCAGGCATAACGTCGCAATCTTTTCTAGCTCCGCCTGCGTCCAGACCTTGCCAATGGGATTATGCGGGTTACATAAGATCATCATCGTGGTCAGCGGCAGCGCGAGTTTGGCCTCAAGGTCAGTCCATTTGATGTGATAATGGCCGTCTTGGTAGTGCAAATCGCTAGAGAGCACATGCCGCCCGTTGTTTTCAATGGAGTGGTAGAAGATATCATAAATTGGCGCCTGAACTAAAACATTGTCGCCCACATGCGTCAGCCTTCGCACAATAGCTGATAAAGCGGGGATGACCCCGGTGGCAAACAGCATCCAATCAGGCGCAGGTTTGGCGTGGTGCATGTTACTATACCAAGTCGCAACGGCGGCGAAGTAGTCGGGTCCTGGTGCTTCGTAGCCAAAAGCGCCAAGTGAAATTTTGTCCTGCATTGCGGTCAAGATGGCTGGAGCCGTGCGGAAATCCATGTCAGCAATCCACATCGGGAGCTCGCCGGGCTGAACATTCCATTTGATTGAATTGGTGGCGCGCCGATCTGGAGCGTTGTCAAAGTCGTACATTAAGCCGACTTCCTTTCTACAATTGGAACAGCGGTGGTGATTTCAGTTTGGCTCGGGTCGATTTTGGTGTGATCAAGAATCAAGGTGTCGATACCATGGGCGTGAATGCGGCCGCTGATGGGATTTTTGACACTTAAGATATCAGAGGTAATCTCCGCTTCAATGTCGCTGCAGTACTCAAAGGCCAAATCTGTGCGCAGTAGCTGGCAATTTTTCATGTTTAAATGATGGATGTAACAGAGCCCCTGCTGACTTTCGATGGTGCAATTAATCAGCGTCAGATGCTTGGTGTTCCAAGCCAGATATTCGCCGGTGATGGTCGAGTCATACAGCGTGACATTCTCACAGTTCCAGAAGGCATCCTTGGCGACAAAGGTCGAATGGTGCGCCTCAATATTTTTGGCGCCATCGAAACAGTAATTACCAATCAGATTCACATGGTCGAGATAGATGTTGCTGCTATCTTTGCCGAAATAGTCGCCATTGATTTGAACGTCTTCAAGACGGACGTCATCACAGGTCCACATCGTTTCTTCAGCGGCGGCAAAGTGGACATGCGCGAGTCTAATCTGACTACTGCGCCGAAAGAGTTTGGGAGCCTGCAAAGCGCTGTTGGTGATAGTGATGTCATGGGTGTACCAAATCCCAGACCGGGCCATGGTTTCAAAGGTCGTGTGATCGGCCTGGATGTGGTGGCTGTACCAAAGCGGATATTTCCATTTGAAAATGGTGTTAGTCAGTCGAATGTTGCGACTTTCCTTCAGCGGCGATTCGCCTTCGCCAAACACCGTGCGGTCAATGCGCGCATCATGTTCGGCAAACAGGGAGCGTTCCCCTTTAAAATAATCATTACTATATTGATTCATAATGGCCTCCTAAAAAAGGCACATCGTAGGCAAACACGATGTGCCAGGTGACTACAGGGCTTCGTCAAAGAAGGCTTGCAACTTAGCAAATGGAATCTTGGTGGTGTCATCGTAAAGGTCAATGTGATTGGCACCAGGAATGATGACCAGCTGCTTAGGCTCGGCGGCCACTTCATAGGCCCGCTCTGAGAAGCCTTTGGAAAAGGCCTGATCCCCGGCAATCAACATGAGTGGACGCGGCGAGATTTCCGCGATTTTGTCCAGCAAGGTAAAGTTCATGAAGGCCATGCTGGAGGTTTCAGTAAAGGTGGTAATGGCGTTGGGGTGCCAGCCGCGACTCGTGAAATAAAAGTCACCGAATTCTCGGAACACGGGGTCATCATTTTCATCGGCCAGTGCAGAGCCGCGCGCCCCTAATGCCGGCTGGTCGCTTTCAAAGTCGACGTAACGTTGCTCGGCAATGGCAGCCAGGTGTGCTTGGCGTTCTTCTTTGGTCCCTTCCTGGTGCGCGGCGGCAATGTCAACCATGCTGGCGGTGGCGACGGCCTTAATGCGAGGGTCAACCGCGGTAGCGCTTAAGGCAAAACTGCCACTGCCGCAAATGCCGATCACACCGATCCGCTCGCGGTCAACAAACGGCCGGGTGCCCAGATAATCCACACTGGCATGAAAATCCTCCACAAAAATGTCGGGACTAGAGACATGCCGCGGGTTACCACCAGAAAAACCGTTGAAAGACGGGTCGAAGGCTAACGCCACATAACCGCGTGTCGCCATTTCCTGGGCGTAAATGCCAGGGCCTTGTTCCTTAACGCCGCTGTATGGAGGGCCAACCACCAAAGCAGGATATTGCCGGTCGCTCTGCATCTTTTTGGGGGTGTAGAGGTCGGCCGCCAGTTCGATGCCGTAGCGATTGTGAAAGCGTACCGTTTTACGTGAAACTTTGGGACTGAGTTTGAAAATATAGTTATCCATTTTGAGGACTCCTTACCATGGTTGATCCGTCGGGCCGACGGTGAATTCGTTGACGTTGGTATCTTCAGGCATATCGATGGCGAAGGCGACGACCTGGGCAATGCGATCGGCGGTGATTTCGTAGGTGTCATAGGTTTGCTGCATCCCAGCGGCGGCACTCGGATCGGTGATGGTCGCCAGGAGCTCGGTTTTGATGGCAGCGGGATAGATGGTGGCCGTGCGGATGTGACTGCCTTCTTGCGCTGCTTCCATGCGCAACACCTCCATCAAGTCGCGAACGGCCCATTTGGTGGCGCCATAAACTGCCCCGCCTGGGTAGGCTTTGAGGCCAGCCACCGAGCTGGTTGCGATGAAGTGGCCAGACTTCTGGGCTTTGAAGGTCGGCAGCGCGGCAGCAATGCCGTTTAGCACGCCTTTGAGGTTCACATCGACCATCCGATTCCATTCGTCAACCTTCAGCGCCGACAGCGGGGAGTTCGGCATCAGGCCGGCATTCAAAAACATCACGTCGATGCCGCCAAATGCGTCTTTGGCTAACTGCACCAAGTTTTCGTTATCAGCAGGCCGCACAACATCGGTCACGCGGTAAACGGCTTGACCGCCGGCAGCGATGATGTCGTCAGCTAGCGCCTTGAGCTTATCTTCACGCCGCGCGCCTAGCACGACTTTGGCGCCGCGGCTGGCCAATAATTTGGCGGTTTCGGCGCCAATGCCGCTTGAAGCGCCAGTGATGACAACTACTTTATCTTTAATCATTACTATTCTCCTTGTGAGTTGACTTGATTGGACGCATGACTTGCGCCGGCACGCCGGCGACAATTGTGTTAGCTGGGACATCCTTAGTGACCACGGCGCCAGCGCCGACAATCGCATGTTCGCCAATGGTGACGCCAGGCAGCACGGTCACATTGGCGCCCAGCCACGCGCCGGTTTTGATGTGGACCGCTTTGAGTACCAAATCCCGGCGCCGCGTTGGGTCTTCGCTATGATTGACCGAAATTAGGGTCACCCGCGGGCCGAGCAAGACGCCGTCATCAAGCGTGATGCCCCCAAGATCCACAAAGAAGCAGTCACGGTTAATGAAGACATTGGGCCCGATGGTGGTGTGGCGGCCAAAATCGGTTTGAAAAGGTGGGTTCAGCACCGAACTCGCCGGCAGAGGATAGCCCAAAATGGCGGCCAACTGCTGCCGCCTAGCTTCATCGGTGGTGGCTTGGTTGAGGGTAATCAGCAAGGCGCTGGTTTCTTCCACCACGGCGTGCACTGCCGCCGCAGTAGCGCCGCCCCAACTGACATGGCCGGCGTTGATGAGATGGTCAAAATTCATGGCGTGACCTCCTTTGATAGGTTCAGCATAAGTGCAAGTGTGTATTATGTCTAATACTTAAAAATGATGTTATACTATGCCTATTAGGAATGGAGGGTCGCAGATGGAACTGCGGGTTTTACGTTACTTTTTGATGGTCGTGAATGAACGCAACATTTCCCGGGCGGCGGAGCGGCTTCATGTGTCACAACCCACGATTTCGCGGCAGCTTAAAGACCTTGAGGATGAATTAGGCGTGACCTTGTTTGAACGCGGCAGTCGCAGTATTGAGCTGACCGCGGCCGGCGAATACTTCGCCAACCAGGCTCGCCAAATCGTGTTGTTGGCGGATAAAGCCGTGGCCAATGTGAATCAGACCCAGGAAGTCACCGGCCAGATTATGATTGGGAGTGCTGAGGCGCCGATGATGGTCACCATCGGTCAGGCCGTTAGCCAACTCGGGCAAACCGCGCCCAAGGTGCAAGTCGGCATTTACAGCACAGATGCCAATGAGGTCAAACAACGCTTGCATGCGGGGGTGTTTGACTTCGGGGTGGTGATGGAGCCGACTAACAAAGACGATAGTGACTTCCTTAAGTTACCGGGGACCAGCGCTTGGGGCGTTTTGGTCCGTGAAGATTCACCCCTGGCGCAAAAAGCGGCGGTTACCGCTGCGGATTTAGCCGATCAGCGGATCATCATGTCGCAGCAGCATGGCAGTATCAGCTACCTGACCGATTGGCTGGGGACCAGTGACCTGCAGCTCAATGTGGTGGCAACGTACAATTTGCTTTACAATGCCTCTATCCTGGTCGAAACGGGGGTCGGGATTGCCCTGTGTTTGGACGGCATCATCAACACAGCGGATTCAACTTTGCGGTTCGTCCCACTGACGCCGCGGTTGGAAGCTAAAGCAAGCTTGATTTGGCCCAAAAACACGCCGCAGTCCCCTGCGGCCAGCGCGTTTTTGGCGGCGCTACGAGCACTTTTGCCAAGTGATTACTGAACATAAGTGATGTGGTGCAGACGGTAGGCTTCGCGACAGCTGGCGACATCCAGAATGAGGGGTTGACCGGTATCGAGTTGGTCAATTTTACCCATATCATTGGCGTTTAAGGCAAAATCATCGATGGTGAAGTTCTGGCGGATGCGAGCGAGATGCACCGACTTGGGAATCGCCACCACGCCAGACTGCTTTAGCCACCGCAAAGTGACTTGAGCCGCGGTTTTGCCGTAATGCGCCCCAATCGTGGTCAAAGTCGGGTTGGTAAAAAGCTGGTGCTGACCTTCGGCAAACGGTGCCCAGGCCATGGGCGTGATGCGATATTTTGCCATCAGCGCGCGCAAGGCGCGCCGCTGGGAAAAGGGATGCAGCTCGATTTGGTTGACGGCAGGGACAATGTCAAAACTGGCGATCAAATCGACTAGCCGGTCAGGTAGAAAATTGCAGACGCCAATCGCGCGAATTTTACCGGCACGGTAGAGTTCTTGCATCGCCCGCCAGCTGCCGTAGTAGTCGCCATAAGGCATGTGAATAAGGTAAAGATCGAGATAATCGGTTTGCAGATTAGCCAGCGTCTTTTGAAAAGACGCCATTGTCTGCTTGTAGCCACTGACTTGAATCCAAACTTTGCTTGAAATAAAAATTTCGGTGCGCGGAATGCCGGATTTGGCGATTGCTTTGCCTACCGCGGCTTCGTTGCCATAGCAGGCGGCGGTGTCGATGAGCCGATAGCCAGTTTGCAGCGCATCGAGGACGCTTTGCTCGCACTGAGCCGGATCATCGATTTGGAACACGCCATAGCCAAGTTGGGGCATCTTAATGCCGTTGTTGAGTTGAATGGTTTTCATGCTATCTCTCCCTAATCTCTTCGGCATTAGCTTACGGAGCAATAGGCAGAATGTCTAATACCTATTTCAACTATAAGCACATAACGGTTAGGTATAGGACGGACCATTTAAGGGTCAGTTGAGGGGCTAAATTATTGGTGGTATGCTGACTCAAAACTGAGGAGGCCGCACATGAGCAAACCTGTTTCGATGATTGAATTATTTTATGATCTCGTCTTTGTCTACATGATTGCCAAAGCGACAGGGCTCTTGCATCAGCTCGAGCACGGCGTGATTGCGCCGCTGACCCTGGTGGTGTTTGCCTTCGTGGTGATTGTGTTTATCAATTCTTGGATGGTGCAAACAGTGTTCGTCAATCGCTTTGGGGCGTCGTCTTGGACCGATATTGGGTTTATGTTTGGCGACATGATGATCGTGCTCTACATGGCGAACAGCTTTTCGTCGGCGCTTGATGCCAATTTACGGCCGTTTTTCCTTGCGGCGGGGCTGTTGTCGTTGACGCTATGCATTCAGTACGTCCTGGTGTGGCGGCGCACTGATAACCGTGATGATCGCGCCATTGCCCAGGCCTTCAGCGGCATCTTAGGGGTGCGGACGCTGACCTTGCTTGGGCAGGCTTATTGCCGCTGCGCGCGGGCCTCTGGCTGGCGGCGGCTGGGGTGATCGTGAGTTGGGTCGCTCCAGCCTTTACTGGCAAACTGACCCGCAAGCACCCGATTATATTCTCACATCTGCTAGAACGGGTGACCGAGCTGTCGATTGTGCTGTTTGGTGAAACGATTGTCGGGATCGCTGGCTATTTCACGCGCCAGACCTTTTCCGTGGTGTCAGTGCTGATTTTTCTGATTGTGGCCAGTTTGTTTTTCGCTTATATCGCCGTGTTTGATCACCTAGTCGACGATAAAAAGGCCGGCGAAACCGGCAATTTGTTGATTTATCTGCACTATCCCATTATTTTTGGCGTCAGTATGGTGACTGTTGCGTTACGCGACATTACGGCGCCAACCGTCCACCACGCTTTTGCCATGACCTTCCTCTATGCTGGGATTGGGCTGATGTATCTGGGCTTGTGGTTGGCGCGGTATTACCAGCAGGCTCGCTATCAGACCCACCAGACCAGCTATGTGGTCATCGCCGGCTTGCTCGTCGTTGCCTATGGTATGACGCTAGTTCTGGTTCAGCCACTGGCAACAGTAGTGGTGACGGCATTTGTGAGCCTTGCTGCAGCGGCGTTATTGGCGCGGCAGATCGACCCGGCTGGACACTAGGCGGCATAGGTGGTCAGTTTGATGACGGCAAAAAGCCATTCCCATGATGAGTAGGAATGGCTGATTGAAGCTGGTGCGGTCGCGATTTTTTAGCGTGTTGCAAAGACGGATGCGTGCTGCCAAATTTGGTAAGCCAAGGTTTGCGTCGTATCTTCAAAGGCTTTCAAGGCTTCTTGAATGCTGTTTTGATAGGCCGCTGGGAAATCGTGCTGCGCGGCGAAGGCGGCGAGTGGCGTTAACAGCGCCACGCCCGCTTCCTGACATTCTGAAGGCGCGTGGGGATCTTCTAAGGCCACGCGGTCGTTGAGCTGGCGCGCTGCGGCCAACTTTTTAGCCAGCGTTTCAGCATTTAACCGGGGCTGGTAGGCAAAATACAACGCCAGGCTTTGCACCAAGCGCAGCTGATCGGCAGTGACGCCGAGTGGAGTGAAGGGATTGAGATCAAAGCTGCGCAGCTCGAGATGTGAGATCCCAGCCTCCAACAGATGCTCAGGGCGCTTATCGGCACCGCTTTTTAGCCGGACCGGTTCATAATATTGACCCGCCTTCATCAGCTGCCCGGCTTCAATCGCTGCTTGAATGCGTGCCACGTAGCGGGGGACCGAGGTGTAATCACCAGCGATGTTGCGGGGAAAGCCGAACTGGCTGTTGCGGAGGCTGCGGACCGGCAGTGGTGGCGTCGTTTTCGTGAAGTAACCCGTCAATGCACCGGGAGTGGCTCCGAATAGATAGGTGAAGACCCAGTGGTGCAACATGAAATACTGGGCGAGGTGGATATAAAGGGCGTCGGCGTCGGCGAAACCGGTTTCGGTTAAAATGAAGCTCAAAGCCGCGGGCCGAAAGCTAAAGTTGATGTGCACCCCAGTGTTCATCAGCCGCGGCAGTGGATATAGGCGACTTAATTTTTGGCGGTAAGGGTAAGACCGCTCAGGGTAGGGCGAGATCAAAGCAGACGAAACCTGGGGCAACAGCGGCGGGCAGCTATACGGCCACAGGCAGTCTTCGGCTGGCAACTGCTCTGCCACCGCCTGAATGATGGCCGTGCCATGCCGAATGTTTTGGGCGACGTTGGGGGTGGCAGGCAACGTGAATTCCAGCTGCGCGGTGAAAAATTCCCGCGCGACAAAGGGGCGCAAGGCCGTTTCCAGGTCATCAGGAAAAGGCGCTGCACTGAGCAGACTTTGCGGAGTCACCCGCATTTTCTCGACTTCAAGGCCAACGTTGACAGCTTCGGCAACGATTTGACCGAGGGTTAGGCAGGGCGTGGTCATCAAAAACACCTCGCTTTGATTGGGAGTAGCGTCACTGGTAAGCTGAAGCAATTCGCGAATGACCTTTGCCATTCGCTTAGTACTGCCTTTATTGTGCCGCGAATCAGTGGTATAAGTGAAATAATTAGCCCACCAACTGCGCCGAGTGGCATCGGCGCCAAGGAGATGCAACGATGAATACCACTGATAATCAACGCGCTGCGGCGCTAAAAATCTACGCCGCCACGATTCAAAACTGCCAGCGCATGCAGCCGAAGTTTGCCCTAGGCACGGCGCAGGCCACGCTGCTGGTTAATCGCATTGCCGCCTTGCAAGTCGTCAGCGCGCTGGTCAGCGGGCAAGTACCGTCGCTGGCCCAAATGACAGCCAGCGTGGCGCCGATTCAATCCATCCTTCATAAAACCATCGTCGCCCGGGCCAAGTACGCCCCGGAAACGGCGATTTACCGGCGCCTCACGCCGATGATTGCCGCGATGACGCTGGGGTTGTCAGTTTTACAAACCGCTTTGGCCCAATCCCAAACTAACCAAGGAGCGACTGCCGATGATTGAACACCAAACCCTGAGCCTAGACGCCGCGGTAGAGGGGGAAACCTACGACCACTGCCGGCTGAGCGTCTCGCAGCATGAGCTGAAGCTGGCTGGCGTGACCTTCAGCAACTGCCAGTTTGAGCAAACCGATTTTCGCGGCGGCGAGTGGCTGGATTGCACAATTAAGGGGAGTCAATTCCTGAATGCTGATTTCGCCGAAAGCGTGATGTACCGTTGCCAGTTCAGTGGCTGTCAGCTGATGGGCGCCGATTTTACCCGCAGTGTGTGGCATCAGGTGACGGTCACCGACTGTCAGGCCAGTTATCTGATATTGGCCGAAAGCAAACTGAAGGCAGTCAGCTTCAAAGAGACTCAACTGACGGAAAGTAGCTTTCAGGCAGTCAAATTGCTGAAGCCGGGCTTGAGCGTCACTGGTGGTGAGCTGACCGGCGCTGATTTCACCGGGACGCCGCTGAAGTTGGTTGACCTCAGTAAATCGCGGTTCGATCATCTGCTGTTCACGCCGAGTTTACTGCGCGGGTTAAAGCTCAACCAATGGCAAGCCGCTATCATTGCCGCCAGTCTGGGCATTGATGTGGTCGACTGATGTTTTTGAATCAGAAAACGCCGAATCGCTGCGGCGACTCGGCGTTTTGCTGTCTCTAAGTGAGTTGATCATTGAGCCGATCCAGCTGGTGCTGTAAGGATTCGATTTGCGCCTGGGTTTCGTCAATCGCGGCTTGCACCTCTTCCAAGGTGTCACCGCTGGCACTGAAGCCCTTGTAGGCGGCAGTGACGTAATCCACTTCTTCTAAGCGATTAAGGCGGTCATTGGCGGCGCCGAGGGCAGCAATCACTTGATCCGTTGTTTTGGCCATGGCGAGCACCTACGCGAGCGCGGCAGGAGCGGCTGGCTGCGGGCCTTGGTCTTCGCGCGCTAGCACCCAGTCATCATAGTTCCACTCCTCAGTTGCGCGCCGGCTGCGCATGTAATCCCACATGGATTCGCGCTCCATTTCGACCACTTGGCCTCCAGCTCCCACTGAGACCCAGTTATAACTGCCATTGCGATGGGCAAACTTGACCCACCACACCGGAATGTCAACGTGCTGGTTATCACCTTCAAAAGAGCGGGTGAGGCGGTCAGTCCGCATGTAGTCCAACCCCGCGGCATAGCTCGGATCCAGTGCTTGCCACACCTGCATTGCGATTTGCCGGGCGGCGAGTTGGGTGGGCAGCGGTGCGCTGCTGGTGGCGGTAAAAGCATTGAAGCTCAGCAAGCGGTCATCGTTGCCCCACACCAGCGTCACATGCGGGCCGAACCATTGTACCGGTCGCCGCTGTTGATAGCGATCAACCCGCACCGCTTCGCCATTGCGCGAACGCGGCTCGCTGGTGATGCGCGTGAAGTCTTCGGGAATGGTCAAAAGTGGTTGAATTTTGCCTAAAACAGTCACCGTGGTTGCCATGGTTATAACCTCCTTGAACGAAACCTTGCTTCAAACAGTGAAAATAAGTCGGGTTGACTGGCGTGGCGCCGCGGCGCGTGCCCGCTTTTGAGCAGCCTGCGATTGAGCCACCAGCCGCCCAGCAAAATCAGGGTCGCTAGCGCGTAAGCCAGATGCTGCGCCGTGAGCAGACGGCCGCTTGGTTGGCCCAGCGCCGTGGTCAGCGGCTGGCCAGCCAAGACGCCAAGACTGCCGTAGAAACTGGTACTCGCCAAACTCACGCCTAGCACCAGCCCGACTTCGCGCAGCAGCGCCGTCAGCGCTCCGGCGGCCCCGCGTTGTTCCGGCGTGACCTCCCGCATCAAAAAGGCGCTATTGGCGGTGCCAAAAACGCTGGTGCCAATGGCCATGACCACCGAAACCAGCAGAAACGCCAGCGGCTCGAATTGACCCGTTAGTAGCACCAGTCCTAAAGCGCTCAGCAGTAGTAAAAGCAGGCCATTTTGCATCACGTGCGGCTGTGACCAGCGATCAGCGGCCATACCAGCCAAGGGATTAGCCACAATCGCCACCAGCGGCCCCGCCATCAACACCGCGCCAGTGGCCGCTGGGGATAGCCCAACGACGACTTGCAGATAAATCGGCCCGAGTAAGGTGAAAAAGTAGGCCGCTACAAAAGTCGTAAACGCCGCCGCCAAAGGACAACCGAACGTCGGGGTCTTGAGTAAAGCCAGACTCAAAAGCGGGTGCGGGCTGCGTTGTTCCCACCGTACCAGTAGCCACAAAAGCCCGCCACTGAGGGCTAGGCCTAGCAGCGCCAGCCCTGGTTGCGTCAAGCTGCTGGCGGTGCTGACATAAAAGACGATTGCTAGTGCCATCAAAATGCCGGTGCCACCCCAGTCAAGGTGCAGTCGCTGGCGGGAAGAGGCGCGCGGAAACCAAAGTATCGCCGCCAACAAGCACAAGCCGCCAATCGGTAAATTCAGCCAGAACAGATATCGCCAGTCCCAGTGGGTCAACACCAGCCCACCAAGTCCCGGGCCCGCCAGTCCGCCGAGTGAGATAAAAATACTTTCGATGCCAAACGCGCGCCCAAGCTGTTGCGGTGGAAACCAATCCGCCACGAGCGCATAACTGTTTGCCATCGTCAGACTGGCGCCGACGCCTTGGAGCACTCGGCCACCAAGTACCCAGCTCAGTTGCGTGCCGGCGCCAGTTAACCAAGAGCCAACCAGAAATGCCAAGGTACCCAGCATAAAACACCGTTCGCGGCCCCATTGTGCGCCGAGTTGGCCGAATGGCAGCAGTAGCGCGCTAATCGTGACCAGGTAGATGCTGATCACCAGCCCCACTCGCTCCGTGCCCACCGCCAGCCCATGCGCCATGGCAGGAATTGCAATGGTGACGATACTGCCATCGACAATCACCATGAAGAAAAACACGCCCAGAATCATCAAGTTCAGCCAGCGTCGCATGACTCGCCTCCTTTTACTGCCCAGGGGATGACCTGAGCAGGTGAAAGTAGATTAGCACCCAAAAAATTTGCTCGCTAACAAAAAGACTTATACGCTGGCTGTGAACAGCAGACAACGCATAAGTCTTTTTCATGATTAGGTTCAAATGTTAGCGTGCTAGGTTAATCGTGCGGCATTAGGCCTTGATGTAGTGGTACATATCCCCAGACTGAACAAACGAGACTGGCATCCCGCTGCCGATAATTTTTGGTAGGTAGGTGGCCAGATAAGCCATGCCGGGTTCTTCGACATTAAAGTGACCAACGGCGACAATCGCCTTGTTTTGACCATTGAGGCTGGCGTCTTGAATGTATTCGCTCAAGGTAAAATCAATCAGCTCCAAGGACATGAAAAGATCGTACTGATCCTTTTCAGCTTTGGTAATGTAACCTTTGGCATCGCCAAAGACGTGAGTGGGGACGGCAATTTTTTGCACGGGCG
The DNA here is from genome assembly GCF_016861845.1 of Lacticaseibacillus suilingensis. Lineage (GTDB taxonomy): Bacteria > Bacillota > Bacilli > Lactobacillales > Lactobacillaceae > Lacticaseibacillus > Lacticaseibacillus suilingensis. Next base: position 101,486 of record NZ_BOLV01000005.1, read on the forward strand.
TAGCGGGTTCGCCAATAATTCGCGCCCCGTTCAGATGCAGGCTGGTAATCAGATGCTCGGCCACTGCTTGGGCGGTAGTGGCGGCAGGTAATTCAAAAGCCGTCAGCACATCAGCGTCATTGAGAATATAATTTTCCCAACCGAGTTGTTTGGCCAGACCATAGAAAATGCCGTCAACGTAAGTGCCATCAGCAAGCGGAATCCCTGAATGCATATGGTCGTGATCACGCCAAACGACGATATGGTTTTCCTTAAGCAGGGCCACTTTAGCCGCATAGGTTTGGTTGTTCGTTTCCTCTAGCCACCCGGTGTGATCACCATGATTCCAAAACAGGGCTTCGTGGCAAACAATCAGGTTCGCTCCTTGCGCCGCTGCTTGCCGAATCACCGCCAGCGAGGCCCAGCAGGTCGTGACGACGCCGGTGCAGGATTGGTCTGGATTGCCGAATAAGACTTGATCACGTGTGGTAGCGGGATCAATCACTTCACCATGCCAAACCCCACGATGATAGGCCTTCACTTGCGCAATCACTTGTTCAATTTTCATTCATTGAGACTCCTTTCCGAATCTGGAGTGAACCACTTGCTGGTGTTAGACGTTAGGGTAGACATCACTGTAGTAACGGGTGAGGCAACTGACTAGGACATCGAACACGGGCCGTGAGTCGATGTAGCGAATGCCCTTGGCATCGGTATCCAGACTGTGCACCATTGGTAGGACCAGCTGAATGTCAGCTTTTTGTAGCACCGGCGCGTTGGGATTCATCGTCACGAGGGCGAACGTGATGTCTTTTTTGCTTGCTCGTTTAAAAATATTTGCATAGGTATCAACAGCAGCAGAGGACGAGAAGATGATGATCAGATCGCCTGATTGCATCAATGGTGGCAGACGTTCAATCAAGATGCCATCAGTGACAGTGGAAATGAACAGACCGCGGCTTAACATCAAATATTTGAGATGCTCTGCGGCTAACCCAGAATGGCCAAGGCCAACTGCTAGGATACGGTGCTGACCATGCAGCGCCTTTGCTAGCTGCGCGACGCCATTTTCCACTTCCGGGGTGATCATTTGCTCGAAGGCCCCGATGAAAGATTGAATGAGACTCGCCATTTCAGGGGCTTGCTGCGCTTTTTTGGATGGGGTGATGCGATGCTCCGTCAGATAGTTCTTGGTCTGAAACGCTAGTTCGCTGTATCCTGATAAGCCCAGTCGTTTCGCTAGTCGCACCAGTGTTGTGGCCGAGACGCCATATGCTTGGGCCGCTTCTTTAATGGGCTGCTCTGCCACAATGTGCATGTCAGCCATGATGGCATCAGCAGCGGCGCGCTCGGATTTGGTCATATTTGCGTAGTACAGCTCGATCTGTCTGATGATGTCCATCTTATGGCCTCCACGTTTCAACTTTCAACAATATCCGGAATATTTTCCGCGCTTTCAGTTTAGCACTTCCCTATTCACAAGTGGGCTCCATAAGGCAAATTTGGATTGCCTACGTCAGTTAGTGTAATCCTAAAATGAAAAATATTCCATAAAAAAATAATACTTGAAAAATATTCCTAAAGCGGTTACGCTTACCTCGTATTCAAAATTAATTCACCAAAGGGGTGTCATTCATGGCTGAAGGAACTGCCAAACTCACCGACTGGATTCAAGCCAAGGTCAATCCAATTGCCGTTAAAATCGGCAATCAAAAGTACTTGGCCGCAATTCGTGACGGGATGACTGCCATTATTCCACTGACGATTATTGGGGGCTTTTCGATTTTGCTGGCCTCACCGCCAATTCCGACTGGGATGAAGGCAACGAACTTCTTCTTTGCGTTTATGCTGGCATGGCAAAAGTGGGCCACCGCGAATGCCAATGTGTTGATGGTACCGTACAACCTGACCATCGGGTTGTTGGCCCCATATGTGTTGGTGGCGATTACTTACTATCTCTCCAAGCACTACAAGATGAATTTGGTGACGAACCTGGTTTCGGCGCTGTTTGCCTTTTTCATTGCTGCGTCACCGTCAGAAACTGTTAAGACCATCCAATACTTACCGCAGGCCGATCTTGGCGCCAAGGGGATGTTTGGGGCGATGCTGATTGCGATTGCGGTCGTTGAAATCAATCGCTTGTTCATCACACATCATTGGACGATTAAGCTCCCGTCCTCCGTACCATCAGGGGTGGCAGCGCCATTTGAGGTGCTGGTGCCGATGGTGGTCACCACCGTCATCTTTGTCGCCTTGAATGCCATTTGTGTTGCGACTACCCAGTCTTACCTGGTCGGCGTCATCTATCTGGTTTTTGCTCCGTTCGCCAATGTCAGTGGCACCTTGCCAGTCATTTTGTTATTGGCTGTGCTGGCGAAGACATTATGGTTCTTCGGGATTCACGGCGACAACATGATTGGGACGATTGTCACGCCAATCACAACGCTCAACATCGCCTTGAACCTGAAGCAATACCAAGCGGGCCATGCGATGACGCATATCTTCGCCGGGGCTTTCTATAGTGTGTGGGGTGGCTGGATCACCTACCCAGCCTTCCTGATTGCAATGATTTTAATTGCCCGGTCAGCTCGCCTCCGTTCGTTGAGCAAGCTGGCACCGATTGGCACCTTGTTTAACATCAACGAACCTTTGATTTTCGGGATTCCCACCGTGCTTAACTTGTGGTTCTTCATTCCAAACATCATCTGCACGGTGCTGAACCTGACTATTGTTTACTTCCTGACTTTGGCCGGCGTTGTTGGTAAGTTTTATATCTACACACCATGGACCACGCCGGGGATTTTGCAAGTGTTCCTCGCCTCCATGGATTGGCGGAATGTGGTGCTCTGGATTGCCATTTTGATTATGGACATTCTGATTTCGCTGCCATTCATCCGGATCTATGATCGGTCTTTGCAAAAAGAAGAAGGTTTGACGCCAGAAGCCGCATAAATGGTGGCTTTCAATTATCACAATCTAAAAGTGGCCGTCGCTTGATGGAAAGCGACGACCACTTTTTGCGTTCTATTCACTGGCCACGGTCACCAGCACATCCTCTGCCCTTAGCACGGTTTCCGCCTTAACTGGCACTTGCGTCTGCCCGGTGCGAATTAAGGCCAACACCTCCACGCCGGCACTGCGCCGCACATCCGCCTCGGCGAGGGTTTTACCAATCCACTGGGGATCGGGCCGCCGTTCGGTGATGTCGATGCCGTCGATTTGAGCAAAGGCATCGATAATATTGGCGTTGACGAGGCTGCGGGCAATTTTGGCGCCCATTTCAACTTCCGGTAGCACCACCTGATCGGCGCCGACGCGGATGAGAATTTTGGCTTGGCGCGGGTCCAACGCCTTGACCACTACCCGGGGGCAGCCGCGTTCTTTGGCGACCATCGTGCCCATGACACTGGATTCGAAGTCTTCACCCATGGCAAACACCACCACGTCAAAATGCTCAATGGCGAGTCGCGTCAAAAACGCCTCGTCACTGGCGTCGCCGACCACGGCTTGGTCCACCCAAGCGCTGACCGCCTCAACACGGGTAAGGTCACGGTCGGCAGCCAGGAGCTCAACATCCTCCTCGGCTAGGTGCGAGACAATGCTGGTGCCAAAGCGGCCGAGGCCGAAAATCGCGAAACTGCGGGCTGGTTGGTTTTTCATAGCGGCTCCTTTCTAGCCAATGATAACATTGGCGGCGGGGTAGTCGATGACATGCGAGTCGGCGTTTTGGCGCAGACTCAAGGCGACCACCAGAGTCAGCGGCGAGAGGCGGCCAATGAACATGCACAAGGCGATGGTGACCTTGCCGATAGGAGACAAGTACGGCGTCAGACCCGTGGTGAGGCCGACGGTGCCGGTGGCGCTGGTGGCTTCAAAAATCGTTTCCATCAGCGTTGGCGCGAAGCTGTTGCCTGCCTCTGAAAAATGCAAAATCAGCACTGCCATCACCACAACGGCAAACATGGCGAAGAACACCGCTAGGGCTTTTTGGACCAGTGCTAGCGGCAAGCGCCGGCCCGCAATCACAATCCCGGTGTGGCCGTGCAGACCAGAGCTCACTGCGGCAACCAGCAGCGCCAGGGTGATGGTTTTGACCCCACCGGCAGTGCCGGCAGGCGAGCCGCCGATGAACATAAACCCGGTCGCCAGCAGCTGACTGAGCGGGGTCAGTTGACTTTGATCAATGGTGGCAAAGCCGGCAGTACGCAGGGTCACGGATTCGAAAGCAGCAGCCAGCCATTTTTGCGGCGTCGCCAAGTGGCCCAGTGCGCCTTGCCATTCGAGCAAGGCAAACAGCAGCGTGCCAGCGACCACCAACACCGCACTGGTACCGCAGACCAGCCGCGTGTGAATGCTGAGCCCGCGCCAATGTTTTTTGGTTTTGAAATGCCGCAGTTCATGGAGCACGGTGAAGCCCAGGCCGCCGAGCGTAATCAGGACCATGATTGTGAAATTGATCAGCCAATGGCCCTGAAATTCGGCCAGCGAGTTGCTGCCTACCAAATCGAAGCCAGCGTTGCAAAAGGCCGAAATGGCATGGAACACCCCATACCAAACTGATTCCAAGAAGCCGTAGCCGCGATTGGCAGTCAAAAACCCCACCGTCAGCAGCACGGCTCCAGCGCCTTCAATCACCGCGGTGTAGCGTAGCACCTGCCAGACCAGCCGCGTCATGCCGCCAAGCGAGCTTTGATTGAACATGGTTTGAATGGTCAGCCGCTGCCTGAGGCCAATGCGCTGGCGAAAAACAATCAGCGCGCCGGTCACCACCGTGATGAACCCAATCCCGCCGAGTTGAATGAGGGTGATGATCACGAGTTGACCGAACCAGGTCCAATGCTGCATGGTATTAACCACGACCAGCCCGGTCACGCAGCTCGCGCTTGTTGCAGTGAAAAAGGCGTCTAGTAGGCTCACCGATTGGCCACTTTGGCTGGCGAAAGGCAGCGCGAGCAGACTAGTCCCAATGGCGATCATGGCGGCGAAGCTAAGTAGAATGGCTTGCGGCGCAGAAAGATGGCGGGACTTTTTCATCGACCAGCGCTCCTTTCAAAAGGGTTACCTTAACTGTATCAAAATGGCCCTGCTGGCGGCGACTGTTAGCTGGTGTGCTATATTAAAAAGATAATGACGAGTTCAGGCAAAGGAGGCGCCAGGATGACATTTGAAGCATGGTTGACCGCCATCGGTCTGCCCTCAGCCGCGCAAGCGGTGGCAATGCGGTCGGTGCCGGATTTGGAGCAGTGGCACCAGTTGGCAGCCGATGAATCGGCTTTTTTGGCCCGCCTCGCCGGGCAGCCAAAACTCGCTTTACAAGTGTTCGCGCATCTGCTTTATGGTGAACAGGCCCATTACGCGACGACTGCGGCGTGGGTGGCTGATGGCCGTGACATCGCGATTTGGGCGGCCGATTACGCTCAGAAACAAGGCGGCATTGGCGTCACCGAAAATGACTGGCTGCGCTTCACCTTGGTGCATCAGGTCGTGCGGCTAGGTCGGTTGCAATTTGAGCCTTGGCAGCCAACCGCCGCGCTGGGACCGCTGGCCACAGGAACGCAGGCGCTGCAAGTGCACATTCCGGCCGATGGACCACTATCGCCGGCCGCCTGCGATGAGGCGTTTGCCTTGGCGCAAGCGCGGTTTGGCCAGTTGCCGCTAGTGTGTGATTCATGGCTGATGAGCCCGGCGCTTCAGGCATTATTGCCAGCAACCAGCAACATTCGTCAGTTTCAAAATCGGTTTCAGGTGGTCACCGTCGATCCGGCGGCGCATCAGGCCGAAGAACGGCTATTTGGAACGTGGGAAGCGAATCCGGATCGATACATCACGCGCACGACCTTACAAAAGCGCGCCAAGGCTTGGCTTCAAGCAGGAAAGCAAATTGGGATGGCGGTTGGCGTTATGTTGCCAGCTTAAAACCAGTGGTCAACCAAATTGTCGGCTGACCACTGGTTTGTTTATTCGATAATCGTCCTAAAATCAGCTAATGGTTGCCCGCCCAAGGCCGCTGCTAACCCCGGAAAATTGGCGATGACAACCGTTGATTGGTGGCGCTGGGTGCTGCGGGCCAAAGCGCCTAATTCATCGCGCCGCCAGGTCAGGTGCAGACCAAAGGCAGAAAGAATATGGCGCCGGTTATCGACTAAAGCATCAGCCATGGCGGCAACTCCAATTTCGCGTAAGCCATGGATGATGGTAGCTGTGGCCTGATAACAGGCTTCTGCGCCGGCAGGGAGCGCTTTGATTAGAGCGACGAAGAAGTTGCGCTGAATCTGCTGTTCAATGGTTTGCGGCAGGGCATTGAGCCATCGTTCAAGGTAGACCTGCGCCATGGTCAGATCGGCATGAAAGAGCGCGTAGTATAAAGCGCCAATGCAAAATGAGCTGGCGAGCGCGCTGTATTCAGGTTCCGTCTGATGCGCTTGAAGGTGGCGCCAGGTACTTTGGTAAAGCCGCTTCGATAACGCATCATCGAAGCGACCGAGCAGTGGCGTGACCGTTTGAATGTCGGCCAAAGTGAGCGGACTTTGGCCCGTGACGTAAGTGGTTAAGGCCCGATTTTCTTCAGAGGTGAGTGTGGCATCAGGCCACTGGTTGAGCTTGGTGAGCCCACTTTGGAGCACAGGGTCGCGGTTTGAGGCTGGCATAAGTGTGATTAAGGTGGTTATCGGCAAGGCCATGCGGGCCAGCACCGTGAAAAGACGTTCAGCTTGAATATCATTGCGGCCGGCTTCAAAGCGAATGGCCTGCCTTTCGCTTAAGAGATCTTGATACAGTTCGCGTTGGGACAGCCCCTGATTGAGCCGCAAGCGCCGAAGGTAAGGGCCAATCTTTCCTGCCATTTTTGGCACCTCCTGATGTTTTCCTCAGTGTACCAAATACACTGAGGACATCAAGGGAGGGGATGGCATGATGGCAGTCATAGCCAAAATTATCAGACCGCATCGTCGGGCGCTACTCGGGCTGCTCTGTTTCGGTCTGGTGGCCGCGGGTGATGGCATTGTCAGCCCTTTTTTTCTGGGGCAAGTCACTGACGGTTTGGCTACGCGCGCCTTTTCCCGAGTTCTGCAACACTTGCTATTTTGGGGGTCGGCACTGCTGCTGGTCAATCTGGCCAATCTGGGCATGAGTTATTTCTCGGGTCGTTTTCGTCAGCAGGTCAATCTACAGCTCAGACGGCATTTGATTCAGCGCGCCTTTGCGGCAGCGGCAACTGAAACCAACAGTAGCGTATTGCTGGCCGAAGCGCTTGGTGATGTGAAACAGATTGAGCAGAGCGTGGTACAACCACTGATTAACATGCTTTATAGCACCTTGCAAGGCAGTTTGACGCTTATCTTTGTGCTTCGAATGAGTGGCCTGACCGGCGTTGTTTTTATCGCCTTGGGCTTTGTGCCGGCCGTGATTCCCCATTTCACTGCCCACTGGCTGAAAGCAGGAACGCGCAACTGGCAACAGACGAATGAATGCTATACCAGCAGTTTGAGTGATACCTTGGCTGCGCGGCCTTTATTCAAACATTATCAGCTGGTCACGCAGGGGATTGCTCGCTTAGATGTCAGTTTGCGGCAAAATGAGGCTGCGGCTTTCGTCATGAATTTTCGCCAGCAGATTGCGTCCGGCCTGGTGAGTGCGCTCTATGCCATTACCACCACAGTGGCCTTGGCGGGCGGGGTGTGGGCCATCAGGCAGGGGCAGTTGAGCGTGGGTTTACTGCTCACCACCTACACCGCGGCTGATCGGGTGGTCACGCCTTTGATCAATCTCACCCGCGCGTACAGTCAACTGCAGGCGGGGCTACCCTTGTTAAACCGCGTGCTTCTCCCGGCAAATCGGCAGCGTCACCCTTTGACTTATATGCCCAAGGCGGCAGGCTTGCTCAAACTGGAGCAGGCAGTGATTGGGGTGACGAAGCCACTCTTTCAGCCTTTAAATCTGACCATTGATCCAGGGATGAAAGTGTTAATTCAAGGGCCGTCTGGCATTGGCAAATCGACTTTGCTGCAAGTGATTCTGCATGATCGCCTGCCTTTAGCAGGGCGCATGCTGTATGCTTCAACGCTGGGTCCAGAACCTTTGAAGCAGATGGCAGTCGTGCATCAACAGCCCTTCATTTTCGCCGACACGCTAAGTTTCAACTTGACGTTGGGCCGGCCCTTCAGCGAAGTCGAACAGCTCGCCTTACTGCAAAAAGTTGGCCTGACCGCTTATGCTAATCACGAAGCATTGAGTACCCGCGTCGGCATTGATGGGGTACAGCTGTCCGGCGGTGAGCAAAAACGCTTAGAGTTGGCACGAGCTTTGGTTGTCCAGAGGCCAATTCTCTTGATTGATGAGGCACTGTCGGGGCTGGATCAAGTGACTGCTGCGACCATCAATCAACTGATTTTGGCTTATCCTGGCACTGTGATTGATATTGAGCATCAATTACCCCCTGCTACGACCGACTGTTATGACGCCATTATCAAGTTGCATCTTGTTCCTGCTATTGACCCAGATTAAACTGGCGGTAGCGAAAAGAAGAAGGGGACAAACTGATGCTGACAACCGTGCTTGTGGATCGTGATGGCACCCTCGGCGGTGATGGCCACTATACCTCAGTCGCAGATTTTAGGCCTTACCCAGGCGTCCTTGCCGCTATTCAGGCGTTACATGAGGCGGGCCTCCGCGTCTTGGCCGTGACCAATCAAACCAAAATCGCTACAGGCGAGATGCAGACTGCCGATTTGGTGGCCTCTTTGCGGGCCATGGGGCTTGATGATTGCTTCGTTTGTCCACACTTGCCCAGCGCACATTGTCGGTGTCGTAAACCTGAAATCGGGTTAATTGAGCAGGCTCAAGCGCGCTATCATTTTGTTCAGGGTGAGGCGGTGCTGATTGGTGATAGCTATCAGGCTGATATGTTGTGCGCAAAACAGGCCAACCTGCTTGGTATTCACGTGGCTACCGGCCGCGGGGCGGCTAATCCAATTGCTAGCCAGTGCTTTGAGGCGAAAGATTTTGTTCAGGCAGTGGGCATGTTGGTCAATCATCAGATCGATTAAAATCTGAGCTTCATCCGGCAAAAAAAGCATCTTCCTCTTGCTCGCGGCAGAAGGAAAATGCTTTTTTTGCGCGATTCATCGCGGCTTGACCACTTGTTGCAGGGCGCCATTGCGCTTGTAAATCGCCACACTGCCCTGTTCGGCGCTAGCGATGGTTTTGGCGCGTTCGACGGCGTCAGTTTTGCGCGGGTAAAGCTCGGTGGCGCGGTCACCGCTGGGGCTGACCACGGCCCAGCCGGCAGGGTCTGGTTTGACTGCAATGTCCGCGCCACGGCGGCTTGATTGCGGCGGATGAGGGTTTGACTGTGCCTGCGTGCTGGCTTGGTCGAAACGGTGGCGTTCTTGCACCGTGGCCTCCCGGTACCACTGCTTGGCATGGCTGGAGGCAATCGACAGTGCCAGCTTTTCTTGAAAACCTTGAGCCACTAAAGCATTCGCGATGGCCAAGGCCTTTTTGCGCGTCAGCGGTGTGAGGTGATTGATGGCGGCGGGAAAATTATCAAGCGTCCAAATCATGACCAATCCTCCTTTCACATTGGCTGTCCATCCTTAGTGTATGAGGGTGAACCGTAACAAAGATAGCAGCACGCCTTTTGCTTTAGTTAACGGGTTAAGTGGAGCGTTCATAGCCTTCAACAGACAGTTGATCTTGCGATTCTAAAGCAGGGAATACACGAATAAATTGTGCAATAGAAATCGTTTACATTCCTGAGAACAGCGCGTATGATGCAAATAGCTTTAAACAACACGTTAACCCATTAAAAGGTTAACGGTTCATAGGAAAGGGGGTTGCCGCGAAGCGTAGGTGCTTCGTGAACACACGGGTAAGTGACAATAAGGTAGCTTAAGTCATGGAGGTAAAGGGATGAATTCATTAAAAAAGGCCGTGGTAGCGGGGGCGCTACTGGCAATCGGCTTTTTCGGCGCCGCCCCGCATACTGTGGGCGCAGCCACAACTGACGCGGTCATCAGCACGCAAGAAATGGCCCAGATCAAAGCCAACCAAATCGAGTATTTGATTGGTAACGAAACCATGAATGATGATCCAATCAACCAGGCGAAGATGACCAGCATTGCCAAGGCCGGACAAACGAATTTGCCTGACTTCGATCATGCCGGTAATACGATTTATGCCGGCGTGGTTTTGGATAATAGTCAAGGGACGAACCTCACCGTGGCCGACCTCTCGGCAAACTTGGGGACGACATATACCAAGCTTTACAGTGTGGCGTTGGCCATTGCCACCCCAAGCAAGTACAATACCATGTATCAAAATGCCGCCGCCAAAACGGCGCTGATTGATGCGCTGCAGTGGTTGCAAACTAAGTATCTGCAAGACACCACCAAGGGTTACTACGGCAACTGGTACCAATGGGAAATCGGCGTGCCAACCAGTCTGTCACGCATGCTGCTGTTGTTGCATGATGACTTGGATCCAGCGTTTATCGACACTTCGATTAAGACGATGGATGCGTACCTGCGCGGCGATGAAAAGCCAGGCTCCCCGAAGATTGGCGATGTGAACCTCGACGCCCGCCAGCATACTGGCGCCAATTTGGCCGATATTACCTTGAACCGGATTTGCCAAGGTCTCGCTAATAACGATGCCCCGCGGGTGAAAAAGGCGATTGCCGACTTCAAGACTTGCCTAGCGGTCATCGACCCAGACAACATTCAGCACGGGGTGACCGATGGCTTTTACGAAGATGGTTCCTTTATTCAGCACTCGACGGTGGCGTATACCGGTAGCTACGGCATTGTGCTGCTCGGGCGGACTGGCCAGCTGACCACGCTGCTTAAAGGCACGTCGCTGCAAAGCCAAACCTTGCTCAATACCGTCAACAATTGGATCTATAACAGCTTCGCGCCTTTGATGTACGAAGGCTACATGATGGAAATCGTCAAAGGCCGCGGCATTTCCAGAACCGGCTCTGGCTATACCGACAGTGCCAGCATCGTGGAATCGTTGGTGCAATTATCAACGGCCATGAGCGGCGATGCGCAACACAAGCTGCAAAGTTACATCAAATACTTATCTAGCATTCCGCAGCTGAAGGTCAATAGCAGTAATTTTGGCTCGCGGGGCAACACCATGGCGTTCAACGCGATTATGAAGGACCCGAATGTGTCCAGCACCAATCCGCTGACCAACGATCAGTATTACGCATTTAACTTGATGGACAAATCGGTGCTCATTCGGCCTAACTATGGCTTCGCGATTTCTCGCAGCTCTAATCGGGTCTCGAAGTATGAATACATGTCAGGCGAAAATCTGAAGTCTTGGTACCAAGGGGATGGCGCCTTCTATCTTTACCAGGATGGCATCGATCAAACCAAAGCGTTTGGCATCGATTACCAAGCCACGGTTGATCCGAACAAATTGCCAGGTGTCACTACTGTCAATGAAAAACGTAAAACGATTCCTGAATTGTACGGCGGCGACTTCTACTCGCACGAACCCGATTTTGAATCAGGTTCTGTGACCCAGAACACCTATGTCTACTTCCCGCTGGGCACCAACGACTATTCCGGCAGTGCCCAGCTTGATCAATACGCGGCCGCCGGCATGCAGCTCGGTGATGAACAGTCATACGCCGACAAGGACAAGTTGCCCGCGGATTTCGTCGTCTTCAAAAACGCCGAGGCGAACAAGGCTTGGTTCATGTTCGACAACGAAATCGTGGTGCTGGGCTCCAACGTTCACGACATCAACGGCCGCGCCATGACCACCACCATCGATAACAAGATGTTTGATGCTGGCGAAAATGTGACTGTTAACTCCAATTTGGATAAGGCCACGGCTGCCAAGAAGTGGCTGACGATTGAAGACAACGCCGACAGCAAACGTAATGTCGGTTATGTGTTCTACGATAATAACAAGGTGAATGTGTTGCAGGAAAGCCGCACCGGCAAGTATTCCGACGTCCGCAACAAGACCACCGGCAGTGCCGACAAGACGGTCACTAAGGACTATGTGACATTGACTTATCAGCAGCCAGGCAATACGACGAGCAGTTACGCTTACAGCATCGTGCCAAGCAAGAATGCCGACCAGCTACATGATTACATCGACCAAAACAACGTCACCATTTTGAAAAACACGGCAGATGTCTCGGCCGTTCAAGAAAACAGCCTCGGCTTAAAGGGTTATGTCTTCTTCACCGCCAAAGGCCAAGTGGATGATGTCCAAAGCCACAGCCGCATGATTATGATGCGCAAAGGCAATGACTTCTCCATTCAAGACCCGACCAACAAACAGGCCACGGTTGCCTTCACGCTGAAAGGCCGCTATGCCGTGGCCCAAGGCGATGCCCAAGCCATCGTTCAAGGCAACGCCACGACCGTCACCGTGAACACGGCGGCTAAGCATGGCGTTTCCCAGCATCTGACGCTCACACCGCTGGCGGCGCCAAAAGCGGCGGATAAAACCAAGCTGCAAGCGCTGGTCAACCAAAGCAAAGCCCTGAAAGCCGCTGATTACACTGCGGCCAGCTTTGCCGCTTTGACCACCGCCTTGAAGGCCAGTGAAACCGTGCTGGCAGATCCGGCCGCGACGCAAGGCACTGTGAACCAGACGGCCAACCAACTGCAAAAAGCCATTAATGGTCTTCAAAAGCCTGCCGCTGCCAAGACTGGCACCGCTTCTAACGCCAGCCAAGCTAAAACCACCGGCAAGACGACTAATCACGGCAAAAAAGTCAGCCAACACAAAACTAAAAAAGGCCTCCCGAATACCGGTAGCGTGATCAATCATGCGCTTATCGCTGGCGGGGCAGTGCTGTTAGTGTTAGGCGGGTTCGCCTTGTTTAACGGCGGCAAACCAACTAATTAACAAACGTATCATCAAAATAGGCCACCCTACCGTTACAGCAATCTGTAACGGTAGGGTGGCCTATTCATGCTCCAAAAAGGTAAGGCTGATCGGTGCATCTTTATCACATTCTAACTCTTCACGTATAGCTTAGCGTAGTACCTGACTGCCGACGTTAACGGCACAATGACACGTTGCCGTTACTGTTATGAAGCGGGTTGTGGTGGTGGGCGGAGCTTGGGACAGGTAGCCAGCAGTGAGACGAGAAGGACTAGTCAGACTGCGTTTTTGGCAGGCTGACCAGTCCTTCTCGCGGCAGTTTTGAAGACGCATCGGAGCGTCAGCGACTGCGGCTTCAAAACTAGTTTCGAGACCGATTTTTGGCTCGAAACGGCCGCACAGCAGGCTACCTGACCCGAGCGGAGCCCGCCACCACAACCCGCGGCCTCCCCAGATTCAAAAAAACCGCCGACGCAAGCGTCAACGGCTGGTCAGTTATTCGATTTTACCACCGCGCGCGGCGATGACGTGCTGACCGAAGGGACTGTCATAGATGGTCGCCAGTTTGGCCGCAAAGTCCGGGCGCGGAATGGCTTCGCCGAACAACGGGCTACCTGGCTCAAGCAAAAGCCCGAAGCGCAGCGGCCCGAGGCCGAAAGGATCGAACCCAAACGCCCGCAGCACATGCTCAACGGTCGGTCGAATTTCATCGTGGTCGGTGGCATAAGCCATGGCGCGCGGTACATCGGGATGGCGTTCGACTTCAATTTCCAGATCATGGTAGCCCATGTGGTTAAAGGCCTTGGCGACATAACTCTTGTTCAAATGCGCCTGCACCACTTCTGAAGATGAATGGTTGAAGTCGGAAATGGCATTGTGAGTGCCATCGACTTCTTTCCAGTAATTCGTCGCGTCGAGCACGATTTTACCGGCGAAGGCCTCAGGGTCAAGATCGGTATAATGGCTCAGCGGAATGGCCAAAATGATGACATCCGACTGGGCAATCAGGTCGGCTGGGGTCGTGGTGACGGCGCCAGGCGCGAGTGTGTCGATAACCCACTTGAGGTCGTCAACCGAGTGGCGGCTGGCAATGCGAATCGGTAGGCCCACGTTTTCGCCGATGCGGGCAAGGGTGGAGCCGAGCTTGCCGGCGCCAAGAATACCAATGGTTAGTTCGCTCATGCTATTCACCTCCCAGCAGTTCCTTGACCCGCGGAATCACCTTGGTCGCGTAGTTGCGAATCGTGTCTTCCCGCTGGTGCAAAAGCTGGCCGCCGGTGCCGTAAACCAGGTCGAAGCGCTGCATGTCCAGCGCCTTCATGTTTTTGGCAATCTTCTGGGCCACTTGTTCTGGCGTGCCGACATAGTAGGCGCCTTTGTCGATTTCGAATTCGAAGCGATCGCGGGTCATTGGCGCCCAGCCGCGGTCGATGCCAATTCGATCCATCTCAGCCTTGATGTACTTGAAACCCACTTCGACGGCTTCTTGTTCGTCATCCAAAATGATGCCATGGGCGTGCATGCCGAGCGGATGCTCTGGCTTCTTCAACTGCTTGGCCGCCTTATGGTACAAGTCGACGTAAGGGCGGAAGCGAATTGGTTCGCCGCCGATAATGGCAATCACGACGGGAATGTCGTAGTAAACGGCGCGGATGATGGATTCTGGTGAGCCGCCCACCGCCAAACTGGTGGCAATGGTTTCGCTTTTTGGCAACTGGGGATAAACCGTGGTGTCAGTGAGCTTCTGGGTAAACTTGCCAGACCAGTTCATCGGCTTGCCTTCTAGCAGCTTTTGCCACATGGCGATTTTTTCGACAAACAGTTCATCGTAGTTTTGCAGGTCATAGCCGTAAAGCGGGAAGGATTCGGTGAACGACCCGCGGCCGAGCATGATTTCTTCGCGGCCTTGCGACAGGCCATGCAAGGTGCTGAAGCGTTCAAACACGCGCACCGGATCATCAGAGCTCAGCACGGTGACCGCGGTGCCGAGCTTAATGCGCTTGGTGACCGCCGCCATGGCGCCGAGTACAACTTCAGGGCTGGAAATAGCAAATTCAGGGCGATGATGCTCCCCTAAGGCAATCAAATCAATGCCCAAGTCGTCTGCCATTTTGGCTTCTTTAACCACTTGGCGCAGGGTTTCGCCGCCGTCCATGGCCGTGCCGTCATCCTTGAAGCCGATGTCACCGAAAGTGTCCAAACCGAATTGATATTTTTTTGCCGTCATTTTTACTAGCCTCCGTTTTGCTTACTTTTTGTAAGTACAAGGGTATCTTACATGGTGCTCAAGGGAAAAGCAAGAGGGGCCGCGAAATTTATTTGCGCAGACGCGAGGTTTTGGTTTCGCTTGACTTCCGCTACAATGAAAGGCGGGAAGGGGCCTTGATTTTGGCTTTAGCAGATTCAACTTTCATGTTGCCACCGGCAGCGCAACTCACCGCCCAGCAGCAAGCCTTGCAGACGCGGCTGTTGCAGTTTATTCAGGTGCACCAACACGATGAGACAACGGCAGTGTTTGTGCTCCATGGTGATGCGGGTTCGGGGAAAAGCGCGGTGCTCAATGCCGTGTTCACCACCTTGCAGCATCAGGCCCACCAACCAGACAGTGCGCTGGCCGTTTTGCACAATCGGTTGTTAGTCAACCACAACGAAATGCTGAAAATCTACTGGGCCGTCGCGGCCGCAGATCCGTTGCTCCACAAAAGTGACTTTCAAAAGCCAACCCCGTTCATCAATGCCGCAACCAAGCAGCATCGCCGCTATGATGTGGTGTTTGTGGATGAAGCGCAACTGCTGCTGAGTCAAAAAGATGCCTTTAATCATTTTGATCAGGCCAACCAGCTCGATGCTTTGCTACCGCTGGCGCATGTGGTGGTGCTGGTGGTGGACTTTAACCAAGTGGTGAAGCTCAAAAGTTTGTGGACGCCGGCGATGCTTAAGCAGCATTTGGCCGGTCATCAGGTTGAATCAGCTGAGTTAACCCATCAACTGCGGATGCAGGACCCAGCCGTGAGCGCCTGGATCAATGCCTTCGTGGCCGGGCGCCTCCTGCCTTTGCCCAAACCAGCGGATTATGAACTGAGAGTGTTCCCGGATGGCGCGCCGCTGGTCGCGTGGGTGCGGGCTAAAGAAGCTGAATATGGCCTAGCGCGGTTGATTGCGACCACCGATTTTCCGTTTCGGGTGTTTGGCACTCGCACCTGGTACGTGCAGGCGGGGAGTGTGCGCTTGCCTTGGGATAAAATCAACTTCACCGATCGGCCATGGGCGAGTCGGCCGGAAACTTTAGGCGAGGTGGGGTCAATCTACACGATTCAGGGCTTTGACCTGAACGCGGCCGGGGTGATACTGGGTCCCAGTTTGGATTATGATGAAGCGACCGACCGCTTGACGGTGGATCCAAGCCGCTTTGAGGATCAAACCGCGTTTCGCCGTCGCCCGGATCTGGCTGATGACGAGGCGGCCAAGGCGGCGATTATTCGCCATGTGGCTAATATTTTGCTCAAGCGCGGGCGGCGCGCCTTGGGCATTTACGCGGTTAATCCGCGGTTGCGGGCGCGGCTGTTGGCTTTAGCGCAGTAAGGAGTAAGCATGAAACAAATCACAGCAGGGATTGTGGCGCATGTGGATGCCGGTAAAACCACGTTATCCGAAGCCTTGCTTTATCAAACCGGCGCGGTGCGGCAACTGGGCCGCGTGGATAACGGGGATGCCTTTTTGGATTCCGACCGGCTGGAAAAACAGCGCGGGATCACGATTTTTTCGCATCAGGCCCAGCTGCACTATCAGGATCTGACGTTAACCTTGCTGGACACCCCAGGACACGTGGACTTTGCCAGCCAAACCGAGCAGGTGCTGCCGGTGTTGGACTACGCGATTTTAGTGGTGGCCGCCAGCGACCATTTGCCCGGTTACACGCGGACCTTGTGGCGCCTGCTGCAGCGGTATCAGGTGCCGACTTTCATTTTTGTCAATAAAATGGATGTCGCCACTGCAGACCGCGCGGCGATGTTGAAGCTGCTGCAAACCGGGTTAAGCGAGGGCTGTCAGCCTTTTGACCAGGCTTTGGACGCAGAAACCTTAGCCTTGCAGGATGACCAGGCGCTGGATGAATACATGAGTCGCAATGCCTTGGCTGATGCAACAATTCAGCGCTTGATTGCCAAGCGCCAGGTATTCCCGGTGTACTTTGGGGCAGGGCTCAAGCTCACTGGCGTTGATGCCTTGCTGGCAGGGCTAGCTAAATGGACAGTGTCGATGAAGCCGCAACCAGCGTTTGCCGCCCGGGTCTTCAAGGTGTCCTATGATGACAAAGGCGAGCGCCTGACCTGGGTGCGCGTCACCGGCGGCACGCTGGCGCCTAAAGCGCTAGTGCTAGGAGAGCAGAAAGCCAATCAGCTGCGTGTTTATAATGGGGTGAAGTACACGGTGGCCAGTGCGGTGCAAGCCGGTGAGGTGTGCGCCATCCCTGGCTTGAGTGACACCAAACCGGGCATGGGGCTCGGTGTTGAGCCAAACGCGCCGGCGCCCCTGTTGCAGCCGGTACTAACCTACGCGCTTGATCCCCTGCAGGAAGAGCTGCAGCGCTGCGTAGCGGCCCTGCGTCAACTAGAAGATGAAGATCCAGCGCTGCATGTGACTTGGTCGCCACATTTGCAAGAAGTCCGGGTGCAGCTGATGGGCAAGGTGCAACTGGAAATCTTGCAGCAATTGCTTCAGCAACGGTTTAACTTAACCGTCGCCTTTGACGCCGGCAGTATTCTGTATCAGGAAACCATCACCCAGGCGGTGGAAGGAGTGGGACATTTTGAACCGCTGCGCCACTATGCAGAGGTGCATCTGCTGATGCAGCCCGGCCCGCGCGGTAGCGGGCTGATCTTTGCCAGCGACTGCAGCCTGGAAGTACTCGCCAAAAACTGGCAGCATCTCGTTTTGGCTAATCTCGCGGCCAAGGAACATCGTGGCGTGTTGACGGGGTCGCCCTTGACTGACACCAAAATTACGCTGGTGACCGGGCGCGCCAGCAACGTGCATACCGTCGGCGGCGATTTCCGCGAAGCCACTTGGCGTGCAGTGCGGCAAGGGCTGATGATGCTCAAACAAACTGGCGGCTGCCAGCTCTTGGAGCCTTGGTACAGCTTTCGGCTAGAAGTAGCGCAAACTCAGATCGGCCGGGCGATGAGCGATATCGAGCGCATGGCCGGCCTGTGCGATCCGCCCAGTGCACCGGCAGCCAATGGCATGGTGCTTCTGACCGGGTATGCGCCAGTGGCGGAGATGCAGGACTATGGGCAAGTCGTCAATGCCTACACGCATGGTCAGGGCCAACTAGAGTGCGTGGTTGATGGCTATCGGCCGTGCCATAACGAGGCGGCCGTGATCGCCGAGCGGGGTTACACCGAAGTGGGCGATACCGATAACCTAACCGGCTCCGTGTTTTGTGCACATGGCGCGGGCTACCCAGTGGCCTGGCAGGATGTCCCGGCGGCGGCACATGTGCCGTATCGGTATGATGCGGCGGCGCTTCAAGCGCTGGCTTAAGCCGCTGCAATGGGGGTGGCGGGTTGCTCGAGCAAAGGAAGCGGCACGTGGATTTGCTTCTCTCGAGCCTGCGCTGATGCTTTTGATTCAACCCCATGTTACACTCAAAACTGTAAGTAGCTATTCCATCTGAGCACAAGAGCCATTACTCGGTGGTTGAGTAATGGCTCTTTTTTTCGCTTTATCAAGCGTGTGGGTCAGAGGCAACCAAGACGGTTATCGTCGCCTATCTAACCAATCAGCGAACAGCCAATCGCCATCCCCACCAGCACTGGGGCGATAACGGTCATAAGTAGCTCATGCATCTGGACACACCTCCTGACGAGGCGGTTGCCACGGGTAGTATGCCATGTGAAAGACAGATTGACGAGGAACTTGCTTTAGGTTTGAGAAACAAAGACTTGAGGCAGAGTGAAGGCTGAGGCATAGGAGTCGGTATGCTGTATTTTTTGCCTTGGCATGTTATACTGACGGAGCAAGTAACGATTTCATGAAGGCACAAGAGCCACCACTCGTTTTCATGAAGGCACAAGAGCCACCACTCGTTGGGCGAGTGATGGCTCTTTTTTCGCTTCCTCAAGCGTGTGAGTCGGAGGCAACCAAGACAGTTATCGTCGCTTATCCAACCAATCAGCGAACAGTTCAATGACGATCCCCACCAACATTGGGGCAATAACAGTCACAAGTAACATCTTCATGATGGCACACCTCCTCACGAGGCAGTTGCCGCAAGTAGTATGCCATGTGAACTGCAGGCTGACGAGATTTTTGCCTAACTGAAAAGAAGGTTGGGAGTAGAGGGCACGCTTGCCAGTGCCTTAAACCTTCATCCGCGTTGTGGTGACGGTATCACCCAAGCGATGCACAACCACCGCTTGGGCATGAAAAGCTGTCCCATCTAAGGCGTACACCTTTTTGCCCCGGAACAGTTCTTGATGCATGATGCCTACGCTGTAACGCTCGGTAGGGCTCACCGCAATCTGCCAGCCAGAGCCTTCGGCAGAGGGCAGCGGTTGATCCAGATTTTGCAAAATCGGCACCGCTGTCACGGTGGCAGTTTTCGGCGCGATAATCGTGGTTTGACTGATGCGGTCCGTGAACGCCGTGTGGAAGGCCAGCACTTGATGGGGCTCGACCTCATTGTAGCGCGGCGAAAACGGTGCTTCAGCCACGGTGTAAGGACTAGCGTTGATCAGCTGCCATTGATCGTTCAGCAGCGCACCGTTAGCGGTCTGGGCCATTGTGACGCTGGGGTCAAGGTGGAAATACTGGGTCAATTCATGCGTGCCATCGACCTGCACTTCATCGGTCACCACCCAAATGCTGCCTGGGAGGCTGACGATTTTGCGGGTCCAGACGCTCAGCGGTTGGCTGCCGATGATGGTGCCTTCGAGATAGTGAGACTTGCCGCAGTGGCGAACATAAGGCTTCAGCGGGGTGCCGTATTGCGCGTATTCCCAGCTGGCACTGGGGGCGCATGGCGTGAACTGGTCCACCATGATGGCGTTATGGGCGGCGATGGTTTTCAGCGCCACGCGCAGGGGATGGTCTTCGCGATACGTGTACCGCCCGGAGTCAACCAGCAGCGGCTGGCCCTTGGCATACAGCGAGAAGTGGTTATTGTCACTGTGGCCGTGGCCGCTACCCAACGGTCCACCATTGAAGAACAGAAAATCAGCATCCTTTTGCCAGCTGCTGCGAATGGCATAGTTACCGCTATCGACCCCGTCAAAAACCAAGTCGGCTGGGGTGGCTTCAGGCGCGGCGTTAAAGGCTTGCACACCAGGTTGGCCGAGCCAGTAGAGGCTTTCTGGACTGAGGGTGGCTTCAGTGTAGCCCGTGAGCCGCGGCTGGTGCAAAATCACAGCGGCGCGATCGAAGACATCCGTGGCAACGATGCGATCGGTATCGCCGAACAATTCTAGTTCGCCGCTGGGCGTCAGCGTTAAAGCCAAGGCGCGGGTCATCTTTTTAGCGAATGGCACTAGGACCGTCACATCGCGTTGGCGCTGGTTTTGGCTGGCAATGGCCCGGAGCAAACCATTCAGCACCTCAACGTGATACATCAAGGACTGTTCCCATTGCATTCCATCGTCAAAAACCTGTAGGCCCAGCTGTTCGGCGAGCTCGGTTTCCGCCCATTGATAAAGCGGTTGGTCAGCAAAATCTGGTAGCAAAATCGGCAGCACCGTCAACAACGCGCAGGTTTGAATACTGCCCCAGTTGCTGGTTTTGTACTTGGGGATGTACTGGGCTTTGAGGTAATTGGCTTGGGCGAGCAGGCTGTCAGCGAGCGGGGCCAACACTTCATCCGGCAGAAGCTCGGCTTCCGCTAGATAAGTCAGGGCATCGACGATATTCACGAGCCGAATGCCGGTATCCAAGGTGCGGGTTGAATTCTCTGGTTTTAGGGTCGGATGCTGCGCCACCCAGGTCTGCAAATAGGCCAGCGCGGCCTGGTTGAATTCCGGCCGGTTGGTCAGGCGGGCGGCCAAAATGAGATCGCTGAGCCAGTCCATGCGGTTCAGCATGAAGCACCATTCTGGATCGTCGTTGCGTACAGCCTCATAGTCCATGGGGTTCAACTGATAAGGTCGGGTACAGCGCTCCATATCCCATGGCTTGTCGAACAGAAACGTGCGGTGCAGCAGGCGCTCGGCATCGGCAATAATAGCGCGTTGGGCGCTGGCAGAGAAGGCCTTCGGGTCAAAGCCGCGAGCGGCGGCAGTTTGCAAGAGCTGGGTTTTGATGTAATTAAGATCAGCCAAAATTATCCTCCAAGCAAGCTAGCGCCAACCGTCAGGGACAGTTGGCGCTAGTCTTTTTTATATTGTGGTGATTAGACGCCGAGCACGTGAACCAGGCTCAGGACAATCCCAATCACAACCGTCAAGATAACCAGTTTGTAGGTCGTCCAGCCGCGTTTCTTGATCAGGTAGTACATCAGCAAGGTGTACAGCACTGGCAGCAGGGCTGGGGCAACTTTGTCCAAGAGGGCTTGAATGTCCACGGTGGAAGTGGCGGCGCCTTTAGCGGCTTTGGCGCTGGAGGCGTAGGTCAAGGTGACCTTCATCTTGACAAAGGTGGCAGCCAAACCGGCGATAACGGTGACCCCGACCATGCTGGCGGCGTCAGAGATTTGGCTCATCTTGGCACTGAGTTTTTCAATCATGCTCGTGCCCAGCCGCTTCCCGTAAGCGCCCATCCCAAACTTAATGGCCAGCAAGGTGATGTTTTCAGCCAACAGGAAGAAGACAGGGGCCAAGGCGATGTTGTTCATCGCCAGGGAAGCGAAGATGGTGGAGAACAAAGGCGCAATACAGAACTGTGATAAGGAATCCCCAATCCCAGCCAGCGGGCCCATCAAGGCCATCTTGATCCCGCGGGTTTCCTTGTATTCCAGCCCGTTATCCGCCATGGCCAAATGAATGGACGTGATGAACGGAATCAGGTTCGGGTTGGTGTTGTAGAATTCGATGTTTTCACTCAGGACTTCAGCCAACTTGTCAGGATCGTTGCCATACAATTTCTTGAAGGCAGGATACATGATCAAGGAATAGCCTAAGCCTTGATAGTTACTGTAGTTAAACCCGTTTTGCAGGAAGTATGCCCGCAGCGTTGTTTTGTGGTAATCGCTATTGGTTAAGACATTAGATCCAGTCATCGCGTGATTCCTCCTGACTTGTGGTGGTAGCTTGCGCTGGTGCGGCTTGCTTCTCATCTTGTTCGAAGTAGAACTTCAGGGCAAAGACCAAACCGATGATGGCAATGCCGATGACAGGCAGTTGCAGGTAAGCGGCCAAAGCGTAACCCAACAGGGCAAATGGCACGAGTTGCTTTTTGAGCATAACGGTCATGATCATCGCAAACCCGATGGCTGGCAGCATACCGCCGGCCACATTCAGGCCAGTGAGCAACCAAGCAGGGATCATGTTAACCAAGGTCTTCAAGGTGTCCATGCTGTAGGCGCCCAGGAAGCCCAGTAAGAACCCAACAGTGGCGAATAAAATCACCGTGGTGTTAGCAATTAAGCGGAACTTGCCGAACTTATGGGCCTTCAAAGCGTTAGAAGCGGCTTCTGGCAGGCCGGCGCACAAGGTGTAAACAAACGTCTGCAGGAACTGAATGGCGACCGCGAACGGAATGGACAGGGCCAAGGCACTTTGGGGCGTGACCCCAGACATGGTGATGGCCATCAACGTCCCGATGATCCCAGGGCCGATTGGGTTCGGTGGGACAGTACCACCAGCGCCGACCCCGAAGCCCATGAAGGCCAATTCAGCGACGGCCCCGCAGGCCAAAGCAGTAGGGATGTCGTTCAAAATGACCCCAACGCCGAAACTCAAGACCAAGGCGCGGTTGGTGTAAATGCCCCATAACATCCCCGCGTAACAAAACGCGGTCCAAAGCCCAATCAGTAGGGCTTGAATGAGTGTGATATGCATAAGTGCTCCTCCTATTGAGATTAATCTAAGTAGTCCGCAATGTTAACTTCGACACTGCCATCATTGCCCGATGGCGTGGTGCGGTTGTCGAATTCGATGTGATAATCGTTGATCAACGACTTCAGCGCCGCCTTATCCTCAGCACCAAGGAAAATGGAACGGGTGACTTTTTCCTTGCCCGGGGCGTTGTGAATGTTACCAATGTTGATCTTCTTAATCGGCACGCCACCAGCTACGAGCCGCAGCGCGTCTTTAGGATCCTTGACCAAAAGGAAAATCTTCTGGGCAGGGTTAGCTTTATAAATAATATCGATCACCTTTTGCACCGGATAAAAGCGCATGGCGACAGAATCTGGAATCACGGTTTTCATCAAAGTCTGAGCGACCTTGTCTTCAGCGGCTTCGTCATTGGCGACGATGCAGGTGTTCACCCCTAAAACCTTGATCCACATTTGGCCTTGGCCGTGAACCAACCGTTCATCAATGCGTGTCATTACAATATTTGGATCTGCCATTTATTTGTCCTCCTTGAATAAGTGCGACTTACCAGTACATTTGCCACTGCTTCTTATAACGAATCAACGCTTCTAAGTAGAAATAATCGCCCCATAAATTGCCTTCGTCGACCCCGCGACCAGAATGCCAGGAGTACACGCCGTGGTTCAACAAGGCGGTAATGCCAGTGGTTTGCTCGGCCGTGTAGTTGTTGATCAAGCTACGCATCATCGCCGAAGCAGCGTGCTGGTAAAGCGGCTTAAGTTCATCTCCTTCCGCCAAAAAGCCTTCCATTTGCTTGATGCCGCAAACCGCGATGGCGGTGGCGGAGGAGTCTTTCGACTGCCAGTCGCCGTCGTGGAAAATCAGATCCCAGTAAGACACCAGATCTTCAGGCAGGCGGTTTAAGAAGTAGTTGGTCACGGCTTTGAACGTTTGCACATCCGCGTGATCTTGCAAGCGGGTGTAGTTCAACGCGATGCCGTAAATCAACCAACTCTGTCCGCGGGCCCAACTCGAGTCATCCGCGTAACCTTGGCGGGTTTTGCCGCCCAGCGGTTTACCCGTTTCCGGGTCAAAGTAGAAGGTGTGGAAAGCGGAAGCATCGGGCCGAATGGCATATTTCAGCGTGGTGGCGTAATGCTTGGCCGCCACATCGCGGTACTCGGGCTTACCCGTTTCCTCACTAGCCCAAAACAGCAGCGGAATGTTGAGCATGGCGTCGACAATCAGCCGGTAATTCTCTGCACTGCCTTTGGGCCCCCAGGCTTGAATGAATTCGCCTTTCGGGTTGTAGCGCGTCATCAGCTTATCAGCGGCTTCCAGCGCGGCGGCTTTGGCCACCGGGTTGCCGGTCAGCTTATAAGCGCTGACGCAAGAGGGACTGTAGAGAAAACCGAGGTCATGGTGATCGACGTCGATCTCGTGGTCGATGCGGTACTTGAAGCTCTGCACGTTTTTCTCTGCCAACTGGCGGAATCGTTCATCATGCGTTGCTTCGTACGCTAACCACAGAATCCCCGTCCAGAACCCCGTCGTCCACTCCACGTTCTTCGTGGGCTCGTAGCTGCTGTTCTTGGTCGATGAGCTGGGGAAAGTTTCCCCTAGCTTCAGAATGTTGTGCTCTACCTTAGCAATCACTGCAGCGATGGCTTCGTCAATCTCGGCTTGGCTTAGCAAAGGTTGATCCAGAAACCGCTGTGGGTCTTGCACAGGCTCCAAATTGATCTGTGTCATAGCGTCCTCCCAACACGTTAAGATTATAAAGGGTTAACGTGTTATCTGATTTCACGACCTAGCATACGCCGGATTTTTTTGTTTGTAAACGCTTTTTTGCAAACGTTTTTTGGCCAAGTGACAATCTTCACTAAGTTAACCCTAAAACGGCTGGACTGTCTGGTAAATTTGATGATTTTATGATTAAAAAAGCTGGCCTTTTCTGGCAAGTTGGCGTAGATTGAGGGAGAAACAACAGTTATCACGTTAACCCTAATTTTCCAAATAGGAGTCGTTAAAATGCAGCCAAAATATCAATTGATTAAGCAAGAAATCGTTAAAGCCATCGAGGATGGCACCTTCAAACCCGGCATGCGGATCTACTCAGAAGGGGAACTGCGGACCAAGTATGGCGTCAGCAACACCACTGCCGTGCGGGCCCTCAATGAACTCGTCAGCGAAGGCTACCTGGTCCGGCGCCAAGGGGACGGCACCTTCGTCCGGCGCAACTTGAATCACCAAAAGGCCTGGTTCAGCGAATTCTCACCCTATAAGCTTGACGCCACGGGCCAACGCGTCCGGATGAATGAACATAGCGTCACCACGGTGGATGAAAATGTCAGCAACGCGACCATCTCCACCTTGCTGGGGGATCCCACTGAAAGCCAGCAACTGATTTGCGTCCACCAAGTCGCTTATGCCAACGATGTGGCCTGGAAGTTCCAAGATCGCTACTTATTAGGCACCTACTTGGACCATGCCGCGATTGAACGGCTCAAAACCGGCAGCAGTCTCTCCCGGGAGATGCGCCTCGATCGCAACTTGGCTGACTATCCCACGCAGACCCTGGTGAATGTGCAGGCACGCACTGAACTACCAGGGTTGGAAAAGGAGATTGCGGCGCTCGGACAGGAAGCCAACTATGCCGATGCTCCAGCGGTGTTTCATCTGACCAAGACCTTTTACGGCCCGGCTCACCAGACGCTGGTCTATCTCATTTCCGATAACCATCCAGGGTACTATCACATTGAAGTGTTGACCGACTAGCCGCTTGAATAATCGCCTGATTTCGCTTATGATATGAATGATTTCCAAATGATAAACGATGATGGGGGCAAAATGATGCCAACAAACACCAACAAACCGTATGGTACGGTGCTAGTGAAAGCAAAAGAGATTCTCGATTTTCTAGGGCGCACAGAAACCGCGCCGACGCTGGCGGAAATTAGCGCCGGCGTGACCATGGCCAAGCCCACTGCGCTTAAGGTCTTAACCACCATGAATGAGTTGGGCCTGGTGCGCCGCGATGATCAAACTAAACGCTACTATATGGGCACGCAGCTGATTGCCTATGCGCAAAAAGCCTTAGCCAGCTTTGATATCGCCGGTACTGTGCGGCCTTATTTGGAGCGGCTTCGGGATGAAACGCAGGAAACCATCAACTTAGGCGTGGTGCGCGATGATCAGATTGTCTTGATTGATAAGCTGGAAAGTCCTAATTCCATCAAGCTGCAGTCGATTATCGGTGGCACCATGAATCTCTACTCGTCGGCGATGGGCAAGGCGGTGCTGGCCGGCTATAGTAGTGCCCAGCTGCACCAGTACCTGAGTGGCCGTGAGCTGAAGGCCTTAACCCCAGCGACGTTGACCAAGCAAACCGCCCTTCAGGCGGATCTCAAGCGCATCCGCCAAACTGGTATCAGTATCGACAATGAAGAAAACGAGCCGGAAGTGTACTGCTTAGGCGTCACGCTGCAAAAGAGCAACCATTTGTACGGGGCAATCTCGGTGTCGACGCCGAAATATCGCTTATCCGATGAGCGGCGTGCGCAATTCGTGCGGCTGCTGCTCAACACCCAGCACGCCATCGAATCCGTGCTTTAAAGAAAGATTTTAACCCGCAAAAACCCGCGTCGGATTAACGTTTCGGCGCGGGTGTTCGGTTGAAAATGGTCGCAACCGCTTGCATTTTTTGCACTGACAGCTTATATTAGCTCTGTTGATCAGATAAGAAACATCATTTCTGTATAAGAAATGGTAAGACGCAAAGCTAAGGAGCAAAGCATATGGCAGAAATTCACCAAAGCGAAGAAGAAATCAAGCAGCACGAAGCAGAACTCGATAAGTTCAACATGAACAAATTCGACCTGACGGGCAAAGTGGCCGTCATCACCGGTGGTAACACTGGGTTGGGCCAAGGCTATGCCATCGCCATGGCCGAAGCCGGCGCCGATATTTTCATTCCCACCTTCGGCAAGGCTGAGTGGGACAACACCCGGCGTTTGATTGAAAAGCGCGGCCGCAAAGTTGAGTTTGCCGATGTCGATTTGACCAAGGCAGGTGTGGCTGAGCAAGTGATCGCTGAAGCCGTTGAGAAGATGGGTCACATTGACATTCTCGTCAACAACGCCGGCATGATCCGCCGCAATCCCTTGCTGGAATCTAAGGATGAAGATTGGGACCGCGTCATCGCCATCAACCTGTCCGCGGTTTACCACGTTTCGCTGGCGGCGGCGAAGGTCTTTGCTAAGCAAAAGTATGGCAAGATCATCAACATCGGTTCCATGCTGTCTTTCCAAGGCGGTAAGTTCATTCCTTCTTACACCGCCTCTAAACATGGCGTGGCCGGGTTGACCAAGGCTTTTGCCTCCGAACTGGGCGCGTACAACATCACCGTGAACGCCATCGCCCCAGGTTACATCAAGACTGAAAACACCGCGCCAATCCGCGCGGATAAGAGCCGCAACCAGGAAATCCTGGACCGCATTCCAGCCGGTCACTGGGCAGAACCTTACGAATTGATGGGGATTGCCGTGTTCTTGGCCAGCGATGCTTCCAGCTACATCAACGGGGCCATCATTCCAGTTGATGGCGGCTACCTGGTTCGTTAATCAGCACCTTTTGTCACTCATTTGAGGAGGAGATAACACCATGGCATTTTCAATGCACACTAACTATGCCCACAGCCCTAAGGATATCGAGCATTACTCCACCGCTGAGCTGCGGGACCAATTTCTCGTTGAGCACCTGTTTACCCCAGGTGACATCAATTTGACCTATACCTATAACGACCGCATGATTTTCGGCGGTGTGACGCCAACCACTGAACCGTTGGAAATCGTGCTGGACAAGCAGCTCGGCGTTGATTTCTTCCTGCAGCGCCGCGAGCTGGGCGTGATCAACATTGGCGGCGAGGGTACCATTACCATCGACGGCGACACCCAGGACATGGTGCCACATGATGGTTATTACATCGGCATGGGCCACAAGCATGTCGTGTTTGCCTCTAAAGATCCCAAGCAGCCGGCGAAGTTCTACACTGTGTCGACCCCGGCGCACAAGACCTACCCAGACAAGAAGCTCCCATTTGCCAACGCTTTGCAAAAGCCAATCGGTGATCAGGAACATATGAACAAGCGGGTCATCTACAAGTATATCGATGCCAGTCAAATGGACACCTGCCAGTTGCAGATGGGCTACACTGTTTTGGCCCCAGGTTCTTCTTGGAACACCATGCCAGCCCACACCCATGCGCGTCGGATGGAAACGTACCTGTACATTGAATTCCCAAGTGCTGACACGCGGGTCTTCCACTTCATGGGTGAACCAAGTCAAAGCAAGCATATTGTGATGACCAACGAATCCGCCGTGGTTAACCCAAGCTGGTCGATTCACTGCGGCGTCGGCACCACCAACTACGCCTTTATCTGGGCGATGTGTGGTGAAAACCAAACTTATGATGACATGGACCAAGTCGCCATGTCTGACCTGAAGTAAACCGCCATGGCAGAATTAACCTTCGGCCTGTACCATGCCGGCCAAGTCGTTCAAGCGGCTCCTGCTGGCGCCAGTGCCTATGTGGCCTACCACCACGGCTATCAAAGCGGTGATTATTATCAAGTGACGGTTGAGCGTACCCCCGCCTACCTCGTCGCTCAATTCGATCCCGCGCTGGCCCCAGCGTTGGTTTACCTCACGGAGCCAACTTGGCGCTTTGACATTCCGGTCAATGATCTGCGCGAATGGCCATACCCTGAATCCGCCTTTGCTGGGCGCAACCATTACGCCAGTGTCCGCTATGCCACTGCCGATGAAATTGCGGCCCGCCGCAACCTCGCCTTGAATAGCCATGATTTGCGCCAGGCGCAAAGCGTTTATCCGCACGCTAGCGCCAACGCCGAAACGCGCGGTGAGTATGTTTTCTACGCACGCAACGCGATTGACGGCTACGTGGCCAATGAAAATCACGGTAACTGGCCGTTTCAGTCTTGGGGCATTGACCAGCGGGAAGACGCCGAGTTGACCATCGATTTTGGCCGGCCGGTGACCATCGATACCGCGGTGATTACCCTCCGCGCGGATTATCCGCATGATACCTATTGGACCGATGGCAGGTTGAGTTTTTCTGATGGCAGCGAAGAAGCCATCACCATGGCCAAAACTGCGGCGGCGCAGCGCTACACGTTCACACCACGCACGGTGACCTGGATCAAACTGAATCAGCTAAAACGTGCGCTTGGTACGGAATATTTCCCGGCGTTAACCGAACTGGCGGTTTATGGCCAGGAGGCGAAGTAGAAGCGAGTGCTGCCACCATGCAAGCTTGCTTCTGGAAAGGCGAGACTCCTGCTCGAATTGAGCAGGGGTCTTTTTGTGAGCTCGCGAGTATCTGAATGGTATTTAGCTAGGATGGCTGAACAAAGAGAGGCTCGTCATCTTTTGCGATGACGAGCCTCTCTGCGCTGTCAGATCGTAGTTAATTAATTTGCGTTAATTCGACTAAGGCTATCTGCAATTCTGCCGTGGGCATCAGTTAGCTGGTTTTCGGCCGCCTTTTCGTCGATTTGGGCCAAAATCATCAAAATGGCCACTTTAGGTCGCCGATGAGAGGCGAGGTAGTACTGATGAGCCTCAGTTTTTGAAACCCCGGTTGCTTCCGCGATGATGCGCTGGGCGCGATCAACGAGCTTACTGTTGGTTGGCTGCAAGTCGACCATGAGATTACTGTAAGTTTTGCCGATTTTGATCATGGCAGTGGTGGAAATCATGTTTAGCAACAGTTTTTGGGCTGTACCAGCTTTCATCCGCGTTGATCCGGTTAAAATCTCAGGCCCGACAATCGCCTCAATCGGATAATTAGCATATTGACTGATTAGTGCATCGGAATTACAACTAATCGCACCGGTTACACAACCGGTGGCCTGGGCAAATTTTAGTCCGGAGATGACGTAAGGGGTACGACCGCTGGCGGCAAGACCAATCACGACGTCTTTGTTGGTGAGCCCATGCGCCTTCAAATCTTCCGCACCCAGCGTGGTTGAATCCTCTGCCCCTTCGACTGCATGTGTGATGGCGGTGCTGCCACCGGCGATGAGACCCTGCACGAGTGAAGGCGAAACGCCAAAGGTCGGCACGCACTCTGAAGCGTCCAGGATACCTAGGCGGCCACTGGTGCCAGCTCCGATATAGAAAAGCCGACCGCCAGCTTGAAAGGCGGTGACCACACTGTCAACCAAACCGGTTAGTGGTTGAATGATTTGTGGGGTGGCTAATGCTGGGGCCACTTTTTGGTCTTCTTCGTTGATTAACTTGAGGACATATTCGGTACTTAGTTGGTCAATTTCGCTGGTATTGGGATTGCGCATTTCCGTGTAGTTCATGCTTTGATACCCCCTGTCAACTTTTCTAGCGGAAGCCATTCAAAGATTTTTGGCAATTGCGAATCCCAAAAATTCCAATCATGCTTGCCGGGTTCGATATGTGCATTTAAATCGATTTGATATTGCTCACGTATCATTTGATCAAAGTGCTTACAATCATCAAGTAATTCATCATCGGTGCCCATGCTCTGAAACCAGTTAACTGCCTTCAAATCAGGAGCTGTTAACGCGAACTCTGTGCTGAGTGCCGGAATTTTTTCCGGGTCTGGCCAAATGGTGTTTCGGTAGTCAGGCATTAGTCGCCTGACTACCGTAAGATCAGTGACCGGAGATAGCGTGGCGACATGGCTAAAATGGCTTGGATAATGGGCAATCCAACGGTAAGCGCCATACCCACCCATTGAGTTACCCACTAAAAATCGCTTTCTTGCAGTCGTTGCCAGAGGCAAGAGTGTTCCCAGATAGGCTGGTAGCTCCTCGGTTAAATAATCGAAATAACGCTGACCATCCGGCGCATTGCGATAAAAAGACCGGTGCATATCTGGCAGAATGATTGCTACTTGGTACTGGGAGGCGAAGAGCTCGAGGCGCGTTTTTCGCAACCAGACACTACCATTATCACCAAGACCGTGAAGCCACCAGATTGTAGGGAGGTTTTTTGACGATGGGTGGTCAGGGAGCAGGAGTCGAATCGTTTCTTGATTTTGTAGAACACTTGACGAAAATTGAAGTTCGAGATTTGCCATGATTTGCCTCTTTGAAATAAAAAATCTTAAAATACATGAAATATTTGAAATGTTGTTTCTTACGTTTATAATGTAACCGTAGTCAATTCGTTAGTCAAGACAAAAGGAAGTGTCAAAATGCGGTTTGTGATAGGAATCGACAGCGGTGGGACCCATATTGTTGCTCAGGTCATCAGTTTAGATGGCGAGGTGCTAAGTACTTATCAAGCCGGGCAAGGTAATCTGCTGGTAAATTTTGAGGAAACCAAGAATAATCTGGTCAAAGTATTAGAGGAAATTGGGCATGATTACGCGTTGACATCATGTGAGGGCATTGTGATTGGCATTGCCGGTGCAGAAACTGCCGGTGGAGCACCAGCATTGCTAAAGCACCTCAGCAAAAGCTACGCTGGTCCCATCGAATTGATGAGTGATGCGACACTGGGCTTGTGGAATACCCTCGAAGGTGCCAATGGCATCTTGGCTATCGCTGGTACTGGGTCTGCAGTGTTTGCCAAACAGGAGCATCATATTCTCCGCGTTGGTGGCTGGGGATACTTGATTGGTGATGAGGGGAGTGCTTACGATATTGCTCGCCGGACGTTGCAAGCCATCACCCACTTCCAGGATACACAAGAGGCGCCGGTTTTTGTTCAGCTATTTCTTGATCAGACGCCAGCGCAAACAGTTAATGAATTGGTATCACGGGTTTACAGCATGTCGCGCAAAGAGATTGCAGAATTTGCCATGATCACCGCTGCGCTGGCGGAGCAAGATGACACTGCAAAAAGCATCATCGAGCAGGCCGCCACTGCATTAGCAGATCAAGTAGGATTGATGATTACCCGAGTTAACCCTGATGGACCTCTCAAAGTGGCAGAGTCGGGGACCGTTTTGTTACACAACAAAACCTATCGCCAGGCCTTTGAAAAGGCAATTAAAAACCAGCAATCTAACGTGCAATTCCTGACGACGACGCGGAATAATGCTTGTGGTGCATTCTACTGGTTTAAAGCAAAGGAAGGAAATTAGTCATTATGACAATGAGACAACTGGGTCTGTCAATCTATCCCAACCACAGCAATGAGGCGGAAGATAAAGCCTATTTGCTGTTGGGCGAAAAGTACGGTTTCACACGCATCTTTATGAGCATGCTTGAGGCGAATGACGTCAAAGCCACCGAGGAAAAATTTCGCCGGATTATCGAATTTGGGAATCAACACGGTTTCAAAACCACCCTGGACGTTTCACCACGGATTTTTGATCAACTAGGTATTTCTTACACTGATCTTGCGTTTTTTAAGCGGATTGGCGTTGCTGCAGTGCGATTGGACCAAGGGTTTAATGGCATTACCGAAGCTGATCTTTCCTACAATCCTGAGCAGTTAATTATTGAATTGAACATGAGCAATGATACCGGATATCTGGACAATATCTTGAGCTATCAGGCTAATGTGCCGTTTTTATATGGCTGTCACAACTTTTATCCTCAGGTGGGGACAGGGCTGGAAGATGAATTTTTTGAACGCTGCACGAAGCGTTTCAAGAGCCGGGGCATTCACACGGCGGCATTTGTGTCGAGCCAGGTAGGAACGCAAGGCCCGTGGAACGTTAATGATGGTTTACCAACAAGAGAAAGCGACCGCTACTTGCCCATCACCACTCAAGCCAAGTCGATGTTTATGAGCGGCTTAATCGATGATGTCATCATCGGCAATGCGTATGCCAGCGAGGCGGAATTGAAGGCGTTGGCTGCATTAGATCGTTACAAGTTAAGTTTCAACGTGCAGACAGTGGCCGGGATCAACCCGGTTGAGCGCCAAATCTTGTTACAAGAAAACCATTATCGGCGCGGCGATAGTAATGCACTGGTGGCTCGCTCCACCGAGTCGCGTGTGAAATATCGGCCAGATGCTAACCGACCCCATGACAATACGCACGATTTTGAGCGTGGTGATATTCTGATTGGCAATGATGACTTTGGCGTGTATAAAAACGAACTTCAAGTGGTGCTTAAACCGCACCATGACCTGAGAAAAAATAAAGTAGGCAGCATTGATGACGCAGAGCTACCACTGCTGAAGTACCTGTATCCTTGGACCAAATTCACTTTTACGGCAGCTGATTAGTTCAAGCTTAGAAATGAAATTTCATTTTTTTAACAAAATGATTGAAACATAAAATCAAGATGCTATACTGTAGTTGCAAATAAAGCGTTTGCAGAAAGGGATGTCAACATGCAAAAGTTTTTAAATTGGATTGAAGCTAAAATGATGCCACCGATGGTTAAACTTTCCCAGAACCGATACTTGGTCTCGATTCGTGATGGGATTATCGCCACCATGCCGTTGGTGATGTTAGGTAGCTTCTTTGTTCTGATTGCTCAGTTTCCAATTGGGGCTTGGACTAAGTTCGTAGCCCCGTATGTGGCAACAATCATGTTACCTTACCGGATCACCGTTGGTTTGATGGCGGTTTACGCTGCTTTTGGGATCGGGTATCAACTGGCTAAGCATTACGAACTGGATGCATTATCAAGTGGGTTGATCTCGATGGGCGCCTTCTTGATGACCACCATTCCAGTCTTAGCCAATGATGCTGCTAATGCCAAGGTTTCATTGGGCATGGTAATGCCAATGACTTATCTTGGTGGATCTGGTATGTTTACTGCGATTATTGTCGCGATTTTCTCAACAGAAATCATTCATTTTTGTGCCAAACATAACATCACCATTAAGATGCCAGATCAAGTTCCGGAATCAGTTTCCAAATCATTTGCCGCTATCATTCCATCAGCGGTCGTTATCATTGTTGTTTGGGTAATTTCTGGTGTGCTTCACTTCAACATTAATAGTGCTTTGATGACACTCTTCAAGCCAATTGTTGATGTTGGCATGAACTCATACTTTGGCCTTGTCTTACCACCACTTCTGATTACCCTACTCTGGGCAACTGGTATTCATGGCGATTCGATTATCGGTAATCTGGTGCGGCCATTTTGGCTGATTCTCTGGCAGCAAAATGCTGATGCCGTCGCTGCCGGTCATGCCGCTGCCAACATTGCGACAGAAGGTTTCTACACCTTTGTTTGGATTGGCGGTTCAGGTGGTACGTTAGCCCTTTGCTTGATTGCCATGCTATTTGCGAAGTCAGCTTACTTAAAGCAAATTGGTAAATTGGCCTTTATCCCTGGGGTCTTCAATATTAACGAACCTATTATTTTCGGGGCGCCTGTTGTTTTGAACCCACTGCTGGCCATTCCATTTATTGTCGGACCGTTCATCACTTCCACGATTACTTACTTTGCGATGTACTTTGATCTCGTGAATAAAACTTCAATGCTTGCGCCATTCACGGTGCCATTCCCAATCATGGGTTACATGATTACGCAAGCCGATGTGCGGGCCGTTGTGCTCATGCTCCTCAACTTTGCCATTTACCTGGCTATCTACTATCCATTCACAATGATGTATGATAAACAGTTGTTGAAGCAAGAACGTGAAGAAAAAGCGGAAGAAGACGCTGAAGCAGCTGGTACGTCCGCGACAGCATAGTATTTAGGAGGTTTAGATCGATGCGTAAAAAATTAACGATTCACGGCAATCTTTCTGAGGGAGGCGTTAAGTATGTGGCACAACGCTATGCGATGCCATTAGGCTTAACGGGTGTCTCCTCAAGAGGGCCTGAGGGTACCATCGTGGTCGAAATTCAAGGCGATCAGAAGAAAATTGAGCAATTTAAGACCAAAATGGCCAAGGGCAATCAGTTCTTTTCTGTGGAGCGCATCGATGAAGAAGATATGCCTGAAGTGGCTGAAAAAATGTTCAGGATTGGCTGATGACGATGGAGCTAGGCAACGAAGCCGTTAACGAATACGCGGCGTTACTTGCGGGCAAACGCGTAGGGTTAGTGACAAACTTCAGCGGGTTAACCGCGACGTTTAAGCCAACGTACCAGGTATTGAACGAGCTTAGCGCTGGTGTCACTAAGCTATTTACACCAGAACATGGCCTTCACGGAATTGCCGGTGCAGGTGAAAGCGTTGAGAGCTACTTCGATAATGCACTTAACCTTGAAGTTGTCAGCCTTTACGGTAGCCACCGCGCACCTGCAGGGGATGATTTCACTGATATCGATGTGTTGGCCTTTGATATCCAAGACATCGGTGTCCGCTACTACACGTATATCTACACCTTGCTAGAGTCGATGCAAGCCGCAGCGCAGGCGAACATGCCAGTGTTGGTTTTTGACCGGCCTTTACCCTTAGGGCGGCAGCAGCCGGTGGGACAAGCGATGACCCATGATTATTTCTCATTCGTGGGCCTGCTGCCCTTACCGAATCGCTATGAGCTAACCATTGGCGAGTTGGCGGCATGGATTAAAGATCACCTAACACCGCAGTTGCAATTAACCGTCGCAATCATGCGGGGCTGGGATGCTAGTCGAAACTTGTTAGATAATGGTCTACCGTGGGTTGCCCCTTCGCCTAATCTGGCCACTTTGGATGCGTTGCGGTTATATCCAGGACTGTGTTTACTGGAAGGCACGAATGTCTCTGAAGGCCGCGGCACGGTGAAGCCATTCGAACAATTTGGAGCTCCTTGGATCGATGCGAATCAACTGGCGAATTGCTTGACTGAAACTGCAGCGCAGGACGACCATCTTCGGTTTCAACCAGTCTGGTTTGAACCGCTAGCCTCCAAGCACACACATGAGATTTGCCAAGGCGTGCAAGTGCACATCATGGATAATGCATTTAATCCGCTTACATTAGGGTATAATGTGTTGAAAGCAATGATGACACTTTGGCCAGATCGGTTCACCATGGATCTGGTGTCGCCTGTAATTGGTACGAAGCATCGGTTTATCGAATATTTAGCAGGCCGCCAGCTGCAAACAATTGCGGATCTTGACGCTGGCATTGAGTTGAGTGGGGTAACTGACCACAAATTCTGGCAGGAAAGCCGTGCTTATTACCGTTACTGAGAGGATGATACTAATGGGTTATGCGATTATGATGTTTTTAGTATTGGCGGTGCTCTTTACGGCTGCGCTAGCGCTGGTGGGTTGGGTTTATCAAAGTGGCCACCGAATTTACGGGACACTTGTTGGCTTTGCCAGCTTTATCTTGCTCATTGTGGCGCAGGCCATCACGAATAATCGAATTGCCCTGATTGCCTTTCAAGTCGTTTTCTTGTTTGGATGCATTGTCTTTTTCATGGCAGCGACTAGAAACTATAAGCTGTTTATGGCGGGAGAAGGCAAAGGGTGGTTGGCCAATCGCGTGCGGAAAATGCAAGCCTTGAGCAAAAATCATCCGCATTAAAAAAACAAATCCGGGAAAAGTTTTGATAACAGGCTTATCAGAACTTTTTTCTTCTTTAAGGGGGAATCAAGATGAATTTTCAGAATCGAGTTCGTATCAGCCAAGATGATCTCACTGCCGCAGAGTCGAAGGTTGCGCAATACGTGTTAGAACATCCGGAGGAAACGGTTAATTATAGCGTGGATCAGCTTGCCAAGCTGGCAGGTGCGAGTTCTGCGACAGTGGTCAGAATGGTGAAGAAACTTGATATTGATTCCTTCACGGCGATGAAGATTATGCTCTCGATGGATCTGGTTGAAGGAAAAGAAGACGACGAGAAACAGCTTGATATCAAAGCCAATGAATCCTTTGGCTCGATTCGCGACAAGTTAGCTGAAAATGAGACCAAAAATATTGAGCAGACCAAGAGCTTACTGAAGTCAGATGATTGCAACAAAGCAGTGAACCGCCTCAAACAAACCAATACGCTTTATGTCTTTGGGGTCGGCGCGTCTTCTTTGGCGGCAGAAAATATTCGGCAAAAATGGGCCAGAATCGGCTTGCGCGTCGTGGTTGGCCGTGATGTCAATGTATTTTTGACGGAGTTAAGCAACGCCACCAAAGACGATACGCTGTGGCTCGTTTCAAATTCAGGTGAGACACCGGAAATCTTATACGTAGCGAATTATGCTAAGGAGAGCGGCTTGTTTTTGATTACCTTGACGATGTTCGGCCAGAACCACTTGGCTAAATTAGGTGATGTTTCACTGAAAACCATTAAACCGATGGAGCCAGATGTTCGTGTGGGGGCGACGAACTCGATTACAGGCCAGTTTTTCGTCATTGACGTCATTCTATATCTCTACTTCAGTCAGGACTTTGATCGCAGTTTTGCTGCCATTACCGCTTCTAAGCGCTTAGCTAAAAACTATAAGTCACAGTTTAAAAATTAAGGAGGGAGCGAAAACATGCAAGTTCGAGGTTTTCAAACCCAATCTGATGTTGATCAATCGATTGAACTTCGAAAATATGTTTTTCATTCACAATACACGGCGCAGAAGGCCAAGGACTACCGGTGTCTGCTCAACATGGGCCAAGGAATCGGGGCGTTTGACGATGATGAACTAAAAGGCCAATTGATTAATCTGCCTCTTACTGTGAATTTTTATGGCCAGTCGTTAAGAGCCGTGGGTATTAACCATGTTGGCGTCTACCCCGAAGCACGCGGGCGTGGAATCGCCACCCAATTGGTTCGCCAAAGCTTAATGGAGGCACATCGGCTTGGGCAAGTCGTGGCGATATTGCAGCCATTTGCGCCTTCATTTTACCGGCAATTTGGGTACGAGCTGTATACGCAGCGCCTTCATTATGAAATACCTGTGGAACGCTATCCGAATTTTCCCATCGATCGCGTTTATACTGTAGCGAGGAAGCAGCCGGCAGAATTGACAGGTGATCAAATTGATGCGATCCAAGCGCTGTACACGCAAGAGGTTCATCAAACTCACGGTATGCCATTTCGGGATGCCCCATGGTGGCAGCGGCAAGCGGCCCAGTATCCAGACTTGAATTATGCCCTGCTGTACCTTCACTCATCGGTGGTTGCTTATCTGAGCTATCGTAAGGTGGATACTACGATTGAAGTGGTTGATTTGATTGCCGCTGAAAATCATTGGCGGCAACAGTTGCTAGGCTTTCTTGCTGCCCATCAATCTAACGTGTTTAAAATCGTTGGGATGTCAACGACCGCCAAGGCGCTTAGTTTTGACTTCGACGATCCGCGAATTGAACAGTATATTTACCAGGACACGATGGCAAGAATTGTTGATATACCTGCCTTCTTTCAATTCTGGTTAAGTGCTTTTCCAATCCAACAGAGCATTCAGTTTAGTGTGAAAGACGAGTCCGCGCCTTGGAATTCTGGCACCTATACTTTGAACGCCCAGGGGGTCGATTACACCGCAGAAATAACGCAGGAACTCGTCTCGCCGCAAACCCTGGCCGCGATTTTTCTAAGCTTTCTGACCACTGCCCAACTGGACAAGTTGTTCGACGCAACTCAGAAGCGTTGCGTGCATGACCTGATTGCATTGACAGGTGGAAAGCAAATTGCACACTTTATCACTGAATTTTAGTGTCGTTTCAGCGGCTTCAGAAACGATTAGGGGAGGAAACAATGGCAATCGCAACTTTTTCGTCCCAGTATCTCGATGCCACGATTCAGGTCTGGAATCAAACCTTGGCGGCTGATCCAATCGATCTTGCCGGCTTCACGAACCGAGTTTTACTGGATTCAAAGTTCGATGCGCAGCATTTTCTTTTAATGCTTGACGGCCGCCAGGTGGTCGGTTTTCTCTGGGCAACAGCCGACCAGGCAACACGGCAAGGGTGGCTGATCGCGATGGGCGTTTTGCCGCAAGCACAGCATCAAAGGCGGGGAGCGAGTCTGGTGACTCGTATTCAGCAGATTTTTGTTGGTGAAGGTGCTCAGCAGATTACCCTCGCCGCGTACCCTGCAAGTTATCTCTTTCCAGGCGTGGATACAGCCGCCTACCCGAACGCGTTGCCATTCTTTCAGAAGTTAGGTTTTGTGAAGAGCGGTGAGGCCGTGTCGATGCAGCGCTCCTTAGTGAATTACCACCGGCCAATCAATTTCGACCAAGTATTAACCCAAGTCGAAGCTTTGGGGATTAAAATCAGGCCATTCCAACTGAGTGATACCTATTCGCTTTTAATGTTGCTTAGCCAAGACTTTGCCCCAGATTGGCAAGTCAATGTGCGCCAGGCAATCAAAAGCGGCTTGGCGTCAAGGACCATCATCGTTGCAGTTAATCAACACGATGAAATTAATGGTTACTGTCAGCGGGCGATTGATGCTAGCGCTGGGCGGTTTGGCCCCTTTGGCGTCAGAAGCGATATGCGTCGTCAGCACCTAGGGTATGTCCTTTTCCATACCATGTTGATCACAATGGTAAAGCAACATATCTATCACGTGTATTTTTTTTGGACCGATGGAGACGCCCAAAGATTCTACGCAAAGAATGGGCTGATTGTTTATCGAAGCTATTCGTTACTAAAGCAGACGTTAGCTGAGAATCCACAAACGCAAATAATCGATCAGTAATGCAAAGAACCGGCCTCGTTAACCACTTGTTGACGAGGCTGGTTCTTTACGCTGAGCTTATTCACTTGTCGCATAATAATACGAAATGACTTCCGCAAAACTGTACAAAATCGTCCGATTATCAATTTGATGCGGCGTGTTATCGACTTCGGTGATATGCGTGGAAGGCAAGATAATGGTTTCTGGTGCTAATTTCAGTAATGGTGTTTCTTGATTCATCGTGATGAGAAAAACTGGCGTGTGTAGGCGCTTGGCCCGGGTGAGCAGGGCCTGATAGGAATGAACAGAAGCCGTGATCGAGAAGATAATCAGCAGGTCATCTTTGGTTAACGCGTGGGTGAGGTAGTCGACCCGAATTTGGTCGGTGACTGGTTCAATGAATCGGTCCTCTGAATACATGGAATAGACTAGCTGCTCCGCTGAAAGCCCAGAGTTCCCAATCCCAATGGCTTTGACGCTGGCGTGATTATGGATGGCAGCAACGAGGCGATTTAACGGTTGTTCTAGATCCATCTGTGCGAGAATTTGGAAGGTTTTTGTGTAGCCGGCCATGATACGTTGAAGGCGCGTCGACTGTGCTGCTTCAGGCGCTGGTGCGGCCAGGAGCTTGGCGACATCGAGTTTGAATTCGGGATAACCTTTATAGCCTACCTTTTTAACAAAACGCTGAATGGAGGCGACTGAGACGTTGTATTGCTTAGCGGCCTCCTGAATTGAGCGTTCCGCAGACGCGGCAGGGTTGGCCAGGATGGCTTGGTAGACGCGGCGTTCAGTTTTGGTTAGGGTCGTGTAATAAATCCCAATGCGTTCCTCCAGGTCCATATCAAACCATCCTTCGTTTTTGATACTTACATAGTAGCACGAAAACGCCTGTTGCAACGTGCAAGCAGACGTTTCCTTAGTTTTCTAATTGCGCTTATTCAGCTGCGGGTTCACCTTGCTCATCTTTGATTGAGAGTTGCCGATCATAAGCAATCATGAATGGCGCCACAATCACGAAATCAATCGCGAAAATCAGGAACCAGACAATCAGTGAATGCCAATCAAGCGTTGAAATCAACGCATAGAGCGGTGCGGGCAAAGTCCACGGCACACTCATCGCGGTTTTACCCATAAATCCAAGCGTGGTGGCGAAGTAGGCAATTGGCATATCAATCAGCAAGCAGATGAAGCTAGGGATGAAGGTGAAGAGGTTCATCACGGTTGGGATCCCGAAGACTTGCGGTTCGTTGATATTGAACAGCGTTGCTGGCCAAGCCAGCCGTGACAGGGATTTCAGCTGTGGAGACTTGGCGAAGACTAACATGCTGACCAAAATGGCGATGTATACTGCGGCTTCACCGAAGATGAAGGTGAAGTTCCCAACGAAGATGTTGGTCAGTGGCTTGTGCTGAGCGTATTCCTGCAGGTTTTCAACCAAGCCGGCGGTCCAGATTGGCGTCGTGACCGCCGAAATCATGTTGTCACCATGAATCCCGAAGAACCAGAAGATGAGGGCGACTTCGACCAAAATCATCATGGAAATGAGCGAAGCCCCGGCGTGCATCAATGGCTGGAAAATCGCGAAGATAAAGGTGCCGATGTTGGTGTTGAAGTGCCCCAACAAGCCGTTGATTCCGCCGAAAATCAGCAGGTTAGCAATCAATGGCAGCAGCACTTCGAATGGTGCGGCCACGGCTTGAGGGACTTGACTCGGCATCCGAATCGCAATCCTGTGATCGATGAGGAACCGGTTAATTTCAATGACGAGTAGCGCAATGATAATGGCGGCGAACATGGAATTAGAACCTAATAATGTCGTGTCGATTTGAAGCACTTTATTGACGGTCTTGGGTGCAGCAACGACGGCAAAGAACGTCATCAACGCCACTAGGGAATTAGGAAAAGCCGCCATTTTATAGGACTTGGCGAGTTGATAGGAAACCCCTAAGACCACATAAACTGAGATAATCCCGATTGAAAGATTGAAGGGAACAGTCAAAATATCATAATTGCCTTGCGCCCAGTGCATCCAGGCCAAAAGAAAATTATTGAAGAAGTTGGTTGGCTTGACCAAGTCGGTGTTGACTGGCGGGTTCGCAATCATCAACGCGATACCACCAATGATGGTAAAGGGCACCAAGTTGGTTAAACCATCACGCAACGCCGCAAGATGACGCTGGTTGGAAATTCGATTGGCCACAGGCACAATCTTCGCTTCCATGAATTCTTGGAAATGATCGAAGAAGCGATTCATTCTTTTCATCACAATGCCTCCTAACGAAAAATGAAAACCATTACAACGTCAGTATAGCATCGATGATACAAATATCAAGAAAAAGTTTATAAGTGATATTTTTCGTCAAAAGTGTTAAGCTGGGTTTAGGTTAAGGAGGCACGGCAATGCTTATTGGAACAGACAACCAGTTGATTGACCCGCAAATCGGGTGTGAGATGGAAGGCTACGAAAGCCGCCGCTCCACAGGACGACATGATCATTTGACTACATCGGTGTTTTATCTGGCAAAAGGGGAGACGCGACTACTTTTCATCGCCCTTGATATTGTGGCTGTGCCGGGCTATCGCGCTGATCGCATTAAACGGCAAATCACCGCGCAATGGCAGGTGCCGGCGGAGCAGGTAGTGATTGCCGCCATTCACACGCATTCAGGACCCACGGTAACGGATTTGTTGCTCGACTACCCTGACATCGATGAAACCTATTGGCAGCAGATCGATACGCAGACGGTGAAGGCTGTGGCCAATGCCATCCAGAACGCTCAGCCAGGACGCTTGGCATTGCGGGCCGCGACGGTTCCTGATGGCATCTATGCGAACCGGGATCAGGCGACGATGCCTTACAATCGCCAGCTGGCACAATTAGTGGCGTTAGATGATGACAATAAGTTGCTTGGCGCTTTGCTCCTATTAGGGACGCATCCGACCATCATGAACGTCCAAAATACCCAGTTATCCGCCGATTTGGTCGGTGGGGTACGGCAGGCGTATCAGAAACGCTTCGGCATTCGACCAGTGGTGATGCTAACGGATTGTGGGAACACCAGCACTCGGTACACCCGGCGGGAGAGCTCCTTTGATGAAGTGATGCAAAAAAGTGAGCAACTCGTGGCGGGCTTAATTAAAGCGGTGGACAAACCCGTTACACTCGGCCGCTTGCAAAGCCAGCAAGTCACATTGACCAGTGATTATAACCCAATGACTAATCCGGATGCCCAGGTCTTGTGGACCAAAATAAACAATGAAACGCAAGCGGCGACGGGAGCCAGACAGGATGAGCTGAAAGGCTTCTTGAGTACCTATCAGCATATTCGCAATTTTGGCCATACCCATTTTCAGGCGCATAGTACGATTTTGGATTGTGGGGATTTGCGCATTGTGACTTATCCAGGCGAACTGGTGCACACGCTTGGCGCACGCATTCGGCACGCGGATGATAAGCCAACGTTACTGGTGACCTTAGCCAATGACTATCGGGGTTATTCGGTGAATCAAGAGGATTTCGGCCAATACTTCGAGAGTTACAACAGTGTGCTGCTCCGCGGTACGGCCGATGAATTCGTGGCGCGGATTGTCGCGGCAGAGCAAAACATGTAAAGTAAACAGCCCTTCCGACTGATACAGCGGAAGGGCTGTTTTGTGGCAGAGTAGTGCAGGTTATCTACATATCAATTTGGGAAAAATCTCAACGTTGTACATAATCGCTAACTAAGGTACTTGCGGTGATTAAAGATTTGTAAAGCGAGGATTCCGACAATAACGGCGCCGATGAGACCTGCAAGAACCGCACTGAACATACTTTCACCTGTGTTTGGCAGGCTGGTTTTACGCTTATCGGAGTTAAGCACTTTTTTAGTGGCCTTTTGGGTTGCAGGTGTTTGCGTAACAGCCGACCTGTTACTTTGATGAGAGCCACTCTGCAGTTTATTGCTTTCGTGATTTTCGGTGACGACTGGTTTGGTTGTATCTGGTTTGTCAGTTACCGACTGCTCACCTTTCGGAGAGTTCACATGGATGGTGACACTGCGACTGGCGCCGTTTAGGTTAGTTGAGTCGAAGATGAGGAGATCACCCTTCACGGCGAAGACGGAATCTACATCTGCCGATGCAGTGATGTCGTGATTGAATTTAAGGGTGATTTTTTCGTTGCTTTGAGTGGGGTCGGAGATGTTAATCTGGTAATCATTATTTCCAAGGTCCTTAACGATTAGTGAGCTCGGTTGATCAACGCTAAGCAGGTCGGACAGGTTTTCGGCTTTAGTCCAGACGTTTGCCAGCATTCGGTTACCATCTTTGATGGCCTGAACGTCAGCCGTGTTTGCGAGAACCTGATACTCTGGGTTAGCGGCCAGCTTGGCAATCTGCTCATCAGTCGCGCCTGGAACGGTAACATATTCGTATTTGCCATTTGTGACTTTTTGGCCATGATTGATTGCCAACGTTAGGTAGTCGAAGGTGTAAACTTTTGGCGTGCCATGGGTGGGGTTGATATCAGCATATTTACCGGTACGCGCCGCTTCGGAAGCGGTGACATTATCATTCCCAGCAGCGACGATATAGCCGACGTTAGTCTTAGTTTTACCGGTGTTGATGTTGGCCCATGAGTTAACGGTAGTTCCATTTTTGAAAGCAGCCCCGTCAACTGTAACCTTGGTGTCAGGTGTGCTGAGAATACGGTTATCAAGAATGGTTTCGATATCAGCCGTAGTTGAACCATTGATGCCGGCTCCAAGATTGACAATCTGGCCGTTCAACAGGAACCAGGACTTCTTGGCAATCAGATTTTGCTTAAGGTTTGTTTTATTGAGTGCCATA
Source organism: Lacticaseibacillus suilingensis (assembly GCF_016861845.1). Classification (GTDB taxonomy): domain Bacteria; phylum Bacillota; class Bacilli; order Lactobacillales; family Lactobacillaceae; genus Lacticaseibacillus; species Lacticaseibacillus suilingensis. The sequence goes on from NZ_BOLV01000005.1 coordinate 145,642, forward strand.
CCAATGGCTGCAACTTCATTATCCTTAGAACCGCCAACCCATTTTTCAGGGCTAGTCTTACCGGCGTGAGCACCATCTGCCAGAGGAATTGTGTCGACAGTGATCCCGGGCAAGCGATAAGGGTCGACGGTCGGCCAGAAGCCTTCGCCAAATTGAGTTAGATCATCGTTGTAAAGATAGAACATACCGTCAGCGGTATGGAAAGCGTGTCGGTTTTCGCCGTTACCGTATTCGTAGGTGAAGACCTTATCAGAGTACATGCTGATGCCAACAGAGTAGGAAGGTGTTCGCTGCACCACCCTATTTATCTTGGCGAGAATATTGATAACTGGCAGTTCAGAGATTTGACCTTGACCAGCATCAACGGCCTTTTGAAGGTCGACCAAAGTGCCATAGTCGCGGGGGTTCTCAAAGTAGTTGAACCGATCGCCAACTTCGCGAATTGAGGTTGCGATTTCCTGATATATTTCGTTTCTCAGAGCGACAGGGGCAATGGAGGCAACCATTGATAAACCATCAAAGGATTTTTTCCCGGAGTAGAGCTCTGGCGCATCTGGGGAGAGGCCGGCGCCACGGGAGATTGAACGGCCTGAGAACATTGAAGGCATCCGACCATTAACAATCAATTCAACAGAGCCCTTTTGAACATATTGAAAATATGGAACGAGTTGCTCGTCCTTGATGGCCCATGGCGTCGAGTCTAGAGTGGCAACAATGCGGGCGATTCCTCGTAACATGTCGGCACCGTATGCACCGTTGTAGGCGTGCTTCTCATGTTGAACAAAGGAGCCATCCGCATACATACCATCGCCGGTCTGGGAGAAACCGAGTACTTCTGGCATCTGCTGCTGAACAAGCGCAATACGGTTGGTGTCATCAACGAGTAGGCCACTGCCAAGAACTGCTAGGGCAATATCTGTCAGGTTAGCGCCGGTAGCCTTACCGCCTGTGAACATAACATCAGGCGCGGCATCATATAGAGTGATGGGCTTGACATATTTAGCCAATGCGGTAGGGTCCTTGGCTTTTAGATCATCATAGAGCAGCATCAGTGTATCAACTAATGGCTGTGAGGAGCCGATGTTCCAGTCCCACCAGTTATCTGAATGGTAAGTGCCGTTGTATTTTTTGGTGGTAATCATATAGTCAAGCGCATCAATAATTGCTTGATAGACTGCGGGATCTTTGTACTGTTGGCTCAATGGATCGCAGTAGCCTAAGGTGAGAGCCTTGATATTAACAAAAGTACTTGTCATGTCGGCGGAGGCGGAGGCAGTTGGTACTTTGGCCCAGATAGTCGTCCGGTCGGCACTGCGGTCCATTGTGTTCCACAGCTCATCACTCTTATCTGCAACACTCTTCAGATAAGCGCGGATGTTCGGGTTGGTTAGATCTGGCGCCTTTGGCATCAGACGATTAAGCCAGCGTTCGCGCATCATGGCGAGGGTCGTGTCAGATTCAATCTGTGAGAGCACAGTCACTTGAGTTTCACTGTGAAGGCCAGTGACTTTATCAGTCAACGAAACGGTGGCAGTGCCAGCGCCCATCGCCGTGAGCTTTCCGTTGGCCACTGAGACAATGGCGTCATCGCTACTGAACCATTGAAGGTTTGAGTTCTCTTCGTTAAGTACGAGCCCAGTTGGCGTTGTTGTGTATGTGAGGTCTTTGTTCTCCCCTGGAGTCAATGTAATTTGTTTTGCATCAAGTTGAAGACTGGACAAGACCCGCTTGGCACTATAGGCCTCAATCTCGTATATGCTTGAGGCATACCAGTTTATGCTACCAGAGGGCTTGGTGTTTTTGAGCTGGTGATACTGAATATAACGTACAGGGGTAGCGCTGAATACGATTGGCAGGGAATAGGCTTTCTTGACTTCGGTATCTTTGACCGTCAGCCTAGGCGTATAGTTTTTTCCATCAGGTGAGGTTAACACTTCATAATCAGTCGTCGTACTCTTGAATGACAGATCCAGTTCGCTGATGGTTTGAACTTTCCCTAGATCGATAGTTAAGGTTTGATCACCGTTTGTTTCTCCGGCAGCACCCGCCCAGCGCGTCGATGCATCACCATCGACGACCATCGCTGCAGAGAACTGATCACTTTCCTGACCGGTGGCGGTCGCGGCCGTGCCCTGAGCTAAGTTGGGATTAGCGGCCGGTGTGGTCACAGTAGTCGACGGTGTATCCGTGCTAACTAGCGTTGTGGTGGCACTATTTTGTGCATTGTTAGTAGCTTCAACGGCGGTGCTGGCAGTTGCGAAGACAGCAGCACCAGCGACAACGGTTGCGCCGGCAACAAGCCATTTTCTTTGTGCCAGCTTTAAATGAACAGCTTTTCTCATTTCATCCTCCTGAGCTTCAGAGAAGTTGAAAGACATCAGTTCTCTGGTTGCCATGATTGAGACAGAGTGCGATATACAACATCGTCAGTTCAATGAAACTTCTCCAATTTGTTCTTGATTTCAAGCTAACGCTCCTTTCCGCCAGATATTATAAGCGCTTACAAATAAACTTGTAAATACATTTAATTTATTTGAATTTGTAAGATATATTTTTGCCTTATCATTGTGTAAAGCGGGGAATTATTGAATGATAGTAGGAAATACTGGTATAGCGGGAATTCATTTTGTTTGCAGGTCGTTGCCAATAGCGAATATTAGGCACTTGAATTGTCAAGCTAAGTGGAACATCTCTGACCAGAAGACTTCCAGCGAGGATTTCCAACCAAACATCTTGCGTG